>CP034928.1:0-340331 GCA_004102645.1 Candidatus Bipolaricaulis sibiricus | reverse complement strand
AAGACCGTAGCTCCGGGAACCACTTCGTAGCCGGTGTACCGGTCCGTGCGAGCAATGGAGATCACCTGCGGGCTGTACAGAGGAACCTTGTAGAACAGCTCAGCGATCACGGGCTGCAGCTCGTACAGAAGCTGGTACTTGCGGTGCAGGTTCAGAGTGGAACGCATCTCTTCAATCCCCCTGGCCAGATCGGGGTTGACCAACCGTCCGTAGTTGGAGGTACGCCCAAGGGCCACAAAGTGGGCGTTGAACATGATGTCCACGTTTGCCAACGAGAAAATCACCCCGTGAATGGTCATGTCGAAGCGACTCGTCCACAGGTAGGTGGTCTCCGGAGAGCTGCCTTTCGCCTGATACCGGATCTCGATCCCGATCTTCTGGAGCTGGACTTGGAGAAACGCAATCAGCTCGATCTCACCCGGATGCCCCAGAATCCCGAAGGACACGCGTTCGCCGTTGTGGAGACGGTACCCGTGCTGGTCTCTCTCCGGCAGGATCTGGTCCAGCAGCTGGTTCGCTCGCTCCAACCGCGCTGCGTAATCCCCCTTGAGGATGTCGGCGTTGGGATTGTAGAAGTCGGTCAAGCTTTCGCGGATCAGGCCGGCGCTGACTCGTGTGGCCGCACCGTTGGCTACCAGACGAATGAGCATCTCGCTGTCGATCGCCAACGCTATGGCATGACGCAGATCCCGGTTCGCCAGGAGGGCGCGCAGGGGAGTCCGCTCGCTCGCGACGGGGTTCACGTTGAACACCAACGTCTGTGTGAACGTGCCCTCGGCAATCGACAGGAAGAGGTCATCCCGCCCTTCGAACAGACGCACGTAGTTGGGGCTCAGGGCAGCGCTAAGCATGTCGATGTGGCCCTGCATGACCGCGTAGATGGCAACGTTGAGCTCCTGGTAGAGGATGAGGCGGATCGTCTCCACGGCATACAGCGGGCTGCCATCGTCATGGGTCAGGTGGTAGAGCTCGTTGCGTCGCAGGACGAGTTGCGACGGTCCCGACGCTAACGGGTCGAGCACGTACGGACCACTCCCCACGGGGTTCTGGTACAGAAGCTGCATCCGCGCGTCGGGGTTTCGGCTGTTGAGCTGGTTGTCCCGGCTGACGACCGGCTCCCAAAGATGCCGGGGTAGAATGAGAACGGTGGTGAACAGGCTCGTCACCGCGCCCAGGACGCTTCGGACGTGGAGGTAGACCACATGGTCCCGATCGCTATCTTCAACCGGGTAACCCTGCTCCGCCGCCCCCCGGCTGTACGTGAAGATCCCCTGTAGCTGCAACTGGCCCGCGTTGGAGTACAGGTGTAGGAGATCGGCCGTCCACGCCAGAGCACCCGCGTGGTTCGACAGGTAGTTGTTGCGGGCGATGTCCAGGGTGTAGTACACGTCCTCAGCAGTCACCGGCTGTCCGTCACTCCACCGGGCGCGCGGGTCGAGCTCAACTCGAACAACAAGGTACCGCTCTGTCTGACCCGTCTGGGGGTTGCGAAGGGTTCGCACACCATCTTTCTCCAGGCGTCCGTAGTCGACACTCCCTGACTCCGTCACGATCGGCCGGCCCTGCACATCCACGTAGTACCAGTTCTGGGCGAGGTTGGGGAGGAATCCGCCGGTTTCGTCATCGTATGCAAACAAAGTGCTGTACAGCATGCTAGCGATTGTGGGTGCGATCCCTTCCCGCGAGAGCCACGGCATGAACGCGGTGGGAAAAGACGACTCGACCACCCCCACGTACAAGGTGTTCGTGGGATCCGTCCGGCGGGGGTACTCGTTGCGCTGGCAACCCGCCAGAAGAGTCGCTGCGCTCACGAGCAGGGCGACGCGAAGGAACCAGCTTCCCCACCTTCTGGGCACTCCCTCCTCCCTGCGGTCGCAAGACCGCCGGATCGCAGACAACCCCCGCCAAGCCCAGCCTCTGCTGGGCTTGGCGGGGCCCAAGCTAGTCTCTGTGGTGGTTCACTGCCTCACTTTCGCTTCAGACTGAAGCCGAGTCCGCCCATGCTCGACGTTGCAGTCATGCCTGGGAGGATGATGCTGAAGTTCAGTCCGGAGTCGCTCACAGAACAAGTGGGCGCAGGATCGATTCCTGTCAGCACCACATTGAGGGTCATCGCGCGCCGCATCTGGAAGGTTCCCGTCTTGTCGACGACTGCGTGTCCAGCCTCATCGGAGACCAACAGCTGGTAAGTGCCATTCGGGTTCAGGGTAAGAACCGCTTGGTACTCGACCCCCTCGTGCGTTGCCGTTCCCGCAAACGTCCCTTGGATGGCCCGACCGTACATGACCATTTGCGTCGCCGGCATGGCGCCGATTACCCGGAAGCTACCGGTCAGCACCAAGTTCTCGAGTGTTGCCGTGTACGCACTCCCGCCCTCCGGTCGGAACGTGATCGTAGACCCGGTCACATCGTACGACCCCAACTCCTCGTACAGCTGCGGCTGCCCGACGTCTGCGGTGTAGCGATAGTGGCCAAACATGTCCAAGACCAGGGTCACCTTGGCGGTGTACATCGGCGTGGACTTCTCGGCGAAGTACGTGCCGGCCACGTGAGCATGGGTAGCCAGACGCAGCTCCCGAGGAGTCCTCGCCGCAGCCATGGCCGAGGGGCGGATGCCGACCGTGATTCGGCCATCGGTGCTGATCGTTCCCTGTACTGCGGGTTCATCCGTGGGATCGAGGGTGAACTCCTGTCCAGACACGTTCCACGTTCCGGTCTCGCTGTAGGTGTAGGTGGTCCCCCCCATCGCAAACTCACTGGTGAACACATACCGCAACCCCGCCTTGAGCTGAAGAGTGTAGACGTATTCCACCGTTGCACCCATGGCCGGGGTGGAATGGGAACCAACGTATGTGCCGTAATACTCCGACAAAGCCAGCGTGTCGGCCGTCAGGGTGTAGATGATCTCAGGGTTGTCAGGATCTTCAGCCGTATTCAGAATGTTGCTTTGGCCATAGGGCAGTCGTGATTGGAAGACGAGGTTAGGACCATCGAGCACGAACGTAGCCGTCTTGGGATTGTCTGGCGTGTGCTCCTTGTAGATCATCATGTAGACACCCCGGCTCTCGGCAAGCACTCCCGTTCCGCGGCTCTCGCTGGGATCGAACTTCGTGTTCGGGGACAGCATGAACGTCCCGTCGGGGTTGATCCGCAGGTAGAACACCAGCGGCATCCCAAGTCGCGTGATGTCGATCTGGTAGTCGCCAGCAATGCCCTGGAACCGCGTGGATCCGATTGCTGCCGGGCCCACAATCGCCAGGAACATCAACATAAGAACAAGCCCTACGCCAATCTTCTTTCCCATAGCGCTCCTCCTCCCCTGTAGCGGGTGTGCGTTCCGGCTGGGCAGAGCGTGGAAACCCGCAACAGCTCCGACCTGCGCCGCTGAGCTACCATAGCAGCGCCCCCCCTGTCCTGTCAAGGCGCCGATCTTGGTACGTCAGAGTCCGCTGTCCCGTAGACCGGTACGGCTCTCGGCAACCAGGATCGCCGAGGACAGGCGCAGCCACGACGCCGCGCGCGAGCCGGCCGGTCTCCTCAGAAGGTCCAGAGGCACGCCCGTGCTGCTGCACTCGAAGCCACACAGGTGCCGGTCGCGCTGCGGGGCGACCTCGAGAGGCCCTGGACACCGCGAGAGGAGCCTATCGACTACCGCAGCCGGACCCCCAGGTAGTACGGCCAGATCACGAGCGCGAGGATCGCCTGCCACCACAGAAGCTGGGTGAACGCCAGCGTGAACAGCCACCCCGCGAACCAGAACATCCCTGACAATTCGCCCCTAACCCTGATCTTGTCGGCCATGGTCCCTCCTCCAGAACCGGCACATTGTACCGTCAATTGCCCTCGCGAACTGCGCTTTGCACATCCGGCCCGACGGCGCAACCCCGTACGGTCTGCCAGCCCGTCAGCACGTGGATCGGGCCTAGCTCACAAGGTGCACCGCCGCCAGCACCGCAGTGACCATCAGCATCGCCAACGACATGTGGTGTACCCTGACCTGCGGGAGCGGCACCTGGACCCTCCTCACCAGGTGGTACAGCGCGAACCCCGCCGCAACAGCGGCAAGCGCCTTCGCCCAAACGATGGGGGTGAGGAGCCCGGGCAGGCTGGCTGCACCCCATACAGAGAAGCCCACCACCCCCATGCTGAGAAGGACAACCCCACCCCACTCTCCGTGCTCCGATGTGGGGCGCAAGAGGGGGAGAAGTTTGCTGAACGAGGCTGCCGTCCCCACCCCAAGCAGGGTCAACGCCCACCCATACCCCCCAGGAACAAGGGTGCCGAGGAACTCCTTGGCCACAAACCCTGCCAGAGGAGGGATGCCCGCGATGGACAACGCTCCCAGAGCAAGGCCCCCCGCAGCGCTGCGGGGGAGCCGACCCGCCAGATTCGGAATCTCGCGGATCCCAACTGCCTCGATCCCGCTACCCGCGGCGTAGAAGAGAAGGCCCTTGAACAAGCAGTGGGCCAGGGTGTAGTAGATCGCTCCGGTGAACGCAGCTCCTCCGAGGCCGAACCCGACCAGCATGTACCCGTACTGCGAGAGGATGTGGTAGGCAAGGAACCGCATCAGGTCGCGTTCCCATAGGGCGTAGATGAGGCCCCCGAATCCCGTGACCACACCCAACACCGCCACGACCGGTCCTACGGGAAGCGCCTCGCTCAGGCGGGCCAGGGCCACGATCCCCGTCTTCCCTGCCAACCCCGCAAGAAGGGTGACCACCCCCACCGGGGCGAGACGGTAGGCGCCAGGGAGCCAGAACCCAATAAGGAATACCCCTGCCTTCACTGCTGCACCCACCACAAGCAGACTCGCCCCCACCGCAAGCGGCGGGCGGGATAGGCTGGGTGCGATCTCCGCGATCTGAACGAGCGATAGGGTACCGAGGTCTGCATAGACGAGCCCCACCCCGAACAGGTAGAGGAGCATCCCCAGGGCAGACAGAAGAAGGTACCGGAACCCAGCCCAGACAGCCTGTGACCGCCGATCGTACGCGATGAGCACAACAGCGAGGAGCGAACCAAGGTCGAGGAGAACGTACAGGTTGAACAGGTCGCGGGACAGAACGGTGGCCAGACACGTGCCGACAAGAAGCGTGACGAGTCCGTGGAACGTGGTCGAGCGGTGACGCTCGTGCCACGCTGCAGTCGCATGGATGAGGGGGGCCAGCACCCACAGTGCGAGGGCGAGAGTGTCCCCGGCAACGGGGATCCCCCACGGGGGTCCCCCCACCAAGCCGACGGGAAACCCCGGTGCCCAGAACAGAAGAGAGACCCAAGCCACGACGATCGCGAAGAGAGCCGTTAGCCGGCCCGCGCCGAGAATCCCTGCCACCCCACAGGCAAGGTAGACGAGGACCCCGGCCAGTGCCGCCGTCACGCCTTCCCCTCTCGCGCGGGACGCCCCACCTTACAGCCCACCGAGCACAACCAGACCAGCCACCCCGACCGAGGCCACAAGTAGGCTCACCACGCTCCAGTCGAACCCCCAACGAGGAAGCCGAGGACGAACCCGGCGCAGGGCGAAGTACAGACCATACCCCATCACCACGATCAGGACCGCCTCGCCCCACACCCGCAGGGAGAGGAGACCGCCCACGGCGAGAGTCGCCCCAAGACCAAGAGCCAGCACCGCGACGACGAGTACGGGAATTCCACCGACAGGGCCGACGTCCCGCGGTCGGAACAGGGGCACGAGCTTGGAGAACGATGCGGCAGTGCCAAGCCCCAGGGCGTAGAACACTCCTTTGGCCCATGCCGGCGCTCCTTGGGCGAGGAGCCCCTTGGCTGCGAATCCGACGAGTGGAGGGAGCCCTGCGATCGCGCACGTACCCACTCCCAGTCCCACCGCCACAGGGATGGAAAGGCGCCCGGCAAGTGCCGCGATCTCGCGGCGGTCAGCCCGGTCAACCGCCTCACCGGCAGCGAGAAAGAGGAGCCCTTTGAACAAGCCGTGCGCGACGACGTACAAGAGGGCCCCCATCCCTGCTCCCAAGCCAAGACCCACCAGCATGTATCCAAGTTGGGACACGGTGTGGAAGGCGAGAAACACCTTGAGGTCCTTCTCCCAGAGTGCGTACGCCAGCCCGCCGAAACCGGTCACGATCCCGAGAAGGAGCAGGACGGTGCCCACCGGGAACGCCTCAGAAAGCCGAGCCAGTGTGACGACCCCGATCTTGACCACGATTCCCGAGAGGAGAACCGAGGCTTCGGTCGGGGCCTGGCCGTGGGCTTGGGGAAGCCACAGTCCAAGGAGGAACACGCCAGTCTTCACCGCGGCCCCGGCGAGGAGAAGACCGACCCCCACCGCGAGGGCCGGGTCGGACAGGCTTGGCCCCCGCTGCGCCAACGCTGTGACCGACAGGGTGCCCAGCCGGGCGTACACAAGGCCCAGCCCGAACAGGTACAGGGTGAGCCCGACCTCGGTCAGCACCAGGTACTGCAGGCCCGCCCAGACTGCCTTCACCCGGCGGCCAGAAGCGATCAGGACGAGGGCAATGAGGGAGGAGAGGTCCATCAACACGTACAGGTTGAACAGATCCCGGGACAGCGAGCCTGCCAAGCACGCGCCGATGAGTACCGTGGCCAGCGGGTGGAAGGCGCTGTCCTTCGTCCAAGCATGGAGGAGAAGCGCCGCGTGGAGGACCAGGCCGAGCACCCATACGCCCGCCGCCCACACGTCGCCGGCGACGGCGATTCCCCAGGGAAGACCCCCCACCAGGGTCTCCGCAAACCCGGGAGCCCACAACGAGAACGAGGCGATCCCTGCGAGCAAGGCCAGAAGCGAGAACGCCCGCGGCGCCCTCACACATCCGAGGAGACCACAACCCAAGTAGGCCAGCACTCCACTCAGGGCTGCGGCCACCCGCGCTCCTCATCTCGCTCCAGCCGCTCGACGTCCTGGGTGTGGCGGTGCTCGGTCAAGAAGATGACGTACACGAGCGCCAGGGCGAGCGTGGCGAAATCGATCACGATTGCGGTCAAGACCAGTGCATGAGGCAGTGGATCCGCGGACGGTCCCGGCCCGAGGCCGACAATGGGCGGGCTCGCACCCGGTCGATGGGCCAGCGCAACCAGGAACAGGATCGCACCGCTCGCAGCTACGTTCAGGCCGAGGAGTTTCCAGATGAGGTTTCGCCGCACAATGAGATTCCAGAGCCCGAGCGCAGCAAGGGCGATCGCGAGGGCCACCGCAGTCAGACCCTCCACCCTACACCTCCCCTCGCGAACTCGCGAACCGGTGCAGGACAACCCACGCTCCGATCGCCACCTCAAGGGCGATGAACAGGTTCGCGGCGACGAGGTACCCGCTCCCCCGGCGCCCCAGGAGGAGCATGCCCCCTGCCACAGCGAGGATCACGACGATCGCCCCGTACTCGGCCCACTCCAGAGCCGGCTCGTGGATCTCGGCGCTCAGCCGCTCGACCCCCTTGGCCAGGGCAAGGAGGAGAAGGGCCGTGCCAAGGATCGCCCCAGCCGGGAACCCACCCCCGGGGCCGAGGTGCCCGCTCATGGCCACGTACAGGGCGAAGACGACGACCGGACCAAGGAGAAGGTCGGCCGAACGACGGAGAAGGGGGGTCTCCGGGACCGGGGGAAGCGGGTGCTCCCAGCGGAGAAGGCGTAGCCCCAGTTTCACTCCGACCATCGTCATCGCATAGACGAGGATCTCGAACAAGGTATCCCACAGGCGAACGCCAAGGATGATCGCCGCAACAACGTTCTGCGCGCCCCACTCGGCGGCCACCTCGTCCACGGGCGGAAGCTCCGGCCGGGGGAACACCCCACTCACGCCGAGCGCGAGCAGACCCACTAACCCCAGGAGAGCGACGGCGGTCCAGACCCTCATCCGACGTACCTCTCCAGCCACTTCGCCAGTTGTCCACTCGCTTCCAGCTCAGCAATGAGCGTGTCAAGTGCCTGGCGAAGGTCGCCCTCGCTCGGCGCTACGGCAAACCGGAACGCCGTCTCCTCCTCGTCCGTCGTCTGGATCGGTTGGATCTCGTCCGCCAGTACCCAGTGTCGGACATGGAGCAGATCGGCCACCGCACCCCCGATCTCCCCAGTGCGCACGGCGGCCACCAGCTGCTGGTGGTCCTCGTACGCTATGCCGTCCGGAGGGAGCCGATCCTGCCCTCGATCTCCATCCACTGCCCCGAGCGGGCCAGAACCGCACCGCACCGTCACGATGCGGGTCGGTACAAGGGGACGCGAAAGGAGAACCTGCTCCTCAGCTCGCGGAAGGTAGCCTCCGGCACCGATGTCGGCCTCGCCGGAACAGAGAAGGCGCGGGATCTCAGCCCGGGTCACCCACAGCACCTCGATGTCCCGATGGAGCTGACGGCCGAGCCGAGCCAGGATCTCCCACTCCAGCCCAACCACCTGTTGCCCGTCCTGATGGAGGAGAGGGGGGGTCTCAACGGCAACCACGGTCAGCCTTCCCGTCCTCCGGAGGGCGAGAAGGTAGATGAAGGTGACGAGGCCGAACCCGATCGCAGCTTGGGTGAGCGCGACGTCAGGCGCAGCCAGGAACAGGTACACCCCCGCGAGGGCCAGCGAGTGCGCGCCAACCCCGATCACCCCCCACAGCAGCCGGCGCTGGGCAAGGGCGAACACGGCCAGCGCCAGCGTCAGAGCCGAGAACAGGATCACCGCCATCGTCAGTCCTCGCTGGGCCGCTCGCCCCGCACAAACGCAGCCTTGGCGATGGCATGGGTTGACAGCGGCCCAGTGAACAGGAAGAAGCCAATCAGCGCAACGAGAATCCCCCCGGTCGCAGGCCAACCAAGGCGGAGAATCAGTCCTACTAAGAACAAGAACGCACCCCCGATGTCGCCAACCCCCGCCGCCTGAAGCCGCTCGTACGGGCCCCGGAACCGTAGCAGCCCCACCCCGCCGAGGAGGAGCAGAGCCAGCCCGGCAGCGAGGAACACGGTCCCGATCATCGCTGCCCCCGTTCCGCAAACCGCGCCACGAGCACCGTTCCCAGGAACCCAAGTACGGCGTACGCCAGGGCCACGTCGAGGAGGATTCCGTAGCCAGCGAACGCGGCCTCCGCAGCCAGAGCGAGAGTGATCCGCACGTTCAGCGACGCCGCGCCGGTCAGCCGGTCCCACAGAGTTGGCCCCGCCCACAACCTTCCCAGCGGAGGAATCGCGGTGCAGATCAGCGCAACCAGAACAGCCGTTCTCATCCCCACAACCTCAGCAACAAGCTCTGGACGAACGTTGTTCCGGGAAGGCACGGACCCGACGGTTGGTGTAGACAGTGCACATAGGCCACGTCGCCTTCGACGAGCAGGGCGATCGTCCCCGGCGTGACGGTGATCGTCCACAGGAGGAGGAGCTGCCCCATCTCCGACCGGACCCGGACCGGGATGGCAATGATCCCGGATCGGACGCCGCCGGTGAGGATCGCCCACCCGGTGCGGGCAACTGCCGCGACGATGAGAGCGAAGACCGTGATCCCCAACACTAGCCACAAGTCCAGACGGACCCACGCCGCGAGGGGGAAGTCCATCGGCAGGATGCCCGCCTTCACCGCGCCGAGGGCAACTGTGGGAAACAGGCCACCCACTACGAGGATGGGCCATCCCGCGCCCCGCCAGAGGAGAACCCACATCCCCCAAAGAAGTCCCCCGACCGCGATCCCGCCGATCCACCGCCTCATCGGGACAAGTATAGCGGACGCCCCGCATTTCCCGGATGCGGGCGAACCGCCCGCTCGCAGCTGAGCAGCGGCAGCTCGAGCTGCATCCCGGCGCTACAATGAACCGCGATGCGACGATCCGTGATTGCGGCGGTGGCCTTCCTGGTGGTGTCCCTCGCCGGGACAGGCGAGGTGGTGCGGCTGTCGCTCGACGGCACGGTGAACCCGGCCACGAGCGCCTACGTTGTGCGTGGGCTGGCGGAGGCAGACCGCATCGGCGCATCGCTGGTGGTGCTGGTGCTCGACACTCCGGGCGGGCTCGACACGGCGATGAAGGAGATGGTGGAGGCGATCCTCGCCTCGAAGGTTCCCGTCGTGGTCTGGGTCGGACCCGCAGGAGCCCGCGCTGCCTCTGCTGGCACGTTCATCCTCGTCTCGGCAGACGTGGCGGCAATGGCCCGAGGAACGAGCACCGGCGCTGCTCACCCCGTGGCGATCACCGGGGAGACAGCGAAGGAAGACGACCCGGTCATCCAGAAGGCAGTCAACGACGCCGTGTCGCGGATCCGGTCCGTCGCTGAGCTCCGAGGCCGAAACGCTGACTGGGTTGAGCGTGCCGTGCGCGAGTCGGCAACCGTGACCGCGACCGAGGCCCTCGACCTCGGAGTGATTGAGCTGCTGGCAGACTCCTTCGCATCACTCCTCGCAGCACTCGACGGGTACACGCTCCGCGACGGACGGACCCTCCGCACGGCCGGGGTTCCGGTGCGGGAGATCGGGATGACGTTCAAGGACAGGCTGTTCTCCTACCTTGCTGACCCAAACCTCGTCTACATCCTTCTCATGCTGGGGCTGTACGGCTTGATCTACGAGTTCTTCACGCCGGGGATCGGGATCGGCCTTGTGGGAGGAGGAATCTCCCTCCTCCTCGCCCTCCTCGGTCTTCAAGTGCTCCCCATCAGCTTCGTTGGCGTCGCACTCATCCTCTTTGGGGTCCTACTGATGGTCCTCGATGCGCTCACGCCCACCGACGGGATCCTCACCATCGGTGGAGTAGTAAGCCTAGTCATCGGATCGTTCTCGCTGTTTGAGCTCGAGGGAACGCCGCTGCGGCTGTCGTGGATCACCGTCGCCACCACGGTGGGCACGCTGACCCTCCTGTTCCTGTTCATCGCTTCGAAGGGCCTGCTCGCCCAACGCCGCAAGCCCCGCCCTCTGACGACGATGGTGGGCTTGTCCGGTGTGGCAAAGGACGATCTGCAGCCCGAGGGCTGGGTGTTCGTGAAGGGCGAGTATTGGCGGGCTCGGGCAGAGGGGGAGCCTGTGCACGCTGGAGATCGCGTCCGGGTAGTCGGCCAGAACCGGTCCCGCCTCACCGTCCGCCGCGAGGACTAGCCGCGCCCACCAACCGATCGCCCCAGAGAGGACAGCACAACCCAGGGTCGTGACTTGCCTCGCTGGCCTGCGGCTGCGCTGTTCTCGTGGTCTGCTACCTCGATCAGCCTTCCTCGGCGAGCCAGTCCTTGATGCGAGACTTGATCTTCTTCTCGATCCTCTCCCCAAGTTCGTCCCAGTCCATGTCCTTGTCCGCCCCCACCCAGCGGGCGAACCCGCTCTTGATCTTCCGCTCGATATCGCGGCCGTAGTCCTCGCTCCGGCGCTCCGAATGCCACACCCTCCGGAACTGCCACCGCACCCCGATCCCGGTCCAGGCGAAGAGAAGGATGATCATGAACCACAACCCGCAGGTCTGCAGGTACGACAGGGTGCCGACCAGCCCGAGCTGACCGGCGACGATGCTGTTCCAGAGCATCATGATCACCCAGGAGAAGAAGAAGAACGCCGCCACGCCACCGCCCGCCACAAGTCTCGTCAGCAACCTCATCTTCAGTCCACCTCCTGTGAAGTTCCGAGAGTCATTCTATCGCCTGGACCGTCACCGGCGAGCTAGGCCCGTCACGAGTCCGGTGGCACCAGGTTCATCGACCGTGTCTGACGTGCAGACTTCGCTCCCCAGAGTCCTTCGGGCTCCGCGCCCCAGGAACGGGTGGAAGACGATCCTCCCGCGCCAATCCCCAGACGGGGAAACACGCCACCCTCGGATGCGAGAACCCCAGGTCCGTCGGAGCCGAGCTATGAAGCCGTGCGCGTGGGCCAGGAGATCTTCTTCCCCTCAACGTACGCCAGAAACCGCCCGAACGCATCGCGAATCGCCGGGTGCGTGAGGGGAAGTCCGTGCGGCTCCTTCCAGTACCCGAGCACGCGGAGGGTCCTCGTCTTCGTCTCGTACCGACCGTCAAACCGCCCCACGAACCGGCCCCGGTGGACGATGGGGAGCACGTAGTACCCGTACGTGCGCTGCTCCGGTCTCTTGTACACCTCCCACGCGTACACGAACCCCCACACCTTGGCCAGCGCGTCCCGGCACCACAGGAGGGGATCCAAGGGAGCGATCAGCCTCGCGCGATCGTCGACGGCGACTTTCTCCGCCGCGTGAAGGAGACCTACCGCATCTGGCCGGGCGTAGAACCGTGTGCGCACTCCATCCACTTGGACGAGGGTGAGTTCCCCCGCTTCGACCATCCGTTGCGGCAGACCGTCGCTACGGGCTTGGCGAAGCGACATCCAGGTTTCGGCGGCGCCGCCCGCGGGGAGGAGCCCCACCATCTCCACCCGCTTCCGGAGGAGCCCGGCCAGGAACGCCTCGCCAATCACTGTGGGTTGCGTCAGGACGTCGGGTGGGATCACCCGCTCCGTGAGGTCGAAGTACCGCCGGTAGTTCACGCGATGGCCTACGGACAGGTGACCTCGGTTCCACAGGACCTCGAGCGCTGCCCCGGCGGCGTGGGTCGTCTTCCACCCGCGGTGCGCACCCTGGGCCACGGAGAGCTTTCTCAGTTCGGCTGTGGACAAGGGGCCGGACTCGCGTATCGCCTTCAGCACCTCGTCCTTCGCTCCAGGGTGATCCCGATCCAGGCGCGCTTCGCGCTGCTGTTCCCACCGTTCCCCACCCATTTCCATGAGACCGCGCAGGAGGGGGAACTCTTCGATCGGGACCGCGCACAGCATCTTGTCCCAGTACTCGAACCCCAGCCGCTCGCGGTGGACGAGGTCGAGGAAGGTCCCCGGGTGCGTCCCGTCCACGCGGGACTGGAGGACGAGGTCGTGGTTCCGCCCCAGGATCGGGAGCGGATCGAGCTGCACCCCGCGGAGGTCCCGAAACGCCTCACGAACACCGTCTTCGCCCTCGGGATAGCGCTTGCCGTGCAGCCCCACCGCGGCGAGCTGGTACAGCCGCGCCTCCTCCCGCGACCAGTTCAGGGTCACGCCAACGCCTCGTTCGCTGCTCCCTCGCTGCCGCCACCAGTGGTCATCATGGGCTGGAGTGAACGTCCGCCCTATACTGTACACGACATCGTCCGGGGGAACGTCGGGTCGTGAGTCAGAGGAGGTGCGACATGAAGCGTGGAGTGGGCGCGGTGATTGCGGGGGTTCTGGCAGGTTGCGTGGCGATCGCGGGGCCGCTGGTCGAAGCGCTGCGGCCGGAGATCACCCTGAGCATGGAGGCCGATGGAGTCGTCCGAATCCAGTCCTGGGTGACGCCGGTTGGACCGGCGGGGTACCGCGACCGTCCGGCGGAGCTCGAGTGGACGCTCGTGCCGCAGGTCGGCCCGTGGCGCATCGTCGCCGCGTTCGGCGAGGTCCTGTCCCTCGATGCAGGTGAGGAGCGGACATTCGTAGACTGGCGGATCCGTCTTCCCGCCGGCGCGTACACGCTCTCCTGGGGTAACGCGTGCGAGGGGTGGGTCAGCGCCACGTTCGTGATTCGCCAGGACGAGATTGGCAAGCGGGTCCTGATGGCCCCGGCACGGTTCCTGTCCCCCCGCACGCCGCACGCCGTCGCTGGGGCGGACGAACCGGCGTGGACCGCCGACCCCGAGGCCCGGCGCGCCGTTGCGTGGGCGCGAGCTTCTCTCGCTGAGGATCTCGCGATCTGCACGCGGAAGATCGAGGTAGCCGAGGCCCTCACCCGCGACTTCTCCGACACAAGCCTCGGGGTCCGCGAGCCGGGGGTGCTCTACGCCCAGGTCGTTACTCCGGGCTACATCGTTCGGCTGAGGGCAGGAGAGCGGGCGTTCGAGTACCGGGTGGCAGGCGGACTTCTCGTGCGTGTCCCCGATCTCCCGCAGGGGCCGATCCCCGATGACGTGTGGGCTGTCCGCGTGTACGCCTACCACGTCGGCGTTGACCTCCTCCTCCATGGGGACGTGACGTGCAGCCCCGAGGCGGTGCTCCCCCTCGCTCGCTGGGTCCCGGGCGACGCGGATCCCGCCCGGGGAGCGCTGAACCTCCTTCTCGGGCAGCGGCTCGCTCCGTGGGAGGTGGCGGAAGGCTTCGCGTCGGAGTTTCCCCTTCCGGGCGTGAGGGTGGCGGCGTTGTTCCTGAGCAATGGGACCCTAACCGTCCTCCTCGGGGATCCCGAGCACCGGACCTCTGGCGGGGCATGCCGAACGGGAATCCTGCGCGCTCAGATCGAGAAGACTGCCCTCCAGTTCCCCGACGTGAAGGAGGTCCGCATTCTGCCGCCCGAGTGCCTTCAACCCTAGGGGCGGCCTCGTCGACGTAGGAGCCCGCCGCGAGCGTAGGTCCCCCGTTGGCCGCACGTTGCAGCCTAGCTCAAGTTCAGGTCCCTGAAGGGGCCTTGCTGGGCGTCGCCTTGCGCGGCCTGGCAACGGGGAAGAAACGTGGGGTCTGCTGCGCGTAGACCTGGTACCCCTCCCCGAATCGCTCGGCCAGGAGGCGTTCCTCGATCGGCAGGCGCCAGGCAACCAGGGAGAACAGGATGAGCTCCGCGAACAGCGCGATGACCCACTGACCGGTGACAAGCCACACCCCCGCAAAGAGCACAACGTACCCCACGTACATCGGATGACGAATCCACCGGTACGGGCCGTCGGTCACGAGAGTGCGACCCTTCCCAACCGACGGACTGAAGTTCTCTCCCAGACTCCAGTGGGCCCAGAACACAACCGCCACGCCGCCCCACATCGCTGCCAACCCCAGCCACCGCAGGATGCCAACCGTGGGATGGCTCATCCAGGTCCAATCCCGGTCGAGAACGTACAGCGCTACCCCCGTGCCGAGGGCCGCCCCAACTACGGTCCGGTACAGGACCAGGCACCGGGGTTCCCTTCCGGTGTAGCTATCCCACAAGGCGTGGTAGCGGAGCTTGAAGTAGGTGCGACCGACGACCAGGACCGATAACGTGCCCACGACCACCCAGCGCATCGGCGACGCCCCCCGCGGGACCCTACTCCGCCGGGGCTCCGTGCAGGGTCAGCCGAAGGGTCAGGTTTCCCAACACGAGGTCGAAGGAGACGAACCCACTCCGCACGGCGAAACCCTCGGCCGCCCAGAGGGCCTGCCCGTGGGCCCGGGAGAGGGGGAGACCCCCCCCGCGCGGGGCGAGGTCGAACGAAGCTCCGGCGGTCCAGGTGAGCGCACCGAGGCCCCCCCTCAAGACGAGCGTGTGGCTGCTCACCTCCGGCAGGAACGGGTTCCACGAGCTGGTGAGCTGCCACCCCGACCCCGCCAGATGGAGGGTGAACGTGGTGCGGGCGGAGACGGCCGCGGAGCCGAACGTGAGCTGCGACGCCCACTCGCCCGACAGGTCGACGGCCACCGCCATCGCGCCGGCCAAGAGCAAGACCCCACAAGAGATCCACGCCTTTCTCATCCCGCCTCCTTCCACAGCATGATACCCACGGGGGCGTTGCCTGACGAGTCGGGCCGGCAGGTATCTGCGCGTTGGACGCGGCCCGCGGTAGACTCGAGGCGGAGGTGACGGATCATGCGGACGGTGTGGACCGTTGTGTTAGTCCTGGCGCTCGTGGGCGCCTCAGCGGTTGCGGTGGAGCCCCAAGATGCTGTTCTGCTTGAGTTCTTGGCCGGCACTGCTGGAGGCTACGCCGGGGCCGCGCTCGGCGCCTACACGCTGGCGTGGGCGTTCTCGTTCGGGGCCACGGGGTGGGAGGCCCTCGGCCGGGCGATCCTCGGAGCGTTCCTCGGGTTCGCGGGGGGGACGATCGGCGGGTCAAGCCTCGGCGTGATCGCGATCGGGTCGTGGCTCGGGGTCGAGGGGAACGTCGGCCTCGCGTTCCTCGGCGCCGCCGCAGGGACGGGCGCCGCGTTCGGCCTTGGGTTCGCCTTGCAGCTTCCGGAGACGATCCTTCCGTTTGCCCCTCCTGCCGCAGCTGCGGGAGCGACGGCGGGGTTCAACGTCGGGGCCCGGGCCCGCGAGGGGGGCGACACGGTACGATGACCCGTCGAGCGCGCGCCACCGTGTGCCTGGCGGCGATGGCCGCAGCATGGGCCGCACCACGCGGGTGGGCACAAAGCCTGTCCCCAACCGACATCAAGGCTCAGGCGGAGGAGATCATCCGCTCCTATGCCGCCCAGGTGGAGGCGTGGGTGGGAGCGGGGGTACGTGCCCACGGTGCGAGTCATGAACACGCCTGCGCTCGCCTACTTCGACGCTCGCACGCGGCGGATCACCCTCCCCCACTGGCCCACGCTCGACGCCGAGATCCAGGCGTTCTTCACCTTCCTCCTCCCGGATCCCAACGAGGCAGAGCGCCTGTTCGAGGAGCTCTTCGGGTGGTTTCTCGTCGCCCACGAGATGACGCACTGGCTCCAGCGAGAGTTGAACGTCGTCCCCGACCGGTACGATGAGGAGAGGATGGCCAACGACTTCGCGGTGGCGTTCTTCATGGCCGAGGGGGACGAGGCGCGGCTGCTCCACCTCGGCCAGCTCGTCGACCGCGCCCTGCAGAACCTGGCCGACCCCGTGCCCCTGGGGGAGGATCGGGCGCAGTTCTTCAACGAGCGGTACGCCGACCTCGCCGTGGATCCGGCGAAGTACGGGCATTTCCAGTTCGCGTTCATCCTCGACTCGATCGCGCGCCGGGCCGATCATGCGCTCTCCGCCCTCCTCCGGGACCTGGAGGGCGCGGGCAGGCAGCGTTGAGCACCGTGCATACAATGGGACGGGACCGAGGGCGTCTTGCCCTAGGCCAAGGAGGCGTCATGCGGACGCACACGAAGATCAACTGGCCACTGCTGCTGTTGGGGATCGCGGCTGGACTCGCCCTAGGGAACACCGTCGCGCGGGGGGAACAGGCGGTGCAGGCCACGATCGAGATCGCGAACACCGCAGATCCTGCGCTTCCTGGCGCCACCGTGTACGAGTTCTCGGCCGCCGTGTTCATGCGGAACACGACTTCGATCTCCATTCGCTCGTTCTACCCCTTCCTGGTGGTGACAGCGGGGCAAACCCGTTCGCTGGGGCCGTTCGAGCTTCAGGAGACGCCGACCGCTGTGGTCCTTCTCGGCCGGAAAGGTCCGCCCGGACCGACGATGGACAGCCTAGCGGTGACGATCTCCCCCCTCGGCCCGGTCACGGTCTACGAAGAGGGAACCCTTCGCATCACCGTTCGGCTAGGTGATGAACACCGGGAAGAGGGCGTTGTCCTGGCGGGATACCTTCTCGCGGTGCGTCAGTTCTGGTGTTCGCGAAGCGAGGGGCCGCTGTACCTCCTCCAGACGGGCGAGTTTGGCGTGGGGCTGGATGGGTTCTACGTGCTCGTCGGGGAACCGCGCTGGCCGTGGCTCGACGACCCGTTGCTCCAGCCACTCGTGGGAAAGAACGTCCAGGTCCGGGGACGGCTGGTCCCGGCGGGGGAAGACGTTCCGCTCAGTGAGGATCGGTCGGCGACCTACCCCTTGCCGGCGATCGTCGTCGAGGAGATCGGCGAGGTCGAACTCTTCGAGCGCTGCGGGTTCTAGCCCCTCATGCCCCCCTTGGAGCAGATGATGGGGCGGCTTCAGGCCCTCGTGACCCCGTGGCACGAGAGCGTAGCCGACCCGGTCGCGGCACAGGCAAGGGTTCTGGAGACACTCCTCGCGTTCTACCGCGCGACGGGCTACGGCCGTGACCGCGGGGCGGGGTCGGTGGGAAGCCTCGCCGATTACCGGAAGGCGTTCCCGATCGCCACCTACGAGGACTACAAACCCCTCATCGGCCGGGTGATGGCCGGGGAAGCGGACCTCCTGCTGACCGAGCCGCCGATCGGGTGGGCGATCACCCGCGGTACGACGCAGGGAGAGGAGAAGTTCATCCCGATGACGCCCACCGACCTCCGGATGCGCGTCTCCGCGGGGCGGGCGATGGTCAACTACGCGCTCGAGACGAGGCGGTTCGACCTGTTCGACGGGGTGAACTTGAACCTCAACTTCCCATCCGTGGTGGGGACGGTGCGCATGGGAGATCGAGAGGTCGAGTACGGCTACAGCTCAGGGATCTACACCAAGCACGTGTCCCGCGAGACCCCGATCCGGTCCGTGCCGTCGCAGGACGAGATCGATGCCCTCGGTGGCGGAAAGACAGCCCGCGACTGGAACGCCCGGTTCGAGCTCGCCTACCAGAAGTGCCGGGAGGAGAACGTGACCCTCGTCGGCGGAGTCGCCCCGACGGCGATCCGGTTCGGCCGCTGGCTCAGGCGAGCTCACGGGCTGTACCCCAAGACGCTGTGGAAGGTCCAGATCATGACGCTGGGGAGCGTGCCCGGGATCAACACCCGCCTCGCGCCAGCCCTCCACGCCCTGTACGGGCACGCCGCGATCCGAGAGATCTACGGCGCGACCGAGGGGATGTTCGGCCAACAGAGAGATAGCCAGAGGGCATGGGTTCCGAACTACGACCTGTTCCTGTTCGAGGTGGAAACCCGACGGCGCAGGATCAAGCTCCTCCACGAGATGCGGCCGGGAGAGAGGGGAAGCCTCGTCGTGTCCACCCCGATCCTCCCCCGGTACAAGATCGGGGATCTCATCCTCGCGCTGCGACCTCCCTACTTCCGCTGCATCGGCCGCGACCGGTGGTGGACACCGCTCCGGTACCTGTGGGACGAGCTCTCCACCCTCAACCTCGGCCGCCTGTAGATCGGACGAGCTCCCGCCGCTGGGGTCGCAGAGAACGCAGGGGAACACCGTTGTCGGTGGTCCGTCATCCGTGGGGCGCCGTTCACTACCCCATGGTCCGCGGTCCCGGATTCTCGATGCCTTCTTCCCCGACTGCGAGACCGCGAATCGGTGGACGGTCCCGCTGCTCTGCCCGGCGCGCTTTGCGACCTCGGGGGGCAGGCCGGATTCTGGGCGGTCTGGGTTAGCGACGGCGGAACAGGACGCCCTGGAGCAGAATCGAGAGCCCGACCACGATGAGGATCGTCGGCCACACCACGTCCCAGCCGACCACCTCGTGCAATCCGATCCCGACAAGGACAGCACCGATGATGAACGCGCCCGCCACCCCGCGTCGCAGGGAGGGGATGAGGACGCGGACGAGAGCCCCCAGGAGGACCAGTGCCCCCGCCCCAGCGAGGATCACAGACCACGTGCTGAGGCGTGGCAGGCCCCACGCGTCGGCAACCCGTCCCAGGTACCCCGTGTTCGCGGCGAGGAGCACGAGCCCGGCCCAGATGAAGATGGATGCCCAGATGAATGCGCCCACCGGATCCTGACGCCACTTCTCATCCCAACTCTTCTCCTGCTTCTCGTGCCGTTTCTCTTCCTCTTTCTCCTCTTCCTTCTCGTCCTTCTCGCCCCGTGGTCGCTCAGACATCGATGCCTCCTTGGGGTACCCCGGCCATTGTAGCCACCTCCACCCCGCGCGGCTGTCGGAGGATGAGGCTCGGCCCGATCAAGGGGTCGGCCCCAGGGCGGGGTCAGCCGCTGGCACGGGCCGGTCCCAGATCGCGCCCCTTCAGGGCGAACCACAACGTCCCCGCGGCCCCAAACCCAAACGCAGCAAGGAGGTTCACCTCCGGCCGCACCGACCACAAGAGCGCCCCGCCGAACGCCGCCACCGACACGATCACGTCGCGCACGAGGTAGTACAGCCCGAACATCCCCGCCTTCCGGCCCTCGGGGGCGAGGTCCATGATGAGCGCCTTGCGCGTCGGCTCGCCAAACTCCTTCAGCCCACGAAGGATGAACGCCGCTACGAGCATCCCGAACGAGCGGGAGAAGAGGAGCAGGACCGGAAACAGGGTGAAGAAGGCGAACGTGGCGACGACGAACGGTTTCTTCTGCCCCCGGTCGGCGAGGTAGGCGACTGGGATGTAGACGAGGACCGCTGTGGCCATCTCGATCGACCGGAGGATCCCGAATTGGAGGGCCGTCACCGGGCCGGGGGCGGCCGCCGTCCCCACCGCCCACACCACGACGAACGCGTACGGGATCTGCTCGCAAAACCGAACGAGGATGTCCGCCACGAGGAGCCGCCGCAGGTCCCCGCTCATCTCTTTCCACAGCCGGAGCGGGTTTCCCTCCGCCTGGGCCGCGGTCCCTTCTCCATCCCTCCGGTCGTCCTCGATCAGCACCTGTTGGAGAACCGCTGCCACGAGGGCCAGGAGGAGCGCTCCCACGAACGCCAACCGTACCCCCAGCTCCACCCCCCACACGCCGATGAACGCGCCCCCAACCATCGGCCCGAGGGCCATCGGAACACGGCGGACCAGGGAGTGAACCGACACCCCCATCGTCCGCTTGTCCTTGGGCAGGGCGCGGGCCACCAGGCCCATCGTTGCCGGGAGCGAGATCGCCGTCCAAGAGAGAAAGAGGACCGCTCCCGCCAACACCGCGGGCCACGCCGGGATGAGGACGACGATGAGGAACCCGACCATCGACAGGACGTTGAACAGGAGGAGGGCCCGCTTCGTGCCCAGGCGATCTGCGAGGTAACCGCCCGGGAAGGCGTACAGCGCACCGAGAAGATTGTCCATTCCGTTCAGGAACCCCACCGAAAGGAACCCGCCCCCAAGGGCGAGGAGGAAGAGGGGAAGGAACTGCTCCGCCATGTGCTCCCCCATCCCCACGAGGATGGCCATCACGAGAAGCCCAAGAATGCTCCGCTTCAGGCCGAGAAACTCCACCAGCTGGGCCAGCCAGACCCGCATCCCCCTGTCTCCTCTCTCCACTCCGCCTCCCGCTGGAACTCAACTCCCGTCCTGGTCAGCGTTCACAGCCGGACGGAGCGGGCGGATTGTACTCCTCGGACCCGCAGACCGCCGACGCCGCACACCACGTTGCCCCCGTCGCGTCGCTTGGTTGGCCCGTCTCTGGACGACCTACGCTCGCTGAGGGTGCGAGTTGCCTCAGCGAAGGTGTTTGCGACGCGGCGTCGGTTCAGACCTTCATTCTTAGGGTCCAGCGATCCCAGCCGCAGATCTCCTGCCAGCAGGGCAGCGCGGGAAGGCATCCCAGCTCCAGTCATGATGACGACGGACCTCACCGCGTCGGTGGTCGCCGGCATGTTGAGGAACGCCGTCAGCCCGGCAGCCCTGTTCCTCTTCAGAGCCGCAGGCGGGTTTGTAGACCCGGGACCGGCGCGGGCAGTTCGCGCGACGGGAGCCACGCCCCACGAGGGTCCGCCGCAATCCCACCCCCGACCTATCGGGAACGGCGGCGGGGGTTCTTGACGCCGGTCTCGATCTTGTGGCGCACTTCTCGCTTCACCCGTGCGGCGAGCACGCCCTCGTATTCGGCGAGGAACGCGGCAACCGCATCCCGATCGTGAACGACGAGCTCGCGCAACGCCCACGAGAGGGCCTTCACCACCATGTCGTCGCGGTCAGCGGCGAGCATCGCGCACACGCGCAGCGTGCGGCGGGCATCCCCTGTCCCGCCGTGGGAGCGCACGTTGAGGGCGACCGTGCTGACGAGGGCTGCCCGGCGCCACCAGCGATCCGAGGATCTGGCCCAGCGGTGGATGAGCCGGTCCGGCACCCGGCCCGCGAGCCATGCCGGCCCGGCCAAGGTGCGGGCGAACGCGTCCACCGCTCCCCAGCTGGCCATGCCTTGCCCCAGCTCCTCCAGTTGCCCCGCTCCTAGACACGCAAATGCAGCCCTGTGATACCGAACAATCGCGCACGAGAACCAGCGGTGCCCCTGGGAGAGGAGCTCCCGTGCCACCTCGCCGACGAGTTCGGGAGACTCGGGGGAAAGCAGAGCGGAGTAACGGCGGCGGATACGGTCCACGCTCGACGCGTCCCGCGTGGGCAGCGCTTCGATCTCGTCGTGGATGGCGCGGGCGATCGCCTTCGCTGGCGCGGTCGTCTTCCGCGGCCGGTTCATCTTCGCCCTTTGTCGGGAGGAGTTCTGTCCGGCAGCCTCTGCACCCGACGGGCAATCAGCGCGCGGAGCTCCTCCTCCGACGGCGGGGGACCGGTGCGGACTTCCGTCCCGTCGACGAACAGGGCGTCGGAAATCCCCCACGCGAGGAACGTCGCCCGGTCCGAGGTGTCGACGATCTCGAACCGTACGCGGTGCCCGAACCCGGCCGCGGCACGGCGGGCGCGTTCGGCCACGAGATTCGCCGCCTGGCACCACCCGTTGACGAACGCCACCACGGACACCACACCTGGCACAGGCTCGGGGCGCCTCTTCCCGCGGATCCACCGTGGAGGGTTGGCCTGGGGGACGAACGGCTTCCAGAGGAGGACCTGAGTGCCCACCCGGTCCGCAACGCGGTACCCGTGGTGGCCAAACCAGGCCGCCTTCATCCAAAACGGGAGGTCCACGCCCCACGCTGCCATCCCTTGGGCTCCGAGGGCGCGGGCGTCCTCCTCCGCGGCACGGAGGAGGGCCTGGCCCATCCCCTTCCCCTGGAAGTTCCCCCGCCCCTCCGCGTACCCGTGGACCCAGATGCAGAGGATCATGTAGAGCTTATCTCCCTCGGCAAAGGCGTGCTCGATCGGGAGGTACTGGATCATCCCGCCCGGGACGTCCCGGTTGTCGAGCGCCACTTTCACCCGCAGGCCCTGGTCCTTCATCTTCTCGTACCAGCGGCGCTTGTGATCGCCGGCCGAGGCCATCTCCGAGGACCAGTCCTCAAGGCACACCAGGTACAGGGGCTCCAGATCTGGGTTCAAGTCCACAATCGTCATGCTGCCTCCTCGATGAGCCGGACGAAGAACGCCACGCACTGGGCGAGAGACTCGACCGAGATGCGCTCGTCGGTCCCGTGGATCCGTCCCATGTCCTCGCGGGTCATCACGATCGGGACGAACCGGAACGTGCTCCCCGCGATCGGGGCGTAGTACCGGGAGTCCGTGGCCCCGACGACGAGGTTCGGGGCGACGACCGCCCGTGGAAACAGCTCCCGGACCACCCGGGAGAGGGCCCGGTACGCCTCGGTGTCCGTCGAACTCACCGGGGACGGGTTCCAGCCCGCGGACACGGGCTCGACGCGAACGCCGGGGCCCACGACCCGCCGCACGCGGGCGAGGGCCGCCTCGGTCGTCTCGCCGGGGAGGAGCCGCAGGTTGACCGTGGCCTCCGCCCTCTGGGGAACGATGTTCTCCTTCGTTCCGGCCTGGAGGGTCGTGGTCGCCGTTGTGGTGCGGACGAGGGCCGCCGTAGCCGGGCTCCGCGTCATCGCCCGCGCCACGAAGGGGCGGGTGAGCCAGAGGTTGGCGAGCGCGAGCTTCCGCCCCAACGGCATCCACGGCGCGGTCGCGCGGAGGAACCCGAGCGCGGGCTCCTGCAGCCGGGGCGGGAACGGACGTCGCTCGAGACGGTGGATCGCCCGGGCAAGCCTCACCACCGCCTGATCGCGGGCCGGCAGCGCGGAGTGGCCGCCCTTCCCCTCCGCGACGAGGCGTAGGGAGAGGTACCCCTTCTCCGCGACGCCGACCAGCGCCACTGCGGCGCGCACCCCGGGCACCGCCCCCTCGGCGAGGATCGCCCCCCCTTCGTCGATGGCCCACTCGAGCTCCACGCCCCGGGAGCGGAGGAGGTCGGCGATCGCCTTCGCGCCGCGGCGGCCGGAGACCTCCTCGTCGTGGCCGAACGCAAGGTACACCGTGCGCCGGGGGCGGAACCCCCGTTCGAGGAGCGCCTCCACCGCCTCGAGGATCGCCACCACGCTCCCCTTCGTATCGAGCGTTCCCCGGCCCCAGACGAACCCGCCCTCGATCGCCCCCGCGAACGGGGGATGCGTCCACTTCTCCTCCGTGCCGGCCTCGATCGGCACAACATCAAGGTGGCCCACGAGGAGGGCCGGTCGGAGCGAGGGGTCGGAGCCCTCCCACGTGTAGAGGAGGCTGTGCTCGGACACGACCTCCCGCCGAAGCGCCGCGTGGAGGCGGGGGAAGGAACGCGCGAAGACGCGGTGGAGCTCCGCAAACGGACCCGGGGCGAACTGGGCCGGGTCCTGATGGGAGATCGTCGGACAGCGAATCGCCGCGGCGAGGTGCGCGGCGACCCGCTCCTGGTCGACGGGCGGTGCCTCGACCGCCTCTCCGGGCCACTCCGGCCGCAACCGCAGCGCCCGCGCCTTGAGGACGCCCATCAGCCCAGCCAGCCCCGCTCCCACCGCCACACCCACCTCAATCATCAGACCCCCTTCGGGACCCGAGAGACTCGTCTCTGCCTACGGCGACGTCATCCCGCACGGGGCCCCCGACTCGCGAGGGTCGGCCGCTTCCCGTGCACGCCGAGGGCCTTGAGAACCTCGTCGACGACGAGGATCGAGCCTCCCACGGCCAGGATCTTGAGCCAGTCGCTTGCCGTGAGTGAGACGGTGCCAAACAGCATGTGCCCGAGCGGGGTGTAGACCACCAGCAACTGCAACGCCACCGCAATCCCGATCCCCACCCACAGCGCCCGGTTGGAGAACAACCCCAGAGAGAAGACCGACAGCCGGCTCGCGCGCGCGTTGAGGGCCTGGAACCATTGGAACGACGCGAGGACGGCGAACGCGACCGTCATCGCGTGCTCGACCGTCCCCGTCCGGAGCTCGTACGCGAACAGCCCGAGGGTCCCCGCCGCCATCACCGGGGCGAGGAGGAACATCCGCCGGACCACGGGCAGGTTCAGGACCCCCTCCCGAGGCGGCCGCGGCGGCTGCTGGAGCACGTCCCGGTGCTTGGGCTCGAGCCCCAACGGGATCGTGCACGCCCCGTCCGTGACGAGGTTGATCCACAGGATCATGATCGCCGTGAGGGGAAGGGGAAGCCCCACGACCAACGCCGCGGTCAGGGTGAGGATCTCCCCGAGGTTCGTCGTGATGAGGAAGAACACCACCCGGCGCAGGTTGGCGAAGATGACCCGCCCCTCCTCCACAGCGTGGACGATGGTGGCGAAGTTGTCGTCGGTGAGGATCATGTCCGAGGACTCCTTGGCGACCTCGGTGCCGGCCCGGCCCATGGCAACGCCGATATCCGCGCCCTTGAGGGCCGGGGCGTCGTTCACCCCATCGCCGGTCATCGCCACGACCTCGCCGTGGGCCTTGAGGGCTTGGAGGATGCGCAGCTTATGGGCCGGGGTGACGCGGGCGAACACGCCCACGTGCTGGACCCTCCGCGCGAGATCCTCATCCGACATCGCGTCGAGCTCGGTCCCGGTGATGGCCTCCTCCCCGTGGCCGATGATCCCCACCTCGTGGGCGATCGCCGCGGCGGTCGCCTTGTGGTCACCGGTGATCATCACCACGCGGATCCCCGCGCCTTGGGCGTCGGCGATGGCCTGGATCGCCTCTGGTCGCGGCGGATCCACCATCCCCCACAGCCCGACGAACGTCAGCGCGCTCTCCACGTCCTCTTCGGCCAGGTCGCCCCGCTCCCCGGGGAACTCCCGCACCGCGCCGGCCACGACCCGCAGCGCGCGGCCGGCAAAGGCCTCGATCGTCTCCTCGATCTCCCGACGGTCGTCGTCGGTGAGATCCCGCACGTCACCTCCGTCGACGATCCGCGTGCAGAACGCGAGCACCCGGTCGGGGGCACCCTTGACGTACACCACCGGTCCCCCTCCGTTCTTCCCGGGGTGGAGGGTCGCCATGTACTTCCGGTCGCTGGAGAAGGGAACCTCGGCGAGGCGGGGCCGTTCCCCGGCCAACTTCTCGAGGTCAATCCCTCCCTTGCGGGCGGCGACAACGAGCGCCCCTTCCGTGGGCGTGCCCCGTACCCGCCACGCCCCGTTCTCTTGGACAAGCCCGGCATTGTTGCACAGAGCGCCGATCTGGAGGAGGAGCTCAGCTCCCGGGTCGAGTCCGTCTCCGTTCCCTCCGCCTGTAGCGCGGATCTCTCCGTCCGGAGCAAATCCCGACCCCGTCACCTCGTAGGCGCGCCTTCGCGTCCAGAGGGCGGTCACGGTCATCTCGTTGCGGGTGATCGTGCCCGTCTTGTCCGAACAGATCACGGTCGTGGAGCCGAGGGTCTCCACAGCGGGGAGGCGGCGGATGATCGCGTGGCGGCGGGCCATTCGCTGGACACCGAGGGCGAGGGTGACGCTGATCACCGCCGGGAGGCCCTCCGGGATCGCCGACACGGCCACCGCCACCGAAAACAGGACCATCTCCAGCCAGTCGAAGCCCTTGAGGAGGCCGACGAGGAACATGAGGCCGGCGAGGGCGATCCCCGCCACACCGAGCACGGTTCCCAGGCGGGCCAGTCGGCGTTGGAGCGGGGTCTGCTCTCGCCCCGTCTCGCGGACCCGGGCCGCGACCTTCCCCAGGGCGGTGTGCATCCCGGTGGCGACGACCACCGCCAACCCGCGCCCTCCGGTCACCGCGGTGGAGGACCACACCATGTTCGTCCGGTCGGCAAGCGGGGTCTCCTCGGGGAGGACGCCGGGCGCCTTGGTCACCGGTTCGCTCTCCCCCGTGAGAGCGGACTCGTCTACCGTGAGGTCCGTCGCTTCGAGCACGCGCGCATCGGCCGCCACGCGGTCCCCGGTCTCCAGGAGCAGGATGTCGCCGGGGACGACCTCACTGGCGTCCACTTCCACGATCTGGCCGTCGCGTCGCACCCGGGCGTGGGGGGAGGCCATGCGGTGGAGCGCCTCCAGCGCCTTGTCCGCCCTCCACTCCTGCATCGCGCCCAGAATCGTGTTCAGGACGACGACGCCACCGATGACGATCGCGTCCACGGCGTGCCCCGCCACCACCGACACCACGGCCGCGCCGAGCAGAAGGTAGATCAGCGGATGGTGGAGCTGGTGGGCGAGGACCTGGAGGGGAGTCGTCGCCCTCTCCGCCTCAAGGGCGTTGCGGCCGAACCGCTCCAGCCGATGGGGGATCTCCCCGGTTGCCAACCCCTCCCGGTCAGCTTTGACGCTTTGAAGAACCTCATCGACTGCCAACGCGTGCCATGCCCGTTGTGGGGTGCCGTCTCTCATACCGCGCCTCTCTGTGAGTCAGGATAACCGCGGATCCCGGCGCAAGCCAGGAGACGTCCCCCGCGCCTGCCCGAACCCGCGGGCGCGGCCGCCTCAGGTTGGCGAGGGGAGGCGGGGGCGATACCATCCGTTGTGGCGGAGCGTGGCGCAGCATGGTAGCGCACTGGCATGGGGGGCCAGGGGTCAGCGGTTCAAATCCGCTCGCTCCGACCACCGTCGTTGGGGTTGCGGCTCAGGGTTAGACGCAACCCTCAGGTCAGCGTGCTTGGATCGCATCGTTCGGGGTACCCTATGACGCGGATCGGGTTCCTCATGTCCGACACGGGCGGCGGCCACCGTGCTGCCGGCCAGGCGATCGAGGCCGCGCTCCACCACCGCTATCCCGGTACGTTCGAGTGCGAGTACTTCGATGTGTTCCGGAGATGCGGCATGCCCCCCCTCAACCGGGCTCCGGAGATCTACCCGTGGTGGGTGCGCCACCATCAACCCTCGTACGACCTGTTCGTGTCCGCGGTCGACCGCGCCATGGCCTCGCGGGCCGGACGGGGGGGGCTCGCCCACGTCATCGGCCGAAAGGAGCCCTTGGCCAGGGCCTACGCCACCTGGTCGGTGGCGGTGATCCTCCACGCCGGGTTCAGCGGGCTGGCGGTGGCGGCCCGCCGGGCGTCGGGCGCCTCGATCCCCTTGGTGACGGTGATCACCGACATGGCGTCCCCTCACAGCGGGTGGTTCCATCCCGAGGTGGACCGGTGCCTTGTTCCCACCGAGAGCGCCATCGCAAAGGGGCTCAGGCTAGGACTCGCGCCCACGAAGCTGCGGCTGGTGGGGCATCCTGCCCACCCGAAGTTCGCCCTCCTCGCGAAGACGAGGGCCGAGGCCCGACACGAGCTGGGCTGGGACCCTGAGCTCCCCACCGCCCTTGTGGTGAGCGGGGCCGAGGGGATGGGTGGGATGGAGCGACTCGCCCGCTCCCTCGATGGAGTGGGGGCGCAGCTGGTGATCGTCGCCGGGAAGAACGAACCCCTCGCCATGCGGCTGCGCGTGGTCCCGTGGGGAGGCCCGACCCACGTTTACGGATTCGTGACGAACATGGAGACCCTCATGCGGGGCGCGGACGTGCTGGTGGGGAAGCCGGGGCCCGGGGTAATCGCCGAGGCCGCGATCATGGGCCTGCCCATGATCCTCACGGGCGGGATGGTGAACGAGCTCGCCAACGCCCAGTACGTCACCGAGGCTGGGGCCGGCGTGTACGCGAAGACACCCGACGAGGTGCGGGCGGCCCTCGCTTCCTGGGTCGCCTCCCCCGCCGAGCTCGCCCGGTACCGGGAGAACACGAAGAGGATCGCGTACCCCAACGCGGCGCTCGACATCGCAGACGAGATCGCCGCTCTGGCCCGGGCGCGGACGGTGGCGTCCCCCTGAGCCGCGTGGCGTCGGCACGGGCACGGCGGCTCCTCCTCGCCTCCTGTGGACTCCTCGGCGTGGGCCTGGCAATCCTTGGCTGGATCCTGCCCGTCCTGCCGGCGACGCCGTTCCTTCTTGCGGCCGCGTGGTGCTTCGCCCGCAGCTCGCCGCGCCTTCACACGTGGCTCCTCGAGAACCGCCTGTTCGGGCGGTACATCCGTGACTACGAGGCAGGGCGGGGGCTTCCCTGGACGTGGAAGGCCGCTACCCTGGCCTTCATTTGGGGTTCGGTGGCATTCTCCGCGACGTTTTTCGCCCGCGCGACGTGGCTGCGCGTCCTCATCGGAGCGATGGCCCTCGGGACGACGTGGCACATCCTTCGCCTCCCCACCCGGGCTCGAGGTCGCCCACAGAACCGACCACCCACGGACCAGGACACAACGGCAACCAAGGAGGGGGCGACCTCAGGCCCTGGGACTTGACACCCACGATCCCTGGGTGACCTTCGTGGTGAAGGGGGTCCAGGGTTCCTCCGCGATCCCCGCGTGCTCAGCGGTAGAGAACCTGCTTCCGGCGGGGATCCGGTCTCCGCGTGGCCGAAGGCCCCGCGGGCAGTTCTCACACTGGCTGCTAGTACGGAATCGAACTGATCCGGTTCAGCTTCTCCAGCCGGTGCGTGGCCCGCACCTGACGCACGGTGCCGGACAGCCCGCGCACGACGAGGCTATCCGTGGTCGCCCCGCCGCCGGAGTATTTCACCCCGCGCAGGAGCTCTCCGTCGGTGATCCCGGTGGCGGCAAAGCACACATCGTCCGAGGCCACGAGGTCGTCCATCGTCAGGATCCTGTCGAAGTCGTAGCCGAGATCGCGGCCGCGGCGGAGCTCGTCCTCGTCCCGAGCCACAAGCCTCCCCTGGATCTCTCCCCCCATCGCCCGCAGCGCACACGCGGCGAGGACGCCCTCCGGCGTCCCCCCGATCCCGAGGAGGACGTCGATCCCTGACTCCGGCCACGCCGTCATGAGCGCTGCCGCCACGTCGCCGTCGGGAATGAGCCGGATCCGGGCCCGGCACCGACGGACGTCGGCGATGAGCCGCTCGTGGCGGGGGCGGTCGAGGATGATCACCGTGAGGTCCTCGACGCGATCTCCTTTGGCCCGGGCGACGGCAGCGAGGTTCGCGTCCACCGGGGCGGTGATGTCCACCTTCCCCTTTGCGGCCGGGCCCACGGCGAGCTTGTCCATGTACACGAACGGTCCAGGATCGAACATCGTTCCCCGCGGGGCGATCGCCACGGTGGAAATCGCGTTCAGGTTTCCCGTAGCCAGCGGGCGGGTCCCGTCGATCGGGTCCACCGCGATGTCCACCTTGGGCAGGGCTCCCGTGCCGACGCGCTCCCCGTTGTAGAGCATGGGGGCCTCGTCCTTCTCCCCCTCTCCGATGACGACGATCCCGTCCATCTCGACGCTGGCGAGCATGAACCGCATCGCCTCGACCGCAGCCTGGTCCGCAGCCGCCTTGTCGCCCCGACCCATGAACCGCCCCGCCGCCATAGCTGCGGCCTCTGTCACGCGGACAAGTTCCAGAGCCAGGTTGCGCGTGGGTGTCGTCATAAGGTTCCCGCTGCTACTGTAGCGGGCGTGCTGCTCACCGCCAACTCGGTCATGCCCTACCCCTCTCGCCACTGCGGGAGGGGCCAGAAGGAAGGGGGACCCCGCCGTCTCGCTTCGGCGCCAGCTCCGCGTGAGAACGCGTGGGCTACGGGCCGTCCCAGATCGCGGTCGTCAGATCATCAGCGCCCGGGACGAGCGGCTGAACCCGCGACGAAGCGGGCCAGCGCACGGTGCTCGCCGGGTCGCTGTGGAGCCGGAGTACGGGCCGGAGCTGGACGGTCGCGTCTTCCCCTCGTTCCCACATGCCCGCTGCCGACGGAGGGCCCACCGGCGCACCGGGAACGTCATCGGGAGGATCAAGGATCTCCTCGATCCAGTACAGGGTCACGGGGGCGACCGCAGGGTCAGCGAGGTCGAGGAGCTGGAAGTCGTACCCCCAGCCGGGGTTGAGGATGAGGTGCCGGCGCCCCCCGCTTCGGTCGTAGCCCACAACCACCGCGTAGTGGTTGGGGAGAATTCCCCCTGCCCCCCGCCAGTCGAACAGGATCACGTGGGGAATCCCACGGGTGAGGAGCGCTACCGCGCGGTCAAAGGTCGCCGCAAGGCTCCCGCCAGCGGTCTCGACCCTCACGCCACCTGGGCAGCGGGCCTCGGCGTAGGCCCGAAGCCCGGACGCGAACGCCCACGGCCAGGTGAGGCCTTGTCGGACTCCCTCCCAGACCACGGTGATCGTCCCCATCCGCCGGTGGAGCTCGCGAATCGCCGCGTCGAGATCGTCCCCCACGAACCGGTATCCGTACCGGCGGTCGTAATAGGCGAGGAGGATCCGCGCCGCCTCCGGCCCGCACCCGGCGGGGACCGGAGCTCCGTCATCCCCCGGAAGCCACGTCGGCCCAAGGGCGGGCGCTCCAGTGAGGATCATCCGCTCGGGGAGCGGGGCTGCGCTTGCTCCAGCGAACGCGACTCCCGCCGCCGCCAGGCCCGCGAACCACCACGCAAGCACCCTCGCACTCGACCCGTAGCGCCCTCTCATCCAGACGATGTTGGCCCCAGCAAGGATGAGGTTCAAAGGGCAAAGAGGTGTCTTGTCAGGCCCGATCCGGCGGCGCTACGGCCTTCCTCCGCGCTTGTCCGCGTACATCTGGGCGTCCGCCGCCTCGATCAGCTCGCGGATCGTGCACGGTCTGCTTGGATCCCAAGTGGCCCACCCCAAGTCCATCGCCAGCGGAATCTCGGGAAGGTTCTCGCGGTTCCACAGCTCAACCGCGGTCCGCAACCGCTGTGCCAGGGCATCGACCGGACCCGCCGTCTCGGGCAGAACAATGAGAAACTCGTCCCCACCGTAGCGAACCACCCAGTCGCTCTCGCGCAATGTCTGACGGACGAGCCGCGCGATGCTGTGCAGAACTTCATCACCCCGTGAATGCCCCAGTTGGTCGTTGACGCGCTTGAACCCACGGAGGTCGGTGAGCAGGAGAGTGAACGAACGCTTGTAGCGTTGAGAACGCTTGAGCTCGGTGAAGATCGTCTCGTCAAAGTAGTGACGGTTGAGGAGCCCGGTCAGCGGATCGTGCATCGCCTTCTCCCGCAGCAACCGCTCGGTGTGCACCTGCTCGCTGATGTCGAACAGGTCGATCAGGTGAGCACTGCGCTGCTGGTACTCCAGCGGATACGACCGCACGAGAAGCCACACCGTGCTTGAGTCCTTACGGACGCCCCGCGCGCGGACCCCGGTGCGCTGGATCTCACCATCCTGGCGCAGCACAGCAGGCCGCTCATCGGGGTGGATGAGCTGCCACCACGGCTTCATCGCGAGAAGCTCCTCGCGGGAGTAACCCAGTAGATCCGTCACCCGCTCGTTCGCGTAGGAGAGCCTCTCTCCTTCGGTCACGAGGAACCCCGCCATGCAATGCTCCGCCAAGACACGGAACAGCGACTGATCGAAAGCGAGGTCCTCGCTCTCCTTGGATGGCTCGACCCGGCACAGGAGGCCTGCCGCCATGTCCGCCAGTTCGCCGAGGGCGCGGAGCGTGGCCGGAGAAGGGCGAGCCCCGTCACGCGGGTCGTCGACGGCGATCACGCCAAGAATCCGCCCGTTCTCCTCGATGGGGGTCAGCAGAAGATCATCTTGATGCCACCCCCCGGGCACAATGAACCGGCGGCGGCTCTTCACGAGGGGGGCGATGTGGCTCAGTCCGTTCTTCCCGTGAATGTAGTACGAGGAGCCGAGACGATAGCGTTGCGCGAACCGTGCAGACGTAACCGTCCCCCCATCCTCGACGAACCTGCGCAGCAGAGCCTCATCTTCTTCAGCCAGTCCTCGAGCGGCATACGCTCGCACCCGAGAGCATCCCTCGGCCAGAGCAAGAGGGACCTCGTAGGCGCTTACCACCACCCGTCGAAATGGGGTCTGCCGGACCACAGCATCGGCGATAACCCCCAACGTAGTGCGCAGCGCCCCCTCGCCCGTAGTCCCACCGTGGTGAGAGACCCTCCCGGCATCACACACACCCTGAGGCACCGGCCCTGGGACCCCCGCAGCGTGCTGTGCTCCACCGTCCACGGCAGCACGCAGTTTAAGACTGTCTATATCACTCTGTCAACCATGCCGCGCCCCATTCTCTGCCAATCGCGTCTGGACCAGGATCGGAGATCACCGGCCGTCACTGGACAGATGTCCCACCACGAGTTGTAACGGTTCCTTGGGCAGGCAGTCCCCTTGTCCTACGGTCCCTGTGTGTTCAGCATCGAGGGGGTGTCGAGGTGGAACTCCATGAGTGGTTGACGGTGTACCAGGCAGCAAGCGTAACCGCGGCCAGCAAGGAACGTGCCTACTGGAGCTTGGTTGGAACATGCCTTATCGCTAGCGCAATCCTTCTCGTTGTGGGGAGCGTCATGGGAATGTGTGCTCTCGATGGCACGTACAGCGGCTACACCGATCCTGGGCTGAGCGCCCTGACCTCAGGGCTAGCAGTGCTCGGCGCCCTCATCAGTGCCTACTGGCTGGCTATGGGGCACCGCATGTCCCGCGAGGTCGCCCACTGGCACGGACTCCTCCGCCAACTGGAAGGCGAGTTCGCCGGCGCGGAGTTCCATCGCAGTGCCTTGCGACTTCTCAAGGGGCAACCTGTTCGCACCCCAATGATCACGCCCCACTTCGAGGACTGGTACCCCGGGGCCATGCGCCTCAGCTGGCTTCCACGAGCGCTGGCCGGCCTGGCGGCAGTCCTCCTGCCGGCCGCACTGCTCGCGGCGTGGATCGCACTGGCGATCCTGCCGTGGGCCGTGCCACTGCCCTAGGTCGAGGGACCGCCCCAGCTGAACCGAGCGAGGTCGGTCCGTCCATCGGGGCCGAACACCACGCCCTCCCCCTCGAGGAGACGCTGCTGCTCTTCCCCCAAGCTGCACGTGCCCCGCGCGTTGATCACCCGCTGCCAGGGCACGGGCTGATCCACCCGGGCCGACCGAAGCGCCGCCAACGCGTACCCCACGGTGCGCGCCCCGCAACCGACCCACGCTGCGATGTCCCCGTAGGTGGCCACTCTGCCGCGCGGGATCTGGCGGACGAGATCGTAGATCCGATCGTAGAGAGCGCTCACCTGCGCCACCACGCCCGCACACCTGGGAGGACGGGCTCCCGCACCTCGCCCGGCACGTCCACGCCCAGGTGCCGGAACGCTTTCCAGTTCAGGTACACCGCGACTGCATACAGCGCAGCCGTGCATGGGAAGAGGTACGAGAACCCGAGCGCCTCCTGAAGGTACCCCGACGCGAGCGAACCCAGCGCCCATCCCGCGTTCCACGACACCATGAGGATCCCGTTCATCCCACTCCGCATGTCGGAGGGGAACAGCTCCATCACGAGGAGAGAGAACACCGGCCCGGCAAGGTTCATGAGCGGGGTGCGGATGAGGTAACCGAGCGCGGCCCAGGTCAGCGTGGGGCCGAAACCCCACAGGAGAAGGAACGGGAGCGATAGCCCTTGGGAGAGGACGACCGTCCGGCCGCGGCCGATTCGCGCCGCGAGGGTCGGCGCGGCGAGGCTTCCCACCCCCATCAATAGGGCGTTGACTGCAAACAGCGTGCCCAACGTGGGGTCGGAAGCCGCGAACTTCAGGCGGAAGAAGATGTTCGCAAACGGGATCACCAACCCCGCCCCGAGCCCGATTGTCGTCTGGATCGTCACCAGACGGAGGACGAGGGAACGCCGGCTGAGCACATCCCGTAGGCGCGGCCGGTCCCATCGGCCGGTGCCGGCAATCCGAGCGATGGGGACCATCGCCAGGAGGTAGAGGGCGAACGTCGTGAGGAGCGCCGCACGGTAGACGAGCGCCCCCTCTGGAGGCAATCCGAACGCCCTTGAGAAGAACCCGGGCAGCACCCCGCCGAGCGCCGATCCCCCCACCCCGGCAAGAATGCTCGCCCCAGCCTGGAATCCAAACAGGTGAGCTCGATCCCGGTCGCCGACCGCCCCGGCCAGGAACGGCGCCCCCACCACTCCGGCCAGGGTCGCCCCGACACCGCCCAGGATCCGAGCCCCGAGAAGAGGCAGCCTCTCCGGTACCAGGCACAGCAGGAGCAGCCATACCGCCTGGAGGGTCATCCCGATGAGAATCGCCCGCCGGTACCCCAGCTTGCCCACCACGAGGCCAAACGGGAGGGCAAGGGCCATCGTCGCAAACGCGGGTATCGAGGCAAGAACCCCCATGAAGTCCTGCCCGTAGCCGAGCGCCCGCAGGTAGAGGTTGAACTGGAGCCCCTGGATGCTCCCCACGAACCCCGAGATGATCGAGCTCAGAAGGAACAGCCGCGCGTCGCGCGGGTAGCCCCCCACCCGGCCGAGGTAGCTCACGGGGAGAAGATCTCGACCTCGAGGAAGTCCGCCACCGCCTCCGGGTCGAGCGGCAGGACCTCCACGTCGTCGGGAACGCGCACCGTGCGGTCCGTGACCACGGCCAGGACAGGGATTCGACCCGCCAACGGCTCACCAGCACGGAAGACCTCGATCTTCGGGTAGTCCGAGCCCTTGAACCCCTCAAGGAGGACGAGGTCGAGGTCGGTCATGAACCGCGTGATGTACTCGTCCACGGAGACCCTGTCATGATCCCAGAACAGGGCGCCATGAAGGTCGGAGTAGAGGAGCACACGCTCCGCTCCCGCCTCGCGGTGGAGCTGGGTGTCCTTCCCCGGGGTGTCCGGCTCCACCTCCGGGCCGACGTGCTTGGCCGTGCCCACGCGGTAGCCGCGCGCGATGAGGACCGGGATGAGCTTCCGGAGGAACGTCGTCTTCCCCGACCCCTTGTGCCCGATGACCGCAACCACCTTCATCCAGACCCCTCCTGAGGACGGAGATTCTGGATCTCCTCTCCCCCCCGCGCAACTCGCTCAGGAGTGCCTTCTGCGGTTCGCCCTCTCCCCCAGCCAGAGAGGACTTCCGCCGATGGGGGGGACGAGTCCGTCAGGTACAAGCCCCCGACGCTGTGACAAACGGTGACCTCGGTAGCGTCGGCCCCCGTGTCCAACGCCCTCTCGGGCCGATCAGGTTGCGGGCGAGACGCTGGCCAACGAGAGGATCTTCCGGTCGAGGACGGACAGGGGCCGCGCACGCGGATCCTCGGCGGGACCCGACCAGGGGGCCTCGTACACTCGGATCGTGAGCCGCTTGTGCGTGAACGCGTGCTCGACCGTGCCCAACGGCCGGGCATCCGTGACCCCGTACCGGGAGAGCAAGACCTCCAACGCGCCCCGGCCTTCCTCCAGCGGGAACCCCCACAGCCCGCCCAGGGCCCTTCCGTCGCGCCTCTCCAAGACATACCCGCCGGCACCCTTCAGGACGAGTGCAGCGGCCGACACCGCCCTCTGCGGCCTTACCCGCGGGGCGGGGTAGCGTCTGGGGTCGCCGTTGCCCCGGCAGAACCGCACCACCGGGCAGGCCGCACAGGCAGGGTTCTTCGGCGTGCACACGAGCGACCCCAGCTCCATCACCGCCTGGTTCCACGCCCCCGGGTCGGCACAGTCGAGCAGCCGCTCCGCGGTCTCCCGCAACCACCGAGCGTTCGGCACCTCGACCGCGAACAGGCGGGCGAGGACCCGCCGCACGTTCCCGTCCACCGCCGCCACCGGCTCCCCGTACGCGATCGAGGCCACCGCCGCCGCGGTGTAGGGCCCGATCCCCGGGAGCTTCTCCAGCTCCGCCGCCGTCGTGGGGAGACCCGTCTCGGCCACAGCGTGGGCCAGCCGGTGGAGGTTCCGCGCCCGGCGGTAGTACCCCGCCCCCGCCCACACGTGCAGCACGTCCTCCTCCGCGGCCCGTGCGAGGGTGGCGAGATCGGGAAACGCTGCCGTGAACCGGGCGTAGTACCCCCGTGCCTGCTCCACCCGTGTCTGCTGGAGAAGGATCTCCGAGACGAGGATCGCGTAGGGATCACGAACGCGGCGCCAGCTGAGGTCACGGCGGTGTTGGCGGAACCAGGTCGCCAGGTCGCGGCGGAAGGTGCTCAGCGCTTCAAGGTCATCAAGATCGGGCATCGCGGTCGGGGTAGACGAACTACGGCGGCGGGCGCAGATCCGGCTTCCCTTCAGCTGGATGCGCATAGAGGCGCCACGTTGGGTAGGCAAAGTCGACCCGCCGCTCCTGAGCGAACGCCTCCAGGATGCGTTCCGAGATGCGGTGCCCTGTCTCCCGCCGCTGCCGCGGTCGGCACAGATAGCGCAAGGTGAGGTTCACACCGTGATCCACGATCCTCGTGTACACGGTCGGGGTCAGCGTGGCGTACTGGATGAGGAACTTGCGGCTCGCATCGCGGATGGGAAGGGCTGCCTCCTCGGCCACCGCTCCCACTTCGTGGTTCAAGATCCCAAGAAGGATCTCCTTTGCTCGTTCCCAGTCGCTCTCGAACGTCACCGTAACCGGGATCTCGTTCCAGACGTAGTTGAATCCCTGGGTGTAGTTGGTGATGGGCTCGACGAACACCCGCCCGTTCGGCACGTGGACCAGGCGGCCGGAGCTCTGTTCCCCCGCCGCGCGACCCCCGATCTCGAGCAGGGTGAACATGAACGGCCGCGTGTCCACCACATCGCCCGCCACCCCAGCAATGGCGATCCGGTCCCCCACGACGAAGGGCCGCCGCCACGAGATATAGAGCCATCCGAAGAAGTTGACCACCGGATCGCGGAGCGCCACCGCCAAGCCTGCCGACACAAGCCCAAAGTAGGTGACGAGCGACTGCACGCCCTCCAGCCACAGCCGGCCAATGAGAACGAGCCCGATCACCGCCACGGTGTACGCCGACGCCTTGCTCCATCGGTAGCGAAGGCGCGGGTCCGAGGTGCGCTTGGCAACGGCGGCGGTCCACAACCTGCGGGCGATCCACAGGGCGACGAAGATCCCCACTGTGGCGAGCAGCCGGGTGACCACATCGGTGGGAAGGCCAAGGTGATCGCTGAGCCAGCTCATGTTGCCACCAGGCGCCGGACCCTCGCGCCGCATCCTGGCGAGGTCATAGGTGCAGTAAGGATACGCCCCCGGTCTGCCAGGTCCAACCGGACCTAGCTGCGACTGCGCCAGCTCGCTACCATGAGCCCCAAGGAGGAGCGATGGACGAGAAGCGGACCAAGCTGACGATTCCCGATCTTCTGACGATGGTGGAGCGGGGGGAGAAGATCACGTTCCTCACCGCCTACGACTACCCGACGGCCCTGCTCGAGGACCGGGCGGGGATGGACATGATCCTCGTCGGCGACTCCGGGGCGATGTGCCTCCTCGGGCACAAGACGACGCTCCCGGCGACGATGGATTTCATGATCACGATCACCGCCGCTGTGAGCCGGGCTGCCACACGGGCGTTCGTCGTGGGCGACATGCCGTACATGTCCTACCAGCCGTCGAACGAGATCGCGATCCGCAACGCGGGCCGGTTCATCTCCGAGGGCGGGGCCGACGCGGTCAAGCTCGAGGGCGGGGCGCGGATGGCGGAGCGGGTGCAGGCGATCGTGAAGGCGGGGATTCCCGTGATGGGCCACATCGGCCTCACGCCGCAGGCCGCGAGCGCGATCGGCGGGCTCAAATCCCAGGGCCGGAGCGCCGCCACGGCCAAGGCCCTCATCGAGGACGCGAAGTGCCTGGAGGAGGCCGGTGCGTTCTCGATCCTCTTGGAGGCGATCCCGGCCAAGGTGGCGGAGGTCATCACCGGGCGGGCGAAGGTGCCGATCCTCTCCATCGGCTCTGGGCCGGCGTGCCACGGGCAGCTCTTGATCGTGCACGACATCCTGGGGCTGTTCGAGGCGTTCACCCCCAAGTTCGTGAAGAAGTACGCCGACGTGGCGGCGGTGATGCTCGGGGCGTTCCAGGCCTACATCAAGGACGTGAAGGACGGCACCTTCCCCGGCCGCGAGCACACCTACACGATCCCCAAGGAGGAGTGGGAAGCCCTGCGCGGTAGCCTGGGAGAGTGACGCAGGGTGGGGTCCGATCGGCCGTTCCCCCGTGGTGCAGAGGGAGAGAAGGAAGACGAGAGATCGGCATGAAGGTGCGAGGAGCCACAGCAGAGGTCCTCTAGACTGCGCGGGATGCTCTGCCCAAACTTCAGCAACCGGCGATGATCGCTCGACTGCACGGGGACAGAGAGTTCGTCCAGGATTTGACGGAACCCGCCCTCATCGAGCCCGCGCGCTTTCAACCGGACACAGACACAAGTATCTGAGCGCCTGATGCACGGAACAAGATCTGACCCCATGACAAGATCTGACCCCATGACCCTCACCGCCCGAGTACGATGTCAAGGCCGGCGAGGATCAACTCGACCTGTTCGGGAGACAGCTCTCTGCCCCGAGCCGTGAGGACGGACCTGTCGAGGGTGATCACCTGGGCCACCGAGGACAGGCCGGGAGAATGAAACTGCCTGCTCCCCATCGAGGAGCAGGCAGTCCATTCCACTCCCAGGGCGGGCTGGGCGCCCGCTCGGGCCACGCTTACCAGACCGTGATCTGGATGACCTGGGTCGTCCCCGCCGTGATCTGGACGTCTCCCTGCCAGCGCAGGGTCGCGCCAGAGTAGAGCTGCACGGTGTGCGTCCCCGCAGACAAGCTGACCGTGAGCGGGGTCACCCCGCGGTACGTTCCGTCGATGTGCACGGCAAGTCCCGCCGGACTGGAGTTGACCTGCAGCGTTCCCTCCCCGCCGCTCGGCGGTGCCCCGCCGAGCTGGACGTTGATCGTGCGCGTGGTCCCGGCAACCACGACCTCGGTGCTCGACCAGACCGGGATCAGCCCGAACATGAGGAGCTGCACGTTGTAGCTGCCCGCGGGCAGGGTCAGAGAAAGCGGGGTCACGCCGCGGAGCACGCCATCGATGAGCACGTGCAGCCCGGGCGGGGTGGAGTTGATCTCGAGGACCCCCGTGCCCCCCGGCGGCGGCCCGAGCGCGGGCACGATCGCCAGCCGTCCCACGTAGTTGCCGCGCTCCGCTGTGAACCAGATCCGCTCGTCGCTGTCAAGAACAAGGAACACGGGATGGACGTTCGGCCCGAGCGGGTACATCACGATCTCGTTACGGAATGGGCTGAGGTACCCCACTGCGTTCGCGGCCCGATCCGTGAACCAGATGTTGCCGGCGCTGTCACGCACGAGGTCGAACGGCTGGATCCCCCCGGGAATCCGCCACAGACGGACATCGCCCGTGGTGGGGTCGAGCACACCGATCGCCGGGCGGCTCGTGTCGGTGAACCACACCCAGCCGTTGGGGCCGACGATGACCCCCAAGGCCTGGGTCCCTGCCGGGAGCCCGTGGTAGAGGGCCGTGTTGCTGCCCGGGTCCAGAGAGACGAGAGGCGACGCTTCCTGAGTGAACCAGATCCGCCCGTCGGGGGCGACGGCAACGCGGTAGGTGAGCCTCGGACCACCAACGCCTTCCCATTCGGTGAACGGGGGTGACGAGCCGGGCATGAGGAGGGCGATGGGGGGCGGCAGGAGCGGGTTCCCGGGGTGGAGCTCGGGGAGCGTGGGGGTGATCACGGCGGGGATCTGAACCGACGTGGGTGGGACCATCGTCGGGGGGGTGATGATGAGGGGGAGCGTGACGAGGATCTGTGCTGGGGCGAACCGGGCAACCTTTCCGCCGTCGCGCTCGGTGAGCCACAGGTTGACCTGGCCTGGCCCGGTGGGCGCTGCCACCAACGCCTGGGGCGTAGCACCCGGGGTGGGCAAGTTCCAGCGGCCGCTCCCTCCGGTGAACACGAGGGTCTCGACCGCGTTCGCCTGCGATAGGGTGTAGAAGAGGGACCCGCTCGGGCTCACGACTAGCCCGAACGGCCCTCCACTCACGGACCGCTCGCGGATCTCGTTCGCCGCGGGATCGAGCTGGCCGATCTTGTTCCCGTTGAACTCGGTGAAGTACACCTTGCCGTCTGGACCGATCCCGATCCCGTACGGAAGGGAGTTGGGGGTGGGAATCGCCCACCGGGTGAGTTCGACCGTCTGTCCCAGGCCGGCCGCGGTGAGCGCGCCGACCACGGTGAAGAGAAGAACGATCCGCCAGGCTGCCTCACGAACGAACCGACTCTGCATGGTGGCCTCCTTGAGACCCGGTATCGAGCATCCTACGTCCGCTACGGCAGGCGGTGCAAGCGCACGGGTTGCCCTCCGGGAGCCGTGGCCCGCCCAGGTTGGCCCCTCCTGGCTACGGACTCCCGCTGCGCCCGGGACACTTCGGCTCCCCTCCCCTGGGTGGGAGAGGCCAGGTGAGGACAAGAAGCTGCCCCATCGCGGACGCGCAGCGAACGGCAAGGGAACGCACCACAGAGAGCACGAATGCAGTGGGGAGATGACAACGGAGATGCCCTTGGGCTGGAAACCCCAGATTCCGTGGTGTTGTTCGTGTCCTTGGTGGTAGAGGGGCTCCAGCCTTCCTCCGGGATCGTGGGTCCGGGCGTAGAATGCCGCCCGAGGCCCGATGAAGGTGCACGGAATCGACTGGCGAGCTTGGGTCCCAGAGCGGGAGGCGACGCTCCTGTTCGTGATCCGCGATGGCCGGGTGCTCCTCATTCACAAGAAGCGCGGCCTGGGAGCTGGCAAGGTCAACGGGCCAGGTGGTCACCTCCAAGACGGAGAATCCACGCTTGCGGCCGCGGTACGCGAGGTAGAGGAGGAGCTGGGGGTTACGCCGCTCGACGTAGAACCGTGCGGCGAGCTCCGCTTCCAGTTCACCGATGGTCTTGCCCTCCTCGTCCACGTGTTCCGCGCATCGGACCTCCGCGGCGAGCCGCGGGAGTCGGACGAGGCGACCCCGTTCTGGGTTCCTCTCGACGCGATCCCGTTCGAGCGGATGTGGGCCGACGACCGGATCTGGTTCCCGTGGATGCTCCGGGGGGTACCCTTCGCCGGCCGGTTCACGTTCGACGGGGACACCCTCCTCGACTTCGATCTCCGGCCGCTCTCTCACACTGCGAAGGGGGCGCCGAGATCCCGTTCGGGGGGACATTATCGCGGCCCCAACAGGGCTTGACCATCAAGGGACTGATGGGTTGTTCGCACCTCGCGACCAGGACAGCGTTCCGGCTTCAGATTCTGTTTGGAACAGGGTTTGTCAACTATTGACAGCGGGATAGGCGGACATATACTGGTTCCACTTTTTTGTGGAGGTGGTCTATGCGGAAGTCGTGGAATCGATGGGTTGCTCTGGGCATTGTGGTACTGGGTGCGCTTCTTGCGGGCTGTGCCCATCTCGTCGGTCCCGAGGATCCGGTGGGGTCGCTCGATCCTGCCGCTCCTCTGACGGGTGTTCCCGGCCAGGGCGCAGCATTCGCGCCCGACCAAATCCTGGTGAGGTTCACCTCAGCCGCCACCCCGAGCGCGGTGGCAAGCGTCCACGGCAGGTTGGGCGGGCAGGTAGTCCAGGTCATCCCGGGAATCAACGTCCAGGTTGTCCGCATCCCGCTCGGCAAGGTCCCAGAGATGGTGCAGGCCTACCTGGCGGAGGGCCTCGTCGAGTTCGCGGAGCCGGACTACGTGGCTGTGGCCTGTTACGTTCCCAACGATCCGGGGTACACCAACCAATGGGCCCTCCCCAAGATCCAGGCTCCCCAGGCGTGGGACCTGACCAAGGGATCGTCCACGATTCGCATCGCGATCCTGGACACAGGCATCGATCAGGACCACGAGGACCTCAAGGCGAAGATCGTGGCGAACAAGAACTTCACCACCAGCCGCACCGTGGATGACAAGTATGGACACGGTACCCACTGCGCAGGCATCGCGGCAGCGATCACCGACAACGGCAAGGGCGTCGCCGGCGTAGGCTTCAACACCAGCCTCATGAACGGGAAGGTCCTGGGTGACAATGGAAGCGGCCAGTACAGCTGGATCGCCAACGGCATCATCTGGGCTGCGGACAACGGAGCTCACGTTATCAGCATGAGCCTGGGAGGGAGCTCCGGGTCGACCACGCTGCAGGATGCGGTCGCCTATGCCTACAACAAGGGCGCGGTGCTGGTAGCGGCGGCGGGGAACGACAACACGAGCAGCCCAAGCTACCCCGCGTACTATGAGCAGTGCATCGCTGTGGCGGCTACGGATCAGAACGACGCCAAGGCCAGCTTTTCCAACTACGGTTCGTGGGTGGACATCGCTGCCCCCGGCGTGAGCATCTACTCGACGCTCCCCAATCATCCAAACCGGATCGGCACGAGGAACTACGGTTCGTTGAGCGGGACTTCGATGGCGACTCCCCATGTGGCAGGTGTAGCTGCTCTGATCAAGGTGCGCTACCCCAGCCTGAGCAATGCCGATATCGCCCAGAAGATGATCTCAACTGCAGATCCCACAACGGGCTTCAGTCCTGCGTTAGGGCGGGTGAACGCCTACAAGTCAGTGCAGTAGATGTGATCGCGCACGGAAAACGGGAGGCCGGGCCCAGACGCCCGGCCTTCTGTTCTCCACCCCAGCAGAGGTGAGGGCTCTTCGGGAAGCGTGGGGGCAAGGTACCTGCGCCATGCGCCATGGACGGGAGGTGGGACCTCCATCCGTAGTTGTGAACCATGGTCCTGATATCACCACCAAGGACACAAAGGCGCCCAGGGATCTCGGGTCTTGAATCGAGAAGCGCCTGTTGTCTCCCCCCCTTCGTGACCCCTGGTGCCCTTTGTGGTGGGTCCTCTCGGTGTTCTCGGCGCCTTCAGCGCTGAACGGGTTCGCCCCCCTCTCCCCAACCGTCCTTCGTCCTCCTCTTCCACCTCCCTCTCGATGGCGGGCAGGGGAACGGGTGACGGAAACCCTTCCCTAGACATGCACTTTGCCTCCGCACACCCCGCTCTCTCCGGCGCGGGGAAGAGGCGAGCGCCGTCGCCAGGATCGATACGACAGTCACCAATGGGCATTGCTCCTCAAGCCCAGACGCCATCGATCTCTCCTTTGTTGCCCATGTCCCTTGGTGGTTGGTCGTTTGGGTGTCCGAGGCATGCTTGGCGTTGTCTGCAGTGAACGGGTTGTCCCCTCCTTGCCACTACCCAGACGAAGGCCGGTTGAGCCAGAGGCGAAGGCCGACCCTCTGAGATCCCGCCGCGGGACGCGAGAGAAGGCCACCTCTGTCCGGGACCACGGCTGCGCTCGACGATGTTCATTGTCGCGCCACATGGGCTCCTTCGTGGCCACCACGACGCGCTCACGGGCGATATGCTTGGGGCATGAACTTCGCTGTTCATCCGTTGACCCCGGAGCGGTGGGCGGATCTAGAGGCGCTGTTCCTCGCCCGGGGCTGCGCGATGGCGCGGAGCTGCTGGTGCATGTACTACCGCGAGAGCAGCAGGATCGCTGTCCCCGCCAGGCTCACGGCAGCTGAGTATCGACGACAGCGGTTGCAGGCTCTCGCTGCGGACGATCCGCCCCCAGGCCTGATCGGGTACCGCGACGGGGTGCCGGTGGGATGGGTTTCGCTCGGGCCCCGGGAGGCGTTCCCCCGGTTGCGCCGGTCGCCGGTGGCCAAGGCAGTGGACGACCTGCCCGTGTGGTCGATCGTGTGCTTCGTTGTCCCGCCGGCATACCGGAACCAGGGAGTCGCGACGGGGCTCCTGCAGGGCGCGATCGCGTTCGCCCGTGAACGGGGCGCCGTGGCGTTAGAGGCGTACCCCGTGGACAAGCCCGTCCGCAGCGCAGACGCGTCGATGTGGTTCGGGGCGATGTCGATGTACGCCAAGGCGGGGTTCGTGGAGGTGGCGCGCCGCCGGCCGGAGCGGCCGGTGGTGCGGCTCGGGCTCGGCAGCGCGTAGACGGGGCCGACACAGCCCACACGATCGAACCTCGAGCCGTCAGCCCTTTTCCTTCACCCTCTTCTTCACAGCTTTGGCCTCGGCCTTGGCCCGCTTCTTCTCCGCCTTCAGCGCTTCCTTGGGCGCCGAGTGGAAGGTGGAAGTGGCCACTGCAGGGGAGTCCACCGCTGCCCGATCCCCTCTCTTCCCCTGACGCCGGGCGCGGGCCCGTTCGATGAGCCACTGCGCCCCGAACCGCCCCACGTACCCGACGAATCCGGTGGCCAAGACAACGAGAACCCACTTCAGCACGTTCCACGATGTGTCCACGCGATCCACCCACGGGATTCTATGCGCTGTGTGCGGCTCAAGCACCCCCGCCGAGCGCAGACCCACAGTCCTCTCCCCGCTTGCCAGGGCAGCTTGAGCCGCAGTAGCATCCTTCTCCTGGCTGCCGGGTCCAGCACCGAAGGCAGATCGGGGGAGGGAGGAGGCGATGGACGACTGCGTGTTCTGTCGGATCGTGGCGGGGGACAGCCCGGCAAGCGTGGTCTACGGAGACGACGTGGTCATGGCGTTCCTTGACCTTCGCCCCGTCAACCCCGGGCACACGTTGGTCATCCCCAAGTGCCACGCTGCCACGCTGGCTGACCTGGACGAGGAGACGGGCCGCCACCTGTGGACGATCGCCGCCCACACAGCCGCCGCCCTCCGGCAGTCCGGGTTGAGGTGCGAGGGGATCAACCTTCGTCTTGCCGACGGCGAAGCCGCGGGGCAAGAGGTCCCCCACGTCCACCTCCACGTTGTCCCCCGATACCGAGGTGATCCAGTGCAGCGGGGCGCGGGCAGGGGCACACGACCGTCCCGGGAGGAGCTCGATCGCATCGCGGCCCAGATCCGTTCTCGCTATGGGTACCGGTCGGTGGATCGGTTGCTGCCATGACTCCGAGAGGCGTGCGGGTGACTCGCCAATCGCCGAGCGAACCTTTTGAACGATCCCCGACGCGCTCCAGTGTTGATCCAGCGGAGCAGACCTACCGGGGGCTGGATGTGTTGCGCGGGGCGGGCATATTCGCTGTTCTGCTCATGCACACTGCGTTCTACCACTTCGACGGGGCATGGGAGATCGACTTCGCCCAGCCGCCGGTTGTGATCACAGTCATCGGGTTCCTGCTCATGTTTGCCGGGCTGTTTGCCATGATCAGCGGGTTCGCCCACATGGCACGCGCCTCGCACCGGCTCGCGCGAGGGGAGCGCCCAGCGAGAGTCGTTCTGTCACGGGCCGTGGCCGGGCTGTTTGTGCTCGCTGTGGCCTACGCCTACTTCGTGTTCACCGGTCCCGGTCTCGTCCATTTCGAGAGCCGATCGTTCGACAATAGCGTGCTCGTCGAACTCATCCAGACCGGGCGGTTCCCCGGGTTCAGCAGAGAACGTCTGCTGTATGTGGACAGCCTGGTCATGATCGGATCAAACGCGATCGTTGTTGGGTTGTTCCTGGGGCTCGTCTGGGGACTCCGCAACGACGTTCATCCCCAACTCGCCTTGGGGTCAGCAGCGGGGGTCCTCGCGCTTTCCCTCGTCCGCATTCCGCTGTACGAGCTCTACCTGAACGCGATGGACAGGGGGGATCGCCTCGTCGTCCTCGGACTGAACTGGCTGGTGAACAAGAACAACCCGCTCCTACCCTACCTCGCGTTCGGCTTGTTTGGGGTCTGGTTGGGGCTGCGGTTCACACGGGGCGGGGCGCGGGCGATCCGGACAACCGTGTGCCTGGGAACGTCGTTCCTCGTTGGCGGGCTGGCCCTGTACGTCCTTCTTCCAGACACGATGCTGCAGAGAGCGATCGACCTGCAGTGGTACGCAATCATGGTGCTCCAGGTGGGGCTGTTCCTCCTCCTGCTGGTCCTCGCGGTGTGGGTGTTCGACCTCCGTGCGTGCGCAGACCGGCGCCCGGGCATCCTCACCCGGTTCTTCCTCCGGCTGGGAACGGTCAGCCTGTCCGTGTACTTCGCGGAGAGCGTGGTCTCGGCTGCCGTCTTCCGGCTCGTGCGCCTGGCCTGGCCGACGCTCTACCTCGGTGCGGGCCCGGCTCTTCTGGCCGGCCTTCTGTTCGCGGTGGGGTGGGGGCTGTTCCTCGTGTTGTGGGAGCGCACGGGCTATCGGTACAGCCTCGAACGTCTCTACTGCCGCGTCATGGCCGGGGTCGGCGGGTCGGCGAAGCTCGCGAAGCTCAGGGCTCCCCTTCGGTGAACCCCTTCCGCGCCCTCGTCGACTACGCCGCCCTGCAGCGAAGGTTCTACCGGTACACCACGGACGACATCCGCCGCTACCAGTGGCGAGAGATCGAGAACCTCCTCGCCCTGGTTCGGGCAAGGAGCGCGTTCTACCGGGACCTCTACCGCCATCAGGAGGTCCGGTCGCTCGCGGAGTTCGCCGAACTCCCCACCATCAACAAGGCGACGATGATGGAGAACTTCGATCAGCTCAACACAGTCGGCCTGAAGAGAGATGAGCTGGTTGCCTACGCGGTGGAGAAAGAACTCGCCCACGACTACTTCGGGTACTACGCCGGGAAATACGTCGTGGGGTTGTCCAGCGGGACAAGCGGGGCCAAGGGGATCTACGTCACCCCCCGGTCCCTCACTGCGCGCCTGCCGGCGGTGTTCCTTGCCCGGGGGGGAATCCCGCTCCGGCTTCTCCCGTTCAGAATCCTGTTCCTCCTCCGCGTGTTCAGTCAGGGGTTCGCTGACATCCGCGCGCCCTTCATCTCCCTGACCTACCTAAGCACGATGACCGACCCGAATGTGATCATCGATCGGATCAACGATGAGCAGATCACCATCCTCATGGCCCCCCCTTCGCTGCTGCGGGTCCTCCTCCCGCACGTCGGGAGGATCCGCGTCAAGCCGAAGCGCATCGTGTCCTACGCCGAGGTGCTGGAACGAGAGGAGAAGGAGCGGCTCCAACGTTCGTTCGGGTGCCCAGTGGTCGAGATCTACCAGACAAGCGAGGGACCGATCGGGAGCGCCTGCAACCACGGGACACTGCACATCAACGAAGATCTGATGTACGTTGAGCTCCTGGACGACGACGGAGACCCGGTCACCGAGCCGGGGGAGATCGCGAGACAGGTGGTCGTCACCAACCTGGTGAACACGGTGCAGCCCCTCATCCGGTACGAGATGAACGACCTCGTGGAGCTGGGCGGGCCGTGCCCCTGCGGGAGCCGCTTCCGCACGATCGGCAAGGTGATCGGACGCGACGACGACGTGTTCGTGTTCCACACTTCCGATGGCAGAGAGCGCCCCGTGTTCCCGGACCTCATGAGCCGCTGGATCATCACCTCGGGTGACGCGATCCGTGAGTACCGGGTGGAGCAGCGCAGCACCGGTGATCTCGTTGTCACTGTGGAGATCACGGCCGACGGCGACCAAGCATCGGTGAAGGCTGCCCTGCTGCAGCGCCTCCGAGCCGAGTTTTCTGCTCTTGGGATCGCACCGACGGTGCAGGTCGAGTTCGCGGAGCTACCGCTTCCCCCAGACAGCCGGAAGTTCAAACGCTTCGTGCGGACGAACCCCACACCTTCCCTGGATCACTAGCAACCCAAGCCCAGATGGTTCACCCAGCCAGAACGCACGCACCGAGAACCGAGGTGAACGTCTTCCGCTACTCCCTGCCCTGCTCGTTCCCGGGCTCCCCCTCTGCGTGCCTCCGAGTGGTTCCGCAACGTCACCGGGTCCAGCGGCTCACGCTCCAGCGCGGCGGTGACACCCTCGCACAGGACGTTGTCGTGGCAGCCGCTCACCGATCTCGCGGCAGGACAGGTCTCGCCCTCTCGACACCGGTTCCCAAACGCCCGCGACGTGTGCTGCCGCCCCCGATCCGAACTGTGGATCGTCCCAGCCACCGCTACGACGTCCTCCGCTGCTGTCCGTGAGCGGGAGCTTGCCACCGGCACTCGCGTCCGTGTCCCCTGCGGCCACTCTATGCGGAGTCTGGCCTGTGATGAGGCCACTTGTCCATGGGAACTGCTCGCACTATGATCGAGCCAGCGGAGGTGATCCCTGTGGGAATCCTCGTTCTGGTCTGTTTCACCTTGGTCTTGGGCACCCCAACGCTGGCAGAGGGACTGCTGACACCGATCGTGGCGCTGGATCTACCGAACACGTCTGCGCTCGCGTTCTCGCCCGACGGGTCGACCCTTGCTGTCGCCCGGGGAAACGAGATCCATGTTCTGCGTTGCGAAGACTGGGGGGAGCTGAGACGCTTGGTAGGGCATACGGGTTCCGTGACCAGCGTGACCTTCTCGAGGAGTGGGACGGTCCTTGTCAGTTCCTCCTGGGACGGGACCGTGCGCCTGTGGGATGCCTCCACGGGCGAGCTTCGGCGAGAGATCGGCGTGAGCCGAGGGGCATCCGATGTCTTCTCGGCAGCGATCAGCCCCGACGAGCAGACGCTGGTGTCGGGAGCGGTGGAGTCTGGGACAGGGTTTGCGCTGGTGATGTGGTTCGATGGGGCGACGGGCCGCCTCGAGCGGAGCAAGATCGTCTCCCTTGCCCGGCAGACTTTGGTTCTGGGCGGCGGGAAGACGACCCTTCTCAACTACGTGCGATCGATCCAGTTCAGCCCGGATGGGTCACTCGTCGCCGGGGCGTTCACCGATAAGGCAGTGCGGATCTGGGACGCGCGGAGCGGGGATCTTGCGGGGACGCTTGCCGAACACGCCGGCTCGGTGAACGCGATCGCGTTCAGTCCGGACGGGACGTGCCTCGTCGCTGCCACGTGGCGGGAAGCGGTGGTCTGGGACGTCGCCTCCGGAACCCCGATCAGGACCCTCGGCGGACACCGGAACGAGGTCCGAGCGACAGCCTACTCCCCACAGGGGTCAGTCCTGGCAACGGGAGGGTACGACGGCGTGCTGCGCCTGTGGGACGCCGGATCGGGGGAGCTCTTGGAGTCCGTGGAGGTGCTGCGCCCGAAGACCGGGTTTGGAGCACCGCCCGACCAGGGGATACTGTCGATCGCGTTTGCGCCCGACGGCCAGATGATCGCCGCCGCAGGATCCGACGGCCGAGTACACGTGTGGAAGGTCGGGTGCCCCTGATGTCGGCAGGCGGGAAGCCCCTTGGGGAAGCCGTATCCGCGCGAGACGGGCGCCGTCGCCTCAAGACAGCTCCCACCCTCCGGCCAGACCGGACGGGCCCACGATGACCGGCAACCAGATTCTGATCCTGGGCATCCTCGCCGCCACCCTGGGTGGGTTCCTGTGGGGCCGCTGGCGCCACGACATGATCGCGTTGGGTTCACTCCTTGCCTGCGTCCTTGTTGGCCTGGTGCCTGCAGGGGACGCGTTCGCCGGGTTCGGCCACCCCGCGGTGATCACCGTGGCGTGCGTGCTGGTGTTGAGCAGCGGCCTGCAAGCCTCGGGAGCCGTGGATGTTCTCACCCGGCGCATTCTGAAGCTGAAGGTCGGCCCGACCCTGATGATCGGCGCCCTGACCGGCCTCGCCGCACTCCTGTCGAGCGTGATGAACAACGTGGGCGCGCTGGCGCTCCTCATGCCGATCGGTCTTCACGTCGCGGCTCGCCAGGGGGTCGCTCCGGGGCGGGTCCTCATGCCGCTCGCGTTCGGGTCGATCCTGGGCGGAATGACAACCCTCATCGGGACACCGCCGAACCTCATCGTGTCTGCGTTCCGTGCCCAGAGCGGTTCCGGCGGATTCGGGATGTTCGACTTCGCTCCTGTGGGGCTAGGCGTGGCAGGCGCCGGGGTGCTGTTCATCGCGCTCGTGGGATGGCGGCTCGTTCCCGCACGCAGGGGAGCGTCGTCGGAGGGGTTCGATCTCGCCGCTTACCTCACCGAGGCCCGCGTGGACGAGGGGAGCAAGGTCGTGGGCATGACCCTGCGCGAGGTGGAGGAGGTGCTGGAGGAGGCAGACGCCCAGATCGTGAGCCTCGTGCGAAGTGGGGTCCGCGTCACCGCCCCAAACCGACGTTGGGTGGTCCGCGCCGGGGACATCCTCCTCGTCGAGGCCCAGGCCGAGGCGCTGGCGAACGTGTTGGGGAGCCTCGGCCTGAAGCTCGAAGAGGCGAAGCGAGACGGAGCGGCGAAGGGGGGTACCGCGCCGGACAACGCGAACAGGGCACACGATGGGGGTGAGGACAGAGGTGCCCCAGCAGACGAGGCCGTGCTTGTGGAGTACGCGGTGCTGCCTGACTCGGACCTCGAGGGCCGATCAGCTCGGGACCTCCTACTCCGCACCCGGTACGGGGTCAACCTCCTCGCGGTGTCGCGCCAGGGGCGGCGGTCGGTCTCTCGGCTGCGCACGATGGCACTCAAGGCCGGCGACGTCCTCCTGCTCCAGGGGCCGGCGGACGCGGTGGCGGACTTCGCGAGCGAGTTCAGCCTCGTCCCGTTGGCGGAACGCTCGCTGCGGATTCCGGACAAGCGGAAGGCACTCACCGCGACCCTCATCATGGGCCTCGCCGTCCTCGTCGCCGCGGCTGGCCTTCTCCCGGCCGCGGTTGCGTTCGCCGGCGGCGTCCTCGCCTCGCTCGCCCTACGCACCGTCTCTCCGCGCACGGTCTACGACGCGATTGACTGGCCCGTGATCGTGCTCCTTGGATCGCTCATCCCCGTAGCCGGGGCCATGGAAACCACGGGCGCAGCCGCCCTCATCGCGAGGTCCCTGTTGACCATCGCAGGCCCGGGTAGCCCCGGAGTGGCCCTGGGACTTGTCCTCGTTGTGACGATGCTCCTCTCCGCCGCGCTGAACAACGCCGCCACCGCGGCCGTCATGTGCCCGATTGCCCTTGGCGCCGCGGCCCAGCTTGGAGTCAGAGTGGATCCCTTCTTGATGGCGATCGCAGTCGGAGCATCGTGCTCGTTCATCACCCCCATCGCCCACCAGAACAACACCCTCATTCTGGGCCCCGGTGGGTTCCGATTCGGCGACTACTTGCCCCTCGGTCTCCCGTTGCAGATCCTAGCGGTTGCAGTGGGGGTACCGCTTCTTCTTCGGATCTGGCCTCTCTAGCACTCTGGGAAGACGCTCTGCGAAGCCCTCGCCCGCGCAAGACGGCGCACTGCAGATGACCGTTCACGGAGCCAGGCGCCGCCAGGTCTGCGCACAGAGAGCACTCGCCGCGGTGGGCGATCGTGAAGAGCTCTCACCGGACGTCCCTAGAGCTCCCGGCGGGAAAACGCGGTCACGGCACCGGCAATCGAGATCGCGGCCAGGGCAGTCCCTGTGATCACCGGCCACAGGAGAGGGCCACCTCGACCCAGGAGGATGTCCGTGGGAGCGCCCACAAGTCCCGTCGGGCTGTACCGCACAGCGGGGGTCCAAATCGATCCAATCGAGAAGAGAACGAACACACCCAATCCCAGGCCTGCCGCCCCGGCCGGCGAATCCACAACCGACGACAGAAGGATCACGATCCCCAGTACCATCAATCCCCACACAAGCCACACCCCGGTTGCCAGCGCGATCAGGACCCACTTCAACACGTTCCACACCGTCTCCATCGGTCGTTCCGCTCTCGATCCCGAACGACGGTTCCCACCTAGACCCGAACGGCATCCCCGCCTTCTTCGGGGCGGGGACACCGCGCGGTCCGGAGAAGGCCCGCGGCGACCTCGATCTGGCTCTCGGAAGCGACACGCAGCCGCGATCTCCGCTACACCTCTGCTGCCGCCGATGGCTGGCGCCCCACGCCCACCGGGGGCCCGCGGAGCTAGTTCCCCTCGTCCCGCAGGCGGAAGTTGGGCTCGAAGGCGGCGAACAGGTCCAGGTAACGCTCGAGGAGCGCCGTCATCAGGAACCGCTCCCGCACCGTGTCCCGAGCCCTCGTTCCCATCTCCCGCTGCAGATCGTCGTCCCGCAGGAGCTCCACCATTCGCCCCGCCGCCTCCTCGACGGACGACACGAGGAACCCGTTCACTCCATCCACGATCTGATGGCGGATGCCGCCCACGTTCCCCCCGACCACCGGCGTCCCCTTCCACATCGCCTCGGCAACGGTGAGGCCGAACCCCTCGCGCAGGGACTTCTGGAGGACCACCGCCGCCCGGCGCTGAAGCGCGTTGACGAGCGCCCCGTCCTGACGGCTGAGGATGATGATCCGCTCCTCTCGCTGGTCGAGGAGCGACCGATACACCTCTTCACCCTCCGGATCGTCGGTGGCCACGTTGCCGAGGAGGACCAGCGTCGCCGGGACCTCCTCCCGCACCAGCCGGAACGCCTCGATGACCCCCTGAGGGTCCTTCCAGGGGTCGAACCGCGAGATCTGGACCACAAGCGGGAGGTCGGTGGGGATGCCGTAGTGGGCGAGTCGCTCCCCGACCTCCTCGGGCGAGAGCTCCCGGTTCTGAACTGCGAAGGCATCGATCGCCGGCGGGATCACAACCTGGGGGGTGGTGAGCTCCTGCCGGTACTCGGGCATCGATACGACCACCGCGTCGTACCGCTCGATGAACGGGATCAGGTAGGCCCACAGCTCGGGGTGGGGCGAGGTGAGGTCCACGTGGCACCGCCAGATCCAGGGCCCGCGCTTGCGGTAGTGCCTCACGAGGGGAAGGGGCTGGGGGTCGTGGATGACCACCACGTCGTGGTCCAGATGGTTGCGCACGGCGTTCTCGTACACCGTGTCCTCGTAAATCTGCCTCTTGCGCGGACTCAGGTTGATGTTCCCGCCCTGGAGCGCGTTGTGGAACTTCTTCGTCACGCTGAAGAAATCGGGCGACCCCTGGATCACCCGCCACCCGGTCCTGATCCCGACGTCGTTCATGAGAAGGGTGAGGGAAGAGAGGAGGGTGGCCACTCCGCCGCCGTAGTAGGTGGAGTTGACGTGCGTCACGTGCAACCCCCGCAACGGGCGGGCCTTGTCGCGGATCCGTTCCACGACTGGATCCCCTACCAGCGGGCGGTAGTCGTCGAGGGATAGAAGCCTGTCCGGCACAGCTTCCCCTAGTAGCGGAACACGGCCGCGAGGTCCGCTGCCCCGGGGACCCTGTCGGGAGGCGCAGCGTACACCACGCCCTTGCGAACCAGGGTCTCCACCGCGATGAGGTCAAGGAGATCCTGGTCCCCCGGCTGAAGGGAGGTGTGGACCTCGACCTCCCCGGTGGAGGCGATCCTCCCCCAGCGTTGCACGCCCACGGCCACGAACAGAACTTCCACGCGGCCCTCGCGGGCAGCGCGGAGGACCTCGGGGAACTGGGCCGACGCGAGCCCCGTCCCAAGGCGCGCCGCGAACCTGTCCGCGGCCTCCTCCTGAGCCCGGTGGAAGTGGGGCTGGACCAACGCCCACGCTTGAGCGTGAAGCTCCTCGGGGGTCAGCCGATCTGGGTTTCCCGTCACCCCCTCGTTCACCAGATGTGGGTCCGAGCTGGCCTCGCGGTACAGGGGGAGGAGGTAGTCCACCCCCGCCACCACGAGGGGAGCCGGCTCGGAGGCGAGGTACGATCGGAGGCCCTCGTCGACCCGGCGGAAGAAGCGCATGATGTCGTCCTTGTGCCCGGCATCGGCTCCCCCATGGCCGTGGTAGGCCACGGCCTGCTTCCCCGGCCCGGTGCTCGCCGCAGTGCGGAACTGGAGGTGCTTCTGAACCAGATCCGGCCGTAGGACGTCAGCGAGGGCGGTGGGCACTTCTTCGACGGGGACCTCGGTCACGCTGTAGCGCGTCCCCAACAGCAGGCGCACCTGGTTCTGGCTCAAGGCCAGAACGTAGAACCGCCCGTCGCCGGTGAATAGGGACAGCAGAGGTTTGACGTGGAACCGGTCGGCCACCACCACCAGCTCTTCGAACCGGAGCGGGAGGCGCCACTTGCGCATCCCCTCCGGAGACAAAAACAACGCCAGCCCGTCGCTCTGGTACGACCAAAACAGGCTGTCCCCCACCAGGCTCCGCGCGGGGGCGAGGAGGTCCTGGATCTGAGGCGACCTCATCCCGAGTGCCACGAGCTGTTCCTCCGCCTTGCGCAGGAGGTTCTTGAGGCGGATCCCTCCCTCGCGGGCCGCTGGCCCCGCCCGACCCGTGGGCAAGAAGATGGACACGCGATGGGGCGACGTTCCTTCCACAAGATCGCTCAGGTCCTGTCGCGAAAACCGGTCCATGCGCACATCGTACCGCAGAAGAAGGCGGGTTGCAGGAGGTCGCGCGGATGGCTCGGCGGGTGCGGGTGCGAACCCATCGCTCGGGTGGGGGTGAGACGTCGGTCGCGCAGCTCTCCCCCCGATCCTGGCCGTGGCGATCGGCGTTCTGCGCCTTCCGCACGGTGTGCCCCGTCTAACGGTCGGCCGGTGTCACATCGCTCAGAGCTCCCGGCGAGAGAACGCGGTCACGGCACCGGCAATCGAGATCGCGGCCAGGGCAGTCCCTGTGATCACCGGCCACAGGAGAGGGCCACCTCGACCCAGGAGGATGTCCGTGGGAGCGCCCACAAGTCCCGTCGGGCTGTACCGCACAGCGGGGGTCCAAATCGATCCAATCGAGAAGAGAACGAACACACCCAATCCCAGGCCTGCCGCCCCGGCCGGCGAATCCACAACCGACGACAGAAGGATCACGATCCCCAGTACCATCAATCCCCACACAAGCCACACCCCGGTTGCCGCTGCAAGGGGAAGGAGCGGGGCTTCGCCGAACACAGCCAGGGTCAGAGCCCAGGTCGTCGCAGCGCCGACCACCACGGTCGTGACCAGCAACAGGCCTTGGGCGACGTACTTGGCGCCGACGAACGCGGTGCGGCTGAGCGGCTTTGTCAGCACGAGCACTGCAGTCCCCGACCGGCGCTCGGACGACACTGCGCCTGCGAAGACAAGAATGACCGCAAACGTTACGATCTGGACAAGATTCTTCGCCCACTGAAGGTAGGCGTCGCGGAACGTTGGATCCGGAACCTGGATCACGAGGCCCGTGTCGGGGGCCACTGCTTGCAGAAGCTGGGGGGTGAACCGAGCGATAACTGGTCCGGTGACAGCGAAGAACAGGACGATCCCGGGAAGGACCCAGATCCGCCACGTCCTGACGATTTCCCGGAGTTCCTTCCCGAGAAACGCGCGAAACGAGCTCATCGCTCCCCCACCAGGTCTACGAACACGTCCTCAAGGCTCACCTCGACCGGCTCCAGCCTGCGGATTCCGACCCCCTGGGCAGCCGCTGCCGCGGGGATCTCCCGCTGAGCACGCTCGACATCGCTTACTGAGAACACCACGCGATCCTCGCCGGGACGTTCGGTAGCGGAGACCCACGGGGCCTGGGCCAGTGCGCCAACGAGAGGATCGGCCGACGGGACCACGTCCACGGCGATCTTCTGCACCCCGTATCGCAACTTCAGTTCAGCTATGCGAGCCTGGGCTGCGACGCGTCCCCGATGGAGGATCGCCACTGTATCGCACACCCGCTCCACGTCCGACAGGATGTGCGTCGAGAAGAAAACCGTCGTCCGGCCCGCCAGGGAAGCGATCATGTCCAGGACGGCCTTCCTTCCGATGGGATCAAGGGCGCTCGTGGGCTCGTCGAGCAAGAGCACAGACGGGGCGTTGATGAGGGCCTGGGCGACGCCCAGCCGCTGCTTCATCCCCCGCGAGTAGCCGCCGACCCGCGTCCTCACGCCGGCGAGACCCGCGAGGTCGAGGAGGGCGTCGACCCGTGCCCGGAGCGTGGGGCCGGATAGCCCGAACAGCCGCCCCACGAAGCGGAGGAGCTCAGTGGCCGTCATCCACGGATAGAACCCCGGTACGTCCGGAAGGTAACCCACTGCCGACCGCACCGCGTGCGGCGCCGTCACCACATCGTGCCCGAGGATTCTCGCGCTGCCCGAGCTGGGACGAGCAAGTCCAGTGAGGATACGGAGGGTCGTTGTCTTCCCCGCCCCGTTCGGGCCGAGAAACCCGAACACGGACCCAGAAGGGACAGCAAGCGACACGCCATCGAGCGCACGCACCGTCCCGTAGAGTTTCGTCAGCTCGTAGAGCGCGATGGCAGACGTCATCGTTCTTTGCCGTGCCGCCCCGCCCGCGATGAATCCCCGTACAGGAGGTCGGCCGCCCGCCGCGCTTGGGCCCGCGTCACGTCACCGGGTTGCGGAGCAGAATGAAGCGGGTCTTGCTCAGTGACCGGGCGTCGGCCAGCTGCCAAGAACGCGATCGCCCCCACAAGCTGGCCGAACACCACAACAGCAACCCACACCCACCGCCGTCCCGTAACAAGCCGCTCGTCCGGGGTGCGGAACAGAATCACGAGCGCACTTACCTGCAGGGAAAGCTGCACTCCGCCCAGCACCACGACCGCAACCAGCGCCCATGTCGGAAGGTCTGCCCACGCCGTGTTCCCCACGCCCTGCCTCCTTCCCCCCCCCGCCCGCCACACGCGCCCCACCGGGACGCCTGGAGTATAGCCGGGACTCCGTCCCCGCCGCGGCGTGCTCCTCCCGGACCGCTGACGCCCATTGCGGGTATCATCAGGCCCAACCCCAATCGGCGAGGAGGCGCGATGGATCAGCGAAAGGTAGCAGGACTCATCGAGAAACACGGGATCCCGGGCCAGGATGCGTACGATCTCCCCACCAGCACCCACCGGTTCCCGGACGGAGCCCAGTACCGGATGGAGATCTCCGGGATCGAGCGGCCGGAAGTTCTCGCCGCGACGATCGACGAGGCACGGAAGAGGAAGATCCCCGTCCACCGCATGATCTCGACGGTGATGGGGGCCACGCTCCTCACCCGCAGCGAGCTCAAGGAGTTCGCCCAGATCGCGGCCGAGGCGAAGGTGGAGGTCATCCTGACCCCTGGCCCTCGCTCGGGGTGGGACACCGGTCGCCAGCTCGTCACACCCGAGGGGGGGTTGTCGGGCCTCCGCTTCCGCGGATCCGACCAGCTCCGATACGTGATCGCCGACATCCTGCGCGCGGTCGAGGTTGGGTTCCGTGGGTTCCTCGTGCTCGACGAGGGACTGCTGTGGCTGCTTTCCCAGATGCGGGCGGTGGGCGACTTGCCCAAGGACGTGGTGTTCAAGGTGTCGGTGTTCGCCGGGCACGGGAACGCTGCGGGAGCGAAGGTCCTCGAGCAGCTGGGGGCGAACACGTTCAACCCCGTCGCGGACCTGGATCTCCCCGAACTGGCCGCGATCCGGAAGGCGGTCAAGATCCCGATGGACCTCCATATCTTCCTCACCGACTCGTTCGGCGGGTTCAACCGCTTCTACGACGGGCCAGAGATGGTCCGGGTCTGCTCCCCGTGCTACTTCAAGCTCGAGCCGGGGCCGGCGTGCGTCGTCGGACCGGGGGCCCTGTACAAGCCATGGGTGTCGGGGCCGATGCTGGCCGACTGGGGTCGCGAGAAGGTGAAGCACGCCGAGATCATCCATGAGCTGGTGCAGGCGTCGCTCCCGGGCGCCAAGCTGTCGGACTGGGGGCCGGCTGACCTCGCCCTGCCCAAGCCGTAAGGAGCGAGAATGACCTTCAGCGAGCTTGTGGCTCTGATCCAGGCGGAGGACCTCCGCTGGGTGGACCTGCGGGCGGCCGACCTCCTTGGGCGGCTGCGCTGTCTGACCCTCCCCGCTTCAGAGCTCACCCCGGCTACGTTCGAGAAGGGAGTGGGGGCCGCGGCCTCGCACTACGGCCTCGGCGGGGGGGACCTCGTCCTCCTTCCCGATCTCGCCACCGCGCGCGTGGACCTCACCCGCGATCCTCCATCCGTTCTTCTGCTGTGCGATCTCGCCCGGCCGGACGAGGGACCCCACCCGATGGCCCCGCGAACCGTGGCCAGAGCGGCCGAGGCGCTTCTTCAGAGCGCAGGGATCGCCGATGAAGCCCGGTTCGCGGTCGAGCTCGAGTTCTACCTGTTCGACTCGATCTGGACCGAGGACACGTCGCTCGTCCAGCACGTCGAAGTGAACCCGCTGGGGCTGACCGGGCCCCGGTCGGTACCCGGACCCCGCTCGGGCTATCACGCCGGGGGACCGGAAGACCATGGCCGCGAGCTGCGCCTTCGCGTAGTGGAGGCCCTCAGCCGGTGGGGGATCCCGGTCCGGTATCACCACCACGAGGGCGGGCCTCTCGGGCAGATGGAGATCGAGCTTGGGCTGGGGCGCCTCCTGGATGCGGCCGACTGGACCGCCCTGGCGATCGACCTCATCGGACGCCTCGCCGCCGACCAGGGACTCGTGGCCTGCTTCCTGCCCAAGCCGATGCACAACCAGGCCGGGAATGGCCTTCACTTCCACCAGCACCTCGTCGGGAAGGGGGAGAACTTGTTCGCCGGCGAAGGCGGCCTCTCTGAGACCGCGTTCCACTACGTGGGAGGGATCCTTGCTCACGGTCGAGCGCTGTCGGCGCTCGTGTCACCGTCCACGAACTCCTACCGGAGGCTGGGACCAGGGTTCGAGGCGCCAGTCCACCTCGCGTTCGGTCGGGCGAACCGCACCGCGGCGGTCCGGATCCCGGGCTACCTCACCGACCCCGCCCAGGCACGGATCGAGTACCGACCGCCGGATGCCACCTGCAACCCCTACCTCGCCCTCGCCGCCTGCGTGATGGCCGGCGTGGACGGAATCCGTCAGGGACTGGATCCAGTGGAGAAGGGATGGGGACCAGTCGAGGACAGCCTCGACGCCCGCACGACCCGACGACGGAAGATCGCCTCCCTTCCAGGGAGCCTCGGGGAGGCCCTCTCTGCCCTGGAGCGCGACCATGACTTCCTCGGCCTCGGCGGTGTGTTCCCCGACGAGCTTGTCGCGCGGTGGATCTCGCTCAAGGAGGCTGAGATCCGCGAAGTCGCCGCTCGGCCCCATCCGTACGAGTTCCTCCTCTACGGGTGAACGCGTTCCGCAGGAAAGGGTTGTCCGTGGGGAGGCTGCCCTGCGGACCACGAGGGGCGATCAGCGATGTGGCGGGCGTAAGGGTCGGCCACCGCACCCTCGTCCGGGGTCACGGCCCGCGTGCTGTTCGTACCGGGGTAACCGCAGTCATTCCTCCCGGTGATCCCTATCGGGATCCGCTGCCCGCGGGAGCATTCGTTCTCCACGGTCACGGGAAGGCCACCGGCCTGTGGCAGGTCCTCCACCTGGGAGAACTCGAGACGCCGATCATCCTCACGAATACCCTTGCCGTCCCTGTCTGCGCGAACGCCCTGATCCGCTGGACGCTGGCGCGCCATCCTGCGGCACGGTCCGTGAACCCCGTGGTTCTCGAGTGCAACGACGGGAGGCTCTCCGCAATCGAGACCCAGCCCGTGGCCGAGTCCGATGCCCGCGCAGCCTTGGAGGCGGCGTCGGACGAAGTGGCCGAGGGGTGCGTCGGCGCGGGGACGGGGGTGGTGGCGTTCGGATTCAAGTCTGGGATCGGGACCGCGTCCCGGTTGGTTGGGTCTTTCACAGTGGGCGCACTCGTTCTACCGAACATGGGCCGTCCGGAGGACTTCCTACCCCCGCCTGGCCTCGCGGTCCCCAGCGGAGGCGAACCCAACCCGGAAAAGGACGCAGGGGGGTCGCTCGTCGTCGTCGTGGCCACCGACGCCCCGCTCCTCCCCGAGCAGCTGTCGCGGATTTGCCGCCGGGCAGCGCTCGGGGCCGCCCGGGCGGGTGCCCCCGCCACCACCGGGAGCGGAGACTTCTTCGTCTCCTTCTCCACCGGGTGGCGGATCCCTCGGGGACAAGAACGCATCCAGGCGGAACTCATCGCCGATCGCTCACCGACTGTGGACGACCTGTACCACGCGGCGGCCGAGGCGACCGAGGAGGCGATTTGCTCGGCCCTTCTCGCCGCCACGCCCCTCGTCGGCCGCGATGGAGCCAACTACCCTACCCTAGCCTGATCGGTCTTCCGCCCTCTGGGCAGACCGCGCCTGAGTACCGGTAGTCAGCGGGAACTGCCCCCACAGCGTCGCTGTATCTCGTGGGCAAGGAGGCGAAATGCAGCGATGCTGCAGGACAACTGCCGTCGTGGCCGCGGTATTGGTGGGGGGACTGAACGGGGCCGGCGGGCGAGAGATGGAGGTGCGCGACGGGTTCTTCGGCGTGTCCGGAATCTTCCCGGACAAGTCGCTCTTGGGCGACCTTGGGGTGGACTGCGCGGTGTACGGGTTCTACCTCGGCCCGAACTCCGTGCCGGGTCCGGACACCCGCGACACGCGGCAGATGCGGGACCTCGTCGCCCAGGGCGTTACGCCGATTCCGATGTTCTACGCTCCGTATCTCGAGCCCGACGTCACCCCGCGCGTGGCGGAGATCGTGCGGTACTACACAACCGGCGAGGGCGTGAGCCAGGTGGGGCTCCCGATCCGCTACTGGCAGATCGGGAACGAGCCCAACGTCGGTTGGGCCACCTCGTGCCCTCCCGAGGAGTTCGCCCGCCGGGTCGGGATCATCGCCGCGGGCATCCGGGACGCCTGCGCAGATTGCGTCATCGTGATGGGCGGGTTGCTCGATGGGCCCGAGCTGGGCGAACTGGCGCTGGAGCCGTACCTTGACCGGTTCCTGCACGCCAGCGGCGGGGAGTGGATCGGCGCCTACAACTTCCACTACTACGGCGTGGCACGGCCCACCGGCGCCTCGGGCGTCCAGGACTACCGCACGGGGGAGGACATCCTCGGCCGGATGCGTGCGGTGCTTGACCAGCACGGGTGCGGGGATTGCCCAATCTGGGTCAGCGAGACGTCCACCTTCTCCGGCCAGATGGGCGACCTCGTCCAGACCGAGCACGAACAGGCGGCTGACCTCGTCAAGCGGTTCGTCCTCCTGGGGCAGCTCGGGGTGGAGAAGGTCTTCTGGACCTACATCACCGAGCCCAGGTACGAGGGCACGGGCGAGGGGTTCTTCGACCAGGCCGGCTTGGTGTACGACGGGTTCGGCCCCACTGACCGCGGCGCGGGGGTGAAAAAGAAGGGGTCCCACGCCTTCCAGCACCTAATCGCGCAGTTGCGGGGTTTCGTCCCAACGGGCATGCGCAGGGAGGGGGGCGTCACCGCAGCCGAGTTCAGCGCGAACGAGCAGACCGTGGTCGTCCTGTGGCAGGACCCTTGGGAGCGGCAGGGGCCAGTCTGGCTGAGGGCACCGTCACGAGTTGGGGTGGTTGACCTGTATGGAACAACGTTGTTCGAGTTCGAGGGCGTTCGGTCCCTGACCCTGGGGATCGAACCCATGTACCTCGTCGGCGAGAGGGTCGAGGTGCTTCTCCACGCGCCGCCCCTCGCGCCTTCAGGCTGACGGGCGAACCACGGACCCCCGCCGCACGTTGGCAAGCGCGACGCCCGCAATCGTTACCGCCCCGCCCGCAAGCGAGAGCCAGCTCGGGATCTCACGCAGCCAGACCCAGGCGATCCCGATGGCCAGGACCGGGCTCAGGTAGAGGAAGCTCGACAGACGAGATGCGGTGGTTCGGGAAAGCCCGTACACCCACAGGACATAGGCCAGCCCGCCCGGAAACGCGCCGAGATAGGCGACAGACGCGATTGCGGCTGGAGGGGCGGTCTGCAGGGCCTTCATGAGGTGGGGAAGGAAGACGAGCATTGGAATCGTCCCCGCCCACACGACGTAGGTCGTGAACACCAGGGGCGGGTAGCGGCCAACGTGCTTCTTCTGGAGGACGCTATAGAGGCTCGCCGACACGGCGGCGAGGAGGATCACGAGCGCACCAGGCTCGACCCGCAGCTCCTGGCCTTCGCCGAGGGTGATGAGGGCGATCCCTCCGAACCCAAGAACGATTCCGGCCCACGCCCACCTGCCGAGCGCCTCCTTGAGGAGAAGCCGGGCCAACAGCGCGGTGACCATCGGCGCTGACGCGATGAGCAAGCTCGCCGCCCCAGCGGTGACGGTCTGCTGTCCCCAGTTGAGGCACAGGTGGTAGATCGTGATCCCGAGGAGGCCCAGGCCGAGGAGGATCGGAAGGTCGCGCCGCCGGGGCCGGGGCAGCCCCCGGGCCAAGCTCAGGGCCCCCAGCGTGGCCGACGCGAACAGGAAGCGCAACAGGGCCAGCGCGCCAGGCGAGAAGAACGGCAGGGCGCCCCGGATCGCGGCGAACGCCGACGCCCACATGACGAGCATCGCCGCGACCGCCAGGGAGAGCCGACCGTCGATGGGGGTTCTCGTCAACCGCGGACCCTCCGTCTCGGGAAGACCTCAGGCCGCACGTCGCGGCCCGGTTCTCCCTCGCACGGCCTACTCGATGATGCGCACGCCACGGAGGAGACGCTCCAGCTCTGCGATCCGGTTCTCGACGAAACCCTGCTCCTCCTTGGCGGCGTGGTACTCGGCGTTCTCCCGCAGGTCCCCCAGCTCGCGTGCCGCGCGCAGCCGTTCGATCACCTGGGGCCGTCGCACGCGCACCAGCTCGTCCAGTTCCTTCTTGAACCGCTCGTACCCCTCGCGGGTGAGCACCTTCTCCTGGGGCTTGGGGGGAAGCTTCATCCATCTCCTCCTGTGTGAGTTCGTCTAGGTAACGGTTGATCTTACCGCAGAGGCCGCCGAGAGCGCACAGGGAACCCCGAACGACACCCCCAAGGCACGGAGGATGGCACGAAGAGCACAACGGGATCTTGGGTTCCCAGACCCCGGAGTTCGTGCCGGTTGCTCCTCGTGCCCTGGGTGTCCGTTGGGGTGGGGCCTTCACTTGGCCGGCGGTCCGGGGTCCCTCTGTGGAGGACGTTGCGGCGGGGATCCGAGACTCTGGGCGTGCCCGTAAGCTCCGCCGGCCGTCCTGCAGACGCCGTCTAGACCTTCGGGACCTGCTGCCAGTCCTTGAGGAACCGAGCGATCCCGACGTCGGTAAGGGGGTGCCCGAACAGCTTCTTCACGACGTCGTAGGGAACCGTGGCGATGTGCGCGCCGAGGAGGGCGGCCGCGAGGACGTGCCCGGGGTGGCGCACGCTCGCCACGATGACCTCGGTGGGGAAGCGGTAGTGACCGTACACGGCCAGGATCTCCTCCACGAGGGCCATCCCGTCCCCTCCCGCGTCGTCGATCCGCCCCACGAACGGGGAGACGTAGGTCGCCCCGCACTTGGCAGCGAGAAGCGCTTGGTTCGCGGAGAAGACGAGCGTCACGTTGGTCGCAACCCCCTCCCGCGAGAGAACCTGGACAGCCTGCATCCCGGGCTCGGTGAGGGGAACCTTCACGACCACGTTCGCGGCAACCCTCGCCAGCTCGCGGGCCTCGCGCACCATCCCCTCTCGGTCGAGGGAGACGACCTCCGCCGACACCGGGCCACGGACGATTCCGCAGATCTCGCGCAGGACATCGTGGAACGGACGCCTCTCCTTCGCCACGAGGGACGGGTTCGTCGTCACGCCGTCAATGAGCCAGGAAAGCTCGCGGATCTCCGCCACGTTCGCCGTGTCGAGGTAGAGCTTCATCACTGGCCAGTCTACCCGCTCCCAGCCGACCTTACAGCCTGCGTGAGGCCGGTCCACGGAGCCGTCGGTCACGTGGAGAAGGACGGATCCCACCAGCAACAGCTGCGGCCGTTGTCCGTCCTCTGTAGACCGAACGGCCCCGTTCGGACAGCAGATCTCGGACAGCCAACGGCGGAACCGCGTGCGACAGGCCCGACCCCATGAGGCGGAGGACCACCGGATCTGCAGACGGAATCGCAGCAGCCCAACCCATGGCTCGGCCGGGATCTCCGGGTCCTGCTCGCCCGAGTTCGCCGGGCAGGGCCGGTTCGACTAGAATGCGCGTTGAGGAGGCAGCCATGGTCGGATGGATCATTCTGGGCGTCTTCGTTCTCCTGTTCTTGTGGATCGCGGCGACGTACAACAAGCTCGTCCGGCTCGGGGTGCGGGCCGAGGAGGCGTGGCGGGGGATCGACACCCTGCTCCGCAAGCGGTTCGACCTCATCCCGAACCTCGTGGAGACGGTGAAGGGGTACGCCACCCACGAACGGGAGGTGTTCGAGCGGGTGACCGAGGCCCGCTCCGCCTCGATGAAGGCGCGGACGCCCAAGGAACAGGCGGAAGCCGACAACGTGCTCGCCGGGACCCTCAAGTCGCTGTTCGCGGTCGTCGAGAACTACCCCCAGCTGAAGGCAAACGAGAACTTCACTTCGCTCCAGAAGTCGCTCGAGGGGTTGGAAGAAGAGATCGCCCGCTCCCGTCGCTACTACAACGCCGTCGTGCGTGACCTGAACACGGGGATCAAGGTCTTCCCGCAGAACCTGATCGCGAACCTCTTTGGAATCCGCGAGCGGGAGTTCTACATGCTCCCCTCGGAGACGATGGGCGAACCCCCGAAGGTGGACTTCAGCCGATGAAGCGCCTCGCCCTGGTCCTCGTCCTGCTGTGCTCTGCCCTCGGCGTCGGGCAGGAAATCCGCGACTACCTCGTACGGGCGGAGATCGGAGGGGACGGGTCCGTCGCCGTTCACGAGGAGATCGGGGTGTTCTTCCCCTCGTCCCGCCACGGGATCTTCCGCGAGATCCCGATTTCGTACCGCCTCCCCACCGGGGAGACGTACCGGCTGCGGATAGCCGTGGACGAGATCTTGGCCGACGGCGGCTCGGTGCCCTTCCGCCAGTACACGGAGGGGCGAAACCTCGTCCTCCAGATCGGAGATCCGAACCGCACGGTGACGGGCCCGGTCACGTACACCGTCCGGTATCGGGTGCTGCGCGCCCTGCGCCGGTACGAGGGGGAAGTCGAGCTCTACTGGAACGCGATCGGGACGGACTGAGCGATGCCGATCGCCCGAGCTCGGGTGGAGATCGCCGTTCCCCCCGGGGTCGCAGCAACCGAGGTCCGCGCCCTGGGGTTCCGCGGCCCGTACGGTTCCACGGACCCGCTGGAGCTGCGCTGGGAAGGCGGATTCCTCGTGGGCGAAACGGAGGGGCTGCGGCCCAAGGAAGGGATCACGGTCGCGGTGCGGATCCCCGAGGGAGCGGTTGCCCTCCCCGGGGCGTGGCAAGGGTTCCTGTGGTTTCTCCAGGACAACCTGTACGCGGGGATCCCGATCCTCGTCTTCCTCGGGATGTTCGTCCTGTGGTGGATGCGGGGACGGGACCCCAAGGTGGGCTCCGTCGCCCCGGAGTACAAGCCGCTCCAGGGCTTGGGCCCGGCCGAGGCGGGTGTCCTCCTCGACAACCGGGCCGACCCCCGTGACTTCGCGGCGGGGATCCTCTCCTTGGCCACGAAGGGGCACCTCGTGATCCGCGAGGTGTGGACGGACGACAAAGCCCGCGAGCCCGACGACTTCGAGCTCGTCGCCGCGGGGAGCGAGGCACCCCTCACCCCCTACGAGAAGGCCCTCCGCGACGCCCTCCTCGGGGGTGCCGAGCGCCGGAAGATCTCCGACCTCAAGTACAAGCTGTACGACAAGATGCCGGGGCTCAAGGCGCGGCTGTACATGGACCTCAGCGAGGACGGGTACTACGTGGGAAACCCCGACCACGTGCGGAGCGCCTACTACGGAATCGGCATCGGGACGATCGTCCTCGCCGGGTTCCTCGCGTTCTTCACCCAGTCCCTGTACCTCGGCCTCGCCCTCGGGATCTCGGGGCTGATCGTGATCGGGTTCGCCCCGTTCATGCCCAAACGGACTGCCAAGGGGATCGAGGCCCTGCGGCTCGTGCTCGGTCTGCAGGAGTACATTCGGCGGGCCGAGGTCGATCGGATCGAGTTCGCGGCCCGGGAGAAGCACTTCGACGAGCTCCTCCCGTACGCGATGGCGCTCGGGCTGACCGAGCTGTGGACGAAGAAGTTCGACGGGCTCCTCACCAAGGCTCCGGATTGGTACCAGGGCCGGTTCCCCACGTTCGCCCCGTACTGGTTCGGGATGCGCCTGGTGGCCCTGCAGCAGAGCGCCTACACCGCGGCCACCGCCGCCCCGCGCCAGACCCGGAGCGGCGGGTGGAGCGGCGGCTCCGGATTCGGCGGCCGGGGGTTCTCCGGCGGGGGGATGGGCGGCGGCGGCGGACGTGCGTGGTGAGGCGATGAACCCCGTATCCTGGCTTGTCGTCGCCGTGCTCGCTGTAGGAACGTTGGCCGTGGTCTGGCAGCGGCGGAGCCAACGCCTGGTTCGCGGCCTAACCCGGGTCGAGGCGGCGTGGCAAGAGCTTGAGAAGGCACTCTCTGAGCGAGTCGCGGCTCTCGAGGAGATGCACGCCGCTCTTGAGCGAGCGGGGTACGTTCCCGAGGCGCGACCTCGCCTGAGGGAAGCGGTCGCGGCGCTCAAGGCAGCGCAAGGGCCGCGAGCCCGCGCCGAGGCTGACCTTGCTGTGGAGAGCGTCCTCCACGAGGTCTACCGCGGCCTGCCGCGCGAGCGGATCGAGGCCATCCGCAGCGCTCAGAACCGACTGGCCCACGCCGACGAAGAGCGCGACATCGCCCGAACCCACTACAACGACCTCTCGCTGAGCTTGGCCCTCCTGACCCGACGCTGGCTGTACCGTTCGATTGCCGGCCGCCGCGGCATCGTCCCCCCTGAGCCGTTCCTGCTTCCGGGGGACGACGCGGACTATGTGCGGCGCCATCTTGGCCGTCCCTAGGCCGTCGTTGACGGTCGCCACCTGCCGAGTATAGTCACGGGGATTCCACAATCCTCAGGAGGTGGCAGGGATGAGAGTCGCGGGTATGGCTTTCCTGGTCGCGGTTTTGGCGGCGAGCTGCGTGGCAGTGGCTCAACCGAGGTACATCGTGCTGTCCGACATCGCGTGGGCACCGTTCGAGTGGGTGTCCGAGAAGGGTGACTACCTCGGGTTTGACCTCGACGTGATGCGGGCCGTTGCGATTCTTGGGGGATTCGAGATCGAGATCAGGGACACCCCATTCGACTCGATCATCCCCGCGATCATCGCCGGCCGAGGCGACATCGGGGCATCGGGGTTCACGATCACCGACGAGCGGGCGCTGGTCGTCAGTTTCTCCGAGCCTTACTGGGACTCGAATCAAGCGGTCGTCGTCCGAGCGGGGTCCGGCCTCGATCTGGAAAAGATCGTCGCCCCAGGACGGCTTCTTGGAGCGCAACGCGGCACGACCGGGGCGTTCTGGATCGAGGATGAGTGGGTACCCAAGGGGGTGACCCTCGTCGAGTACGAGACGTACCCCGAGGCGATTCTCGACCTCCTCGCAGGACGCATCGATGCCGTCGTTCAAGACGTGGACCCGTCGAAGATGGCCGTCGTCCAGTACAAGGGCCAGATCGAGATCGCAGCCGTGGTCGACACGGGTGAGCGGTTTGGGTTCCTCGTTCCCAAGGGAGATCCAAAGGGACTCCTTCCCAAGATCGAGAGCGGCGTGGCCGAGCTGAAGAGGATTGGCGCCTGGGACCTCCTCATCGAGGCCTACTTCGGTCCTGCGCTGGGCGCGATCGAGGCCGCGTGGGAGAAGTGCATCAGCATCCTCCTCGTGGACCGCGACCCTCTGCGGTACGCCCAGTGCTTGGTCGCTGAGCTGAGCCCGTAGCGAAGCGAGGGGAGGGGCCACCGGCCCCTCCCCTTCTCGTTCCCGTACTCTGTTGAGCTCCAGCGTCTGGGTCGAGATCGCGCCGTACGTCCCCGTTCTGCTGCGGGGTCTGCTGGTTAACATCGAGCTTCTGCTCGGGCTGATCTCGCTCGGCCTTGTGGTGGGCCTGATTACGGCGCTGATCGAGGTCTACGCGCCGCGAGCGATGGGATGGGCCGCGGGCGCCTACACCTGGTTCTTCCGTGGAGTCCCGGAGATTGTACTTCTCTTTCTGTTCTACTTTGGACTCTCGCAGTTCGGGGTGCCTGTGTCCGCGTTCTTCGCCGCAGTGCTGGCGCTGGGGCTCCGCTCGTCGGCCTATCAGGCTCAGATCTTCCGGGGTGCTCTCCAGTCGATCCCTCACGGACAGATGATGGCTGCCCGGGCGCTGGGCCTGAGCCGGGTCAGAGCGATCGCCCTCGTCATCCTTCCTCAAGCACTGCGGCTTTCGCTGGCCGGCTGGTCCAACGAGTTCTCATCGGTACTCAAGGACACCACGTTGGCGTGGGGCATCGGAGTTGTCGAGGTCATGCGCCAGGCAAGCTACGTCCGCGCCCGGAACTTCACGCTGACCTTGCCGATCTACATCACGGTAGCACTCATGTTCCTTGTGCTCACCTACGCCGGCAATCTCGCGATCGGGCTTGCGGAGCGCAGGCTGCGGGTTCCGGGTCTGGAGGGGCATAGATAGCCGATGGCACTGCTACGCGTGGAGAACCTGCACAAGCGGTATGGACACGAGGAGGTCCTGAAGGGGGTCACACTCCATCAGGAGGCCGGCGAGACGAAGGTGGTGATCGGCCCATCCGGAACGGGCAAGTCCACTCTCCTGCGGTGCATCAACCGGCTGACGGAGCCCGACGAGGGCCAGGTGTGGTTGGAGGAGACGGAGATCACCTCGCGCCGGACGAACATCAATCAGGTGCGAGCGAGAATCGGGTTCGTCTTCCAGGACTTCAACCTGTTCACACACCTCACTGCACTGGACAACGTCCGGCTCGGACTGACCAAAGTCCGGCGGATGTCCCGCGCGGCCGCCACAGACCGGGCAATGACCGAGCTGGAGAGGGTTGGGCTGGCAACCAAGGCCGACGCCTACCCCGCCCAGCTGTCCGGCGGCCAGCAGCAGCGGGTATCGATCGCCCGGGCCTTGGCCATGGATCCAAAGCTGATCCTATTCGATGAGCCCACGAGCGCCCTTGACCCCGAGCTCATCGGTGAGGTCTTGGCGGTCATGATCCAGCTTGCCCAGGACGGGATGACGATGATCGTCGTCACCCACGAGATGGGGTTCGCGCGCAGCGTGGCCGACGAGATCGTGTTCATGGAGGGTGGGGTGGTCGTGGAGCAGGGCCCGCCGGACAAGATGTTCCGCTCTCCCGAGGTCCCCCGAACCGGGGAATTTCTGCGCAAGATCAGCGAGCTGTACGGGGAGTCGTCTTGAACCTTGTCTTTGACCCCGCTTGGCTGCCCCGGCTGGGCCAGGGTGTCCTGCTCACGGTGCAGCTTACCGTCTACTGCATGGGCCTGGGAGCCGCTGTGGGAGCGGTGCTAGGTCTGGTACGGGTATACGGGGGAGGGCGGTGGTCCCCGCTGTACTGGGCAGCGAGCGCCTACGTCCACTTCTTCCGGGGAACCCCGCTGCTGGTTCAGCTCCTCGGAATCTACCTCGGACTCCCCACTGTCGGGGTCCTGGTGGGGCCGTTCGTGGCGGGGTTGCTGGCGATGACGCTCAACACAGCTGCCTACCAAGCAGAGTACTTCCGGGGGGCGATCCAGTCTGTGAAGTCAGGCCAGATGATGGCCGCACGAGCCCTGGGGATGAGCCGGGGGCAGGCGATCGCCCACGTGATCATGCCCCAGGCCCTGCGCCTGATCATCCCTCCGTGGTCGAACGAGCTCATCTACATGCTGAAGTACTCGTCCATCGTCTCCATGACCGCGCTCCGTCCAGAGACGATGGATCTGTTCGGGGTCGCCCGATCGATCGCCTCCCGCAACTTCCGGTACTTCGAGGTGTACATCCTCGTCGCTCTGTTTTACCTCGCGATGGTCCTTCTTCTCACGGTGGCCCTCCGGTGGGTCGAACGTCGGGTGCGCATCCCCGGGCTGGGAACGCCGGCCCGCGGCGTCTAGAGTCCAAGCCAGATCACGAACAGATCGTCGAGCGGCTGCGGGCTCTCCTCAGCGAGAACCCGCAGCAGATCTTCTCCATTCGCCAGTTGCCACTGGAACTCCCTCCGGTAGCGGCGCAGTGCCCCAAAGAACGCACCGTCTCCTATCCGTTCTCGCACTGACTGGAAGAAGAGCGCCCCCCCCGAGTACACGATCCCCCCGTACCCGCTCCCGCTAGGGAACTCCCACAGCGGGCTCGTGACTCTGGCCGTCCTGTTCTGGAGCTGCCCTCCAGCGTAGCCAGATTCCCAGTAGCGCAAGATCTCCGGGAACCGGCCTTGGGCCTCGAAGTACAAGCCCGACGTGTACGTCGCGAGGGCCTCATCGACCCACGGTTCGGCGATCTGGTCGTTGCCCACCTCCGCATACCACCATTGGTGGGCAACCTCGTGGGCAAAGATCATCGGGAAGAACAGCGAATCAGACGGGTAGCGTTCGTAGTAGACCTCCCCAGCGAGAATGAGCCGCGGGTACTCCACCCCCGCCGCCGCGCGCAGGGGCACGGCAACCACATCCAGATCCGGGAACGGATGGGGACCCAAGCGCTCAACGAACACATCGAGCGCCTGAGCAGTGATGCGAAGAGCAGCCTGACCCGCCTGCCTGTGCTCGGGGCGGGTGAAGCTCCGCACGGCAACCTCGCCCGCCGTGACCGCTTGGGACTCATACCCACGGAGAACCACGATTGCCATCTCCCGCAGGTTCATCCCTTCCACCCGGTACCTCCCAGGTGCGATCTCCTCCTCCATCCCGCTCGCGACGGCGATCCACCCGTCCGGGATAGTCAGATCCAGGCAGTAGTCCGCGACGTCAGCCACAACAGCGTCACCCCATGGGAAGACGGGGTGGACCACCCAACCTTCGTCCCATGGCGCGAGAATGGGGTACGCCTGAGCGAGGACGATCGCGTGCGGCGATCGAGCGAACGTCCCGTACCCAAGCGCTTGACCAAACTCCGGCACCCTGCCCGCAAAGGCGAGCGTCATGGAGAAGGTCTGTCCGGCGCTGGCCGAGAGAGACACGGTGGCTGTGCTCGGCTCGATCGATTCCCAATCGACCTCCTCGCCGTCGACCCAGGCCCCGGTGAGGACCAGGCTAGTGCGGTCAAGGGCCGCGGGATAGAGCCGAACCACCGCTTCGGGCCAGTCGGCCGGCGCGGTGCTCGAGATGATCGCCTCACCGGAGATCGTGCCGTCGACGCTCACCGCGATCGTCAACGCGTAGTGAACGGGAGCCGCCATCGCCACGCCCCCGATCAGCAAGAGAAGCGCTAGCGACCGCACCCGCATCCCCCGCCTCCACCCGGTGGACTCGCCGCAGCCTCGCTGACCACGACCGTGGCCCGTGCCTGTGATGTCCCCCCGTCGTTGTCGACGACCGTGACCGTCACCGTGTAGACCCCCGGATGATCGTAGACGTGCTCAGGAGTCCAGAACCAGGATCCCTCACCGTCGCCGAACTCCCAAACGACGAGCACCACATACCCGTCCGAGTCGGTCACGTCAGCATTGAACCCCACGGCTTCCCCGACCGCAGCCTCGGTGGGGTGGATGCGCAACCGCACCGAGGGCGAGGCATTGGCTGGCAAGGCCCAGACCTCCTCAGGCGCCAAGTACTTCGGGTCCGGCTGGCCAGGCTTGGCCCACGCAACGCGCCCCAGGAACACGCCTCGGGTGAACTGCCCGTCGCGGTCGAGGGGCGGTAGTCCCGGCAACACGGGCACGGTCACAGCCTCGCCCTCGACGAGAGTCCCCACGAGCACCCACCACTCTTCCCCCTCGCGGGCGAGCTCCGCTTGAAAGCCCAAGGCCGCCAGACGCCCGGCCACGAAACCCGCGAGCTGCCGTCCGTCCCAGTTCCACCGCCCGGGGCATCCCCCGCAGCCAAGGCGCCAGTCCGACAGTACCCGCTCGAGATCCGCAATCCCGAGCGGTGTCGGAGGCGAACCCTGAGCGCACCCGGTGCCCATCGCCACCAGGACCAGCCCCAGCACGACTCGGCCGATCATTGCGAACGCTAGCTCTCCGGCCGGCGGAGGAACGTCGGGACATCGAGGTCCTCACCAGCGATCCGTCGTGGGATCACCGGACGGACCCGCTGCTCCGGTTCCTCGACCTCGACCGTCGCCCCTCGGAAGTCAGCAGCGATCACCGTGACCTCGATCGTCCCACTCTGCTGAGCTCGGATCACCGCTCCGAAGGTGAGGTCAGCTTCAGATGCGGCGGCCTTGCGAATCGATTCCGCGATCTGCGTCACCTCGGCGAGCGTCAGGTCCTCTCCTCCCGTGATGTTCAGGAGAATCCGTCGCGCTCCGCGGATCGTCCCTCCCTCGAGCAAGGGGTTCGTAACCGCACTCTTCGCGGCACGAATCGCGCGATTCTCGCCGTGGGCTTCCCCAGTTCCCATCATCGCCGCCCCCGCGCCCCGCAACACCGACGCCACATCCGCGAAGTCGAGGTTGACGAGGCCCGGCACCGTGATGAGATCCGAGATGCCCCGCACACCGCGCAGGAGGACATCATCGGCCAGTTCGAACGCTCTGGACACCGGTACATTGGGGAAGATCTCCAACAGACGATCGTTGCGGATCACGATCAACACGTCCGTCTTCTCCCCCAAGCGGGCCAGGCTGGCCTTGGCACGCTGATCGCGAATCTCCCCCTCGAACGAGAACGGGAGCGTGACCACCCCCACCGTGAGCGCGCCCCGCGCCCGGGCGATCTGCGCCACCACGGGGGCGATGCCCGCTCCCGTGCCCTTGCCCAAGCCGCACGTCAGAAACACAAGATGGGCGTCACCGACGAGATCGTCGATCTCCTCCGATGCGCCCTCCGCAGCCCGACGGGCCTTCTCAGGATCTCCCCCGGTGCTCCTCCCGTGCGTGACCCGCTCACCGACCAGAAGGCTCGGGCCGCCCTGAAAGCCCGCCAGAACCTGCCGGTCCGTGTCGAGCGCTGCCAGACGCACGCCCGCAAGCCTCGCTTCGCGCATCCGGGCCAGGGCATTGATCCCCCCACCGCCGATGCCGAGGACGAGGATCCGGGCCGGGGTAGCTGCCTCGCGTGGCGCAGGCTCGGTACGCACGGGTTGGACGACCTCCTCGCCAAACGGGAGCTCGCGTTGGTCCCCCGGATCGCCTAGCCGGACCTCCATCTCACCGAACACGGTGCGCACCGCTTCGGCGAGCTTGGCCATCTTGCGTTGGATGTACTCTTTCTTGAACGGGGATTCGATCTCGATCCGAAGACCATCACGTTCTCGATGGACCTTGTCCGGAGAGGAAGGCAAGCACGCGCGAAGCATCTGATCGTGCACCTCCCCCAGCAGCTGGCGCCATTTCTGGGCGAACTCCTCTCTCCCTCGCTCGCGGTCCATAACCTCCTGGCCATTGTGGCCATCGCCGCAGAACGCGTCAACTCGAGGCTCGCACCAGCTCGGGGATCAGACGGAAGTCGTGGACAACCGACTGCGCCGCCGCCGCAACAGATGCCTCCTTCGGGGCATAGGCGATGGCACACCCTACGGCGCCAAACACCGGAATGTCGTTGAGGTGATCGCCGACGAACGCGATCTCTTGGAGATCAAGCCCCAGTCGGCGAGCTTCCTGTTCCACTACAGCGCGCTTGTCACCCAGGCCCACCCGCACCACCGCCTCCCCGGTGAACACGCCATCGGCGATCCGCAGTTCGTTCGCCACGGCAAAGGACAGGTCCAGCTCTGCCCGCACCCGCTCTGCAACGAGATCCACACCCGAAGAGACGATCCCCAGGATGTACCCCGACCGCCTCAGTTCCGCGATCGCCTCACGAACGCCGGGAGCGTAAGGCGGCGGGAACAGGGACGGCAACACGCGGGCGACCGGGATTCCCCGAAGGAGGGCAGCGTTCTCGCTGACCCAGTTCGAGTACTCCGTCAGTCGCCCGCGGTAACGATCAAGCAGTTGGTCCCACAGCGCCCCGACGCCAGCTGCCACGCCGAGCGCGCCCCAGCTCGACTCGAACGCGACCCCCTTGTACCGAACGAGGGTCCCGTCGAGATCGAACAGCACTGCCCGGATCACGGGTTCTGAATCAGTCTGACCTCCCGTGTCAGCCCGAGGTCAGCAAGCCTTCCCGCCGGAACCTCGAGGGCCATGGTGAACGGATCAGCCGCCCCGTAGAGGTCTCTCGAGTCCGCCTGCATGGTCGTCTTTCCCAGAAACGCTCCATCGCCGGCGAAGAACACGATGTCCAGTGGGAGGAAGACGTTCCTCATGTGGAACTGGCTGGGAACCGGGCTCTCGAAGACGAACAGGATCGCGAGGTCGTTGGCCATGTCGATGGGCATCCCCTGGAACCCAATGAACCGCTCATGAGGAAGCGCGGCCACGCGTGCAGGAAGCGTCACTTGCATCCCCGTCCTATCCTCCAGGGTTACCGCCTGCTCACGCATCGTGCCCACCACACCAGGCAGGCCGGGGTAGAAGCCACGTTCCATGAGCGGAGCCGCGTCCTGGCCGCCACCCCCAAACATGACGGGAAGATCTCCGATCCCGTCTCCATCTGCGTCAGGTCCCCGGTAGTCCGAGTACCAGTTTCCCCGGCCGTAGGGAGCCCACGCATTCTGGCCGAGGTCGCGCGCGGCTCGGCTGCATTCCCACAGAAGGTTCTCGTAGATCTGAGTCCCGGTGGTCTCCGTCCCCAGGTACAGCCCATCCGTACACCGGTAGAGGACGTTGTGGCGTACGACGTTCCCGGTGGGCGTGGCCTGGGAGTAAGCCTCCTCGAAGATGATCCCGATGTTGGCTCGGGCAATGAGGTTTCGCTCGTAGACGCCGTAAGATGCCAGGGACGAGATCCCGTACCCCACCTGGACCATGGACGAGTAGGCGACCCGGGGGTACGTCGCCCCGCCCTCGATGAACACGGCCACGTCCGACTCAGTGAACGCGCACAACTCGACCTTCGCCCCGGATGACGTCTCGATCTCGACTCCATGGCGGTTCTGATAGAACAGCCCCTGCTGGATCAACGTGTCCTGCGATCCGCCAGTCACAAGAACACCGATGGGGTTAGCTCCGAAGGCGTTGTTGCGTACTGTGACTTCGTCCGAGGCGTTCACAGCCAAGCCCACCTGGTTTGCATACAGACCAACGTTCTCTACCCACACGCGGTCCGAGAGCAAGACCGAGATCCCCGCTTGGGCGGAGTTGGCAATGCGCGGCGAGTTCGTGACCACAGTGCCCGGGGAGGAGAAGATGAAGATGCCGTTCCCCGTGGCGCGAGAGACGTCCGCGTTCTCAATCCGCACCGATTCGGAGAGAGCAATGGTGATTCCATCTCCGCGGTCGATCTTCGCCCCCCGCAGCGTCACGTCGCGACACCCCGCCAGCGTGATGTGGCCAGCGGCGATCCCCTCCAGCACTTGCCCAGAAAGCCCGTAGTAGTAACGGATCTCCTGGCCGTTCACCGTGTTCGTCGGCTCCACCGAGTGCCGGAAGTGCTCTGTGTCGAGCCCCAGGACCTGGAACCCCACCCCCCGCACGCCGAGGAAGTTGTCGCGCACCGTAACATCCCGCGAGGTCTTGATGCGAATGCCGTTGATGCTGTCAGTCACCGAACAATCCTCGATGACCCCCCCGATCACGTCGGTGAGCAGGACTGCCGCACCCCGGGAGTCCATCGCCCCAGAGACTCTGCACCCCCGGACAACAAACGAAACGGTCGTGTTCTCGATCCGGATTCCATAGAGCCCCCCGGACGGAACACGAATCTCCCAACCCACGATCAGGTACGGGTCACCAGGGGTGCCCGCTCCTCCAATCACCCCGTTCTCCGCGGTGAAGTCAGCATCCGAGAGGATGGCAATCGGTCCTCGCTCTGCAGCAACACCGACGACGAGGGCCACCCCGCTCAGCAGTACGGCCATTGCCCTGTGCATCATGCCTCCTTAGACTTAGACAAGAATAGCGATGATATCGAGGCTAATCAACCGACATGGATCTTCTGAGGAGGCAGGATGGAACTCTCTCGGATGAGCTGGGCAGACGCAAGAGAACAACTGCATCAGGCACGGGTCGGCCTTCTCCCGGTAGGGTCGACCGAGCAGCACGGCCCCCACCTCCCGCTGGGAACGGACCACCTCACCGCGGCCGAGGTCACGCGGAGAACAGCGGCCCGAGGAGACTGGCTCGTTCTGCCCGTGGTTCCCGTGGGGGTCTCCGAACACCACCGCCAGTTCTGGGGCACGCTGTGGGTGGAACCGGCAGTGCTCCGGGACTACGTTCTGGGCATCGCGCGCTCCTTGGCGAGCCATGGGCTTCACCGACTGGTGTTCGTCAATGGCCATGGAGGAAACAGCGCTGCCCTCGATGAGGCAGCGCGGATCCTGCGACACGAAGGTGTTTTCGCGTTTGTGTTCTCGTGGTGGCGGGCCATCCCCGAGCTGATCGCCAACACAATCGAGACCGGAGGTTCGCACGCTGGGGAGATGGAGACTTCGGCGGTGCTGGCCTTCGCTCCTCAGCTTGTGAACAGCAGCCGCTACCGCGAGGCACTGACCGGCGCGGCGCCGGAATGGGGCAAGCGCCACCACGGGATCGAGATCGGGTTCGACACCCTGGACTTCTCCCGGAGTGGGGCGACGGGGGATCCCACCCCGGCCAGCGCAGACAAGGGGAACCTACTCCTGGAAGCCGCAGCCGAGCGGCTGGACGCGTTCTGCCGCTGGCTGGCCGAGGAGCCCGACGAGAGACTGCGAGCTCGGCCTCACCTGCCCTGACCCCACCACGTGCCGCACGACGTTGAGCCTGCCCGAGAAGGCCAAGCAGGCTACACTGGGCCGCTCTTCGGCCGAGCGCCTGTCCGCTAGAACTTGAATACCCAGCCCACAGACAACGTCGTGGGGTCGCCGACCGCCGAAATCCCGAACGAGAGGTAGAGCGTGAAGTTGGCGAGAAGCGGTGCCCCAAACCTGGCCCCGAACCGACTGAACCCAAGCAAGCTGCCCGAAGGTTGGAAGTACAGCGCGATGCTGGCCGTGTACATCCCTCCACAACAGCCGGGGCCACAGAACCCTAGCTTCACGTACTCGAACTCATCTCCCCTGAACAGATCATCGTCCCCAACAATCGCCTCGACCTTGTCGACGTCGAACGCTGTCAGGAACTCCACGAAAGAACAGGGGCTGAAATCGCAGCGAAGCTTGTATCCGTAGATCGCCAGGCCTTCGATGGCCATCATGACGTCATCCCAGAGGACATCTCCGTAGAGCTCGAAGCACACCTCTCCACCACCAAGCCACTTCGGCTTGATGGAGAGCGACTTGCTGTCAACTGTGTACGTGATCGAGGATTCCAGGAAGATCCCGCAGCACAGGGGGAGGTCAATTGTGAACTTTAGATGAACGAACCCAAGCTTGGTGAAGTAGACTTCGATGTCGTGTGTGATCCCGCAGCACAGGGATGCTCCAGAGAGCGTAAGTGTTACGTCCTGAAACGAAAGGCCCGTACAGCAATCAGAGAACCGCGCCACGAGGGTCGTCGGCGTGGAAGACACGATGAGCGACAGAAGCGTATAGGTCTGGGTCTGAGGAGGACAGCACGGCCAGCGGTAGGCCTCCACGCTCTTGGGGTCAGTGGGATCTTGCGTGTAGGGGTACGCCCAATGGTTCAGCTTCACACCAACTTCGACCCCGAACAGATTGAGCTTGGTTAGGAACCAAGCTGACTTGTAGGCCGGGGCGGCAAGCGTCACGTCTTCCGTGGAAGAGCACCCGACGGGGTAGGTCACGGTCACCGTGCTGGTATCCTGAGGGTTGAACTCGATCCCTCCGGTCATGGAGAGTGGGCCAAAAGCACCTACGATCCCAAACGCCTGCGCCGTCAGCCCGAGAGTGCCGAATGTCGAGGTGCTGGAGATCTGCCATCCCTCCGCCACGCCGTACGCCAGCGTCAGCACACACGTCTCCAGGGTGACCCCAGGAGGCGAGGGAAGGATGAGAAGGCTCGCCTCCCAGCTCCCGCTCATCTGAGCCAGGGCAGGAACAGCCAAAACGGCCACACACACCAGCGCGATCCCCAGTCGGTTCATCGGACAGACCTCCTTCATAGCGTTCACCGCTCCGGTGTACCCCTGCGCCGCTCTCTCACGCAGGGAGGCGGTAAGGAACGGTACGGAAGTTGGTCTGTAGTCGACGTTACGGAGCTCGGGCTTTTCGGCCCGGCCCAGACCCGAATCGGCGCACGAAGTCTTCCACGGCCCCTTCGAGGTCCACCTCCGGCCCGTACGCCTCGCGAAGGTAGTACAGGTGCTCTGAGACCCACACGTAGAGGTCTGCCTCCGTCCGGCCGGGGAAGTGGCTGAGGGCTCCCGCACGGCGGAAGGCCTCCACGAGCGGGCGGTACACGCGGTCAACCCACGACACCACGGCCTCCTCGTACGAAACGTCGCGCTGCTGTTCGATCCCGAGGAAGTAACGGTGCACGGCGATGTGTTCCAAGAGCACCTTGTACTTGCCCAGCTCGCTGAAGGTGATCTCCATACCAGGACAGAGCTCCTCAAGATGGGTCTCCCGGAGGAACTCCGCGTACTCCGCCTTCAGGAGGATGTCCTTAGGGGTGTCGGACGCCGAGACAGGAACCGCGGGAACGAACTCCATCACCTCAGCGTCGATCACCGTCGCCCCGGCCCGCCGAGCCGCGGCTACCCGATGGTGGCCATCCTCCACGAAGTACGCCCCGCCGATCTTGTAGAGCTTGACGGGCGGCAGGACCTCTCCTCTGTCCCACGCCTCCTCGATCTGTCGCAGTCGAGGGGAGATCCCGTGAAGGGGGAAGAACGCGCGATCGAAGTCCTGATAGCGGTTCACGCTTCCCACGATCTGCTGCAGGGGCACCTCTTGGAGGCCCCGGTACCGCCAGGCCTTGATCCCCACCTGCTCCTTCACCCAGTCGAAGGACAGGAGGAGCGTAGGCTCTCGCCGGGCCAGGACCAGGACCCGCGCCGCAAGATCCCGCAACAGGGCACCAAGGTCAACCATTGGGCACCTCGAGCAGCAGGTGGCCCCGGACATGAATGACCTCGGTCGGGCCGTACCAGGTCCGAGCAGGTGGCCCGGGACGGGGTTGGGAGTGGCCGTGGACGTGGTACCGCGGCCGATGCTGCCGAAGAAGGGGCAGAAACGCGGCGAACCCCTGGTGAACGGGGTCTAGGCTATCGTGGATCCCGCGGGGCGGGGCGTGGGTCACCAGGATATCCAGCCGCCGGTTGCGCGTGACCTCCAGCCACCGCAGCCGCGCGCCGAGCCGCAACGCGCGAAACCGCATCTCACCCTCCGTGTACTGGTGCGGGTGGCGGGCCTCGTAGCGGGGGCTGCCCCCCAGACCAGCCACGAGGAGCCCTGCCCGCTCGAGAACCCGCCCCTCGAGGGAGATGCCCCCCTGGGGGGCCATGATCGTTCGGTTCTCGCCCTCGACCGGTCGGTCGTGGTTCCCGTGAACATAGACGAGGGGGGCTTCGAACGCGTCCGTCAGGTACTCGAGGTAGTCGTAGGGGAGGTCACCGCACGACAGAACGAGGTCCACCTTCCCGAACCCCTTCCCGGGAAGGCCGCGCTCGAGGGCCGAGCTCACCTCGTCGCTCACCACCAGGAGCCGCTTCACGCCTCCCCAAGGTCCTGAAGGTCCAGCGCCCGCAGCCGGGTCGGCGAGATCCCGTCCCGTGTCCAGCCCCGAATGCGGCGGTAGGCGGCCACCTCCCGCGCAAACCCGGCCTCCCCGATCGGCCGCCCCCCCGACGCCCCCCGAGGCAGGGGCTCGTGAAACCGCCGGGGAAGCCCGTCCAGCTCCGGCCCGAGTCCCGCTCGCGCGGCGTAGAGGCGCAGGAGTGCGAAGTTCCGTTCCCCGATCCGGAGCATGTCCTGGGGCGACAGATCGAGCCCCGTGGCGTGCCCCAGGAGCTCCCGAATCCGGCCGTGGTTGTAGCGGGGCCCGGTGTCCCGGGTCACGAACGCGCACAGGACAAGGGAATTGACGTAAGAGCGCAGGTTCTCGTAGATCACGAGTGCCTTTGCCTTCTCGGCAAGAGCGAACCGGTCCATCCGGCGGGTGATCCCTAGTTCCGGGGTGGGCCGCTCCTGCTCGAGCATCGTGTCGTGGAGTCCCTCGAGGTGGGTCGCCCCGCGCGGGCTGAGGGCATAGGACAGGCCGAGAGCGACCTTTCCGCGCGGTTCGTGCATCGGGATCTCAACGCCCTTCACCGTCATCGCGCAGTCGATGCCCCTCCTCTCGGCCCACGCACCGAGGCCAGAGGCGAGCTCGTCCCCGAGGCCCTCCCGGCGGGCTATCCTCTCGGTCCACTCGACAATCGCCCGCCCACTCCCCCACGGAACCCTCTCTGGGACTAGCCCCTTCTCCGACGCCTCCATCAGAGTGGCGATGGCGACCCCGACCGAAATCGTGTCCATACCGTAGGCGTTGCAGAGCTGGTTAGCGAGGGCAATCGCATCGAGGTCTGATACGAGGCATAGCGACCCAAACGCTGCCAGAGTCTCGTACTCCGGACCGCCGTAAGCAGGGTCTACCTTGCGGCCTTCGAACTCAACCTCGACCACCCGCTTGCAGCGGACCGGGCACCCTGCGCACGTCTCACGGCCAGTGAGAATCGTCGCCGCTAGTCGCTCGCCGCCGATCGCGGAGGCACCGTCGAACACCCCATCCTGGAAGTTCCTGGTCGGGAGGATCCCCATCTCGGAGAGCCAGGTCAGACCGCGGGCAGTTCCGTACTCACCGAACTTCGTCATCCCTTCATCCATGAGGTCCCGAGCGAACTCGGCCCGCGCCCGGGCGAACTCCCGGGGCCGAGCGATGGGCTTCTCGGTGTGCCCAGCGACGGCGATCGCTTTGAGACGCTTGGAGCCCATCACCGCTCCTAGCCCCGGTCGTCCTGCCGCCCGGCTCCGGTCGTGGATGATGCACGCCTGGACAACAAGCTTTTCTCCGGCCGGGCCAATCGCCGCAACACGGACTCCGGGGTGCCGTTCTTTGAGGATTCGATCCACCTCCCCCGTTGTCTTGCCCCACAGATCGGCCGCGTCGCCGAGCTCGGCCCGTCCCCCCGCAACGAGCAGGTACACGGGGCGCTCCGCCTGGCCCCGAACGATGATCCCGTCGTACCCTGAACGGCCGAGCTCGTGACCGACGTATCCCCCGACGTAGGAGTCGGCCACCGAGTTCGTCTTCGGGGACACCCCCATCACGACATGGCGGCCTGCGCCGGCTAGACCCGTCCCCTGGAACGGCCCGCTGGCCCACACGAGGACGTTCTCCGGACCAAGCGGGTCTATCCCCGGCGCAGCAAGGCCGAGGAGGAGCCGCGCCGCGATCCCTCTCCCCCCGAGGTGGAGCTCGTACCACCGGCCAGGGATCACACGCTCCTTCACTGCTCCGTTCGAGAGATCTACGTCCAGGTACCGCCCGTACACCCCGTTCACCGTGCCTCCTCCTCCTGCGCCAGCTTGCTGAGACGCCGCTGCACATCTCCCACGAGCCTCTCCACGTCCTCATGCTTGCCCCGCGCGTTGCGCAGGTGGTTGCCGAGGGTGGTCAGCTCTGCGCCGATCTTCTCCACCACGTCCTCCACCGCCCGCAGCCCACCGAACAACTCCTGCACGTTGCGGGCGAGTGCCAGACCGCGTAGGCCCATCGCCACCGATCGAAGGTAGGAGTAGAAGGAGTTCGGGGAGCAAGGAACGACCCGTCTGGCCATCGCGTAGGACAGGAAGTCGAGATCCCCCTCTGGACTGAGGAGCTCGTGATACACTCCCTCAGCGGGGACGTACATGAGAGCGAAGTCCGCGGTCCCCTCCTCAGGGCGAATGTACTTCTCGGCGATGGCATCGACGTGCTTCTGGGCAGCGCGAACGAGGTCCCGTTTGCTCTTCCTCCGCTCCTCGTCTGTCCTCGCCGCAGCCAAACGCTGAAAGTCGGGCAGAGGGAACTTCGCGTCCACCGGAACAATCATCTCTTCGAGTAGGATCACCGCGTCCACGGTTTCGCCGGATCGGAATCGATACTGCTCTTGGAACCGTTCCTTGGGCAGAACCTCCCCAAGCAGATTCCCCAGGAGCCATTCCCCAACCAAGCCGCGGGCTTTGGGTGCACGGAGGATCTCCTGGAGGCTCGTCATCTCCCGGGCCAGCTCCTCGGTCCGGCGGCTGATCTCTCCGATCTGCCCAAGCTTCTCTCGCACGTCGGCCACCACGCCCTGAACCGCGTTCAGCCGCTCTCCGAGAGTCCCATCCTGGCGTTGAAGCATCTGGGCCGTGCTCGCCAGCTGTTCAGCAACGCGAGCGGACAGAGACCCGAGCTGGTCCGTCATCGCTCGAGACAGTTGCGCGACCTGATCTGCGAGAAGGCGTGTTGCCGCCTCCTCGTCCTCGCCCCGTCCGCGGCGGAGGAAAGCGCCAGCCAAAGCAGCGACAGCGAGCGCCAGTAGGCCGACCAGAACCCAGAGGGCGGTCATGTCACCCCCTGCGGAACGAGGATCCGGCGCAGGAACTGCCCGGTGTACGAGCGAGGGACCTCAGCCACGGCCTCCGGCGGTCCCTCCGCGATCACCTGCCCTCCGTCTTCCCCGCCTTCTGGCCCGAGATCGATGATCCAGTCTGCTGTTTTGACTACGTCCAGGTTGTGCTCGATCACCACGACCGTGTTGCCCACATCGACGAGGCGGTGCAGCACCGAGAGGAGCCTCCGCACGTCCTCCGGGTGAAGACCGGTCGTCGGCTCGTCGAGAACGTAAAGGGTTCGCCCTGTGGCGCGGCGGGCCAGTTCCCGAGCCAATTTCACCCGCTGGGCCTCACCCCCCGAGAGCTCGGTCGCGGGCTGCCCCAGCTTGATATAGCCCAACCCCACATCGTACAGGGTCTGGAGCTTGTCCCGAATCGGAGGAATTGGAGAGAAGAACCCAAGGGCCTCCTCGACCGTCATGTCGAGGACCTCGGCGATGGTCCGCCCCTTGTAGCGGACCGCAAGGGTCTCCGTGTTGTAGCGCGTCCCGTGGCAGACCTCGCACGGCACGTAGACGTCGGGAAGGAAGTGCATCTCGATCTTGACCTTCCCTTGCCCCTGGCAGGCTTCGCACCGTCCGCCGCGGACGTTGAACGAGAACCGACCCAGCTCGTACCCCCGCATCCGGGCCTCGGGAGTGGCGGCGAACACGTCGCGGATCGGGTCGAATGCCTTGGTGTAGGTTGCTGGGTTGGAGCGGGGCGTCCGTCCAATCGGCGACTGGTCGATCTCGATCACCTTGTCGAGATGCTGGACACCCTCGATGTCGTCGTGCAGACCCGGTTTGCCCACCATGTACCCCAGCCGCCAGGCAAGACCCCGGTACAGCACCTCCTCGGCGAGGGTGGACTTGCCCGAGCCGGACACGCCAGTGATGCACACGAACAGCCCCACCGGAAAGCGAACGGTGATCCCCTTCAGGTTGTGCTCCCGCGCTCCGCGGACCACGATCCAGCGCCCATCGGCTCGCCGGCGCTGAGCCGGGATCGGGATCCGCCGCGTGCCCGCCAGGTACTGACCTGTGAGCGAGCGGGGCTCCCGAGCTACTTCGCCCGGCGTCCCCGTCGCCACGACGTACCCGCCGTGGATGCCGGCACCCGGCCCGAGGTCTACGAGATAGTCCGCCTCGCGCATCGTCTCCTCGTCGTGCTCGACGACGAGAACCGTGTTTCCAATATCCCGAAGTCGCTTCAGGGTCGCGAGAAGCCTCAGGTTGTCGCGAGCGTGCAGTCCCACCGACGGCTCGTCAAGCACGTACAGGACACCGGTGAGCTGGGATCCAATCTGGGTAGCAAGGCGGATCCGCTGTGCCTCTCCACCGGCCAGCGTTCCCGCCGACCGGTCGAGGGTCAGGTAGTCAAGTCCCACGTCGGCCATGAACTGGAGACGCGACCGGATCTCTTTGAGAATCTGTTGTGCAATCATCTGCTCGCGCTCGGTCAGCTCGAGATCATTGAAGAACGATAGCGCCGCGCGCACGGTGAGCTGCGTCACGTGCCAGATACTCCTTCCGGCCACCGTTACCGCGAGAGCCTCCTTCCGCAGCCGTGCTCCACCACACTCGGCGCACGGAAGCGCTGACAGGTACTGCTCTACCGTCTCCCGACCCTCCTCCGAGGTCGTCTCGCGGTAGCTGCGCTCGAGCAACGGGATCAGACCCTCATATGGCCGGCGGTAGACCCGGGTGCGGCCGTACGTAGTGGTGTAGGTGAACTCGACCGGTTCCCCGTCTGTCCCGTACAGGAGAACGTGGAGCTTGGCCGGGGGCAGCTGACCGAGCGGTCGGTCCGGGTCAATCGCATGACCCCGACACACCCCGTCCAGCAGCGCAGCGATCCAGCGGGATTTCGTCGTTGCCCACGGGATGAGACCCCCCTCGCGCAGCGACCGGCGCGGGTCCACAACCAGGTCAGGGTCCACCACCATCCGCACGCCCAGCCCATCGCAACTCGGGCAGGCCCCAAACGGTGAGTTGAACGAGAACAACCGCGGTTCGATTTCGGGGAGGCTCACCCCGCACGTCGCACAGGCAAAGTGCTCCGAGTACAGACGCTCGCCCTGACCCACAACCTCTACAATGGCCACCCCCTGCCCATAGCGGAGCGCGGTCTCAATCGAGTCCCCAATTCGTGTCCGCTTCTTGTCCGTGACCTTGATGCGATCAAGGACGATCTCCACGTCGTGGCGCTTGTTCTTGTCGAGCTCGATCGCCTCGTACAGGGTGCGCAGGACGCCGTCGACCCGGATTCGGACGAACCCCTCGCGCTTGAGGTCCTCGAACAAGTTCTTGTACTCCCCCTTCCGACCCCGGATGACGGGGGCCATGATCTGGACCGCCGTCCCTTCGGGGAGAGCCATGACCTGGTCCGTGATCTGTTGGGCCGTCTGGCGCTCGATTGGCTGCCCGCACTGCGGGCAATGGGGCCGCCCGACCCGAGCGTAGAGGAGGCGCAAGTAGTCGTGGATCTCCGTCACTGTGCCCACCGTGGAGCGAGGATTGTGAGAGCGTGACTTCTGATCGATCGAAATCGCCGGCGACAAACCCTCGATGAAGTCGACGTTGGGCTTCTGCATGAGCCCGAGGAACTGCCGGGCATAGGCAGAGAGCGACTCCACGTAGCGACGCTGGCCTTCGGCGTAGATGGTGTCGAACGCGAGCGATGACTTCCCTGACCCTGAGATCCCCGTGATCACGACCAGACGGTCCCGGGGGATCTCGAGGTCAATCCCCTTCAGGTTGTGCTCCCGGGCGCCACGGATGACGAGCTTATCCATATGAGAAAACGCTCCCCGACCTCGGTGCAGGCCGTACCCACGATCTTAGCCGCGACGGTTGTCAGCCGCCATGCTAGGACATGGGGAACCTCTGCGGTGTACCGATGGCCTTGAGCGAGGGGAAGTCTTGCTTACCGTGTAACACAGATCACAGATGGGGAGGGTACCGTGAATCAGCACATGAGCGCAACGTTCAGAGTCCTGATGGCAACAACAGCGGGTGTGGTCCTGGCCGCTGCCCTAGTGGGCTGCGGACGGGTGACGGCGCGCATTGACGCGTACAGCCCGAGCGACCCGGGCTCACCAGTGCGAGTGGAGGCCGGGAAGACCGTCACCCTCAGCCTCACGTTCACGAACACCGGGAACCGCAGCGGGACGTTCTACGCTCGGGCTATCGTGCGGGACAGCGCGAACGTGCTCGTCACCGTCCCCCCGCAGACGGTCACCGTGGCCGCAGGGAAACAGCACACGGTAACCTGGGAGCACACCGTGGCCTCCCCGGGGACGTACACGGTCCAGTTCATCCTCGGGAAGGACGCCAGCACGACCTATTCCCAGGCGCCGGCCGCCCCTACACCCCTCATCGTCGGCGTGCCTGCCGTCGTCTCCACCAAGTTCCGGATCGGAGACCGAGTCAGAGTCACAGACGCCGTTCGCGTCCGCACGGGTCCCGGAACCGAGAACCCTCAGGTATCCCACGTCAACTACCGCGACTCCGCTCCTGCCGGGGTAGAGGGGAAGGTCATCGGCGGGCCCGAGAGGGCCGGCGACTATGTCTGGTGGCGGGTGGAGTTCGACGCGGGATACACAGGCTGGAGCATCGAGAACAACCTCGCCCGGGTGGCGGGAGGGTGAGCTAGGGTAGTCGGAGGTACGGGTCGCTGAGCCAGCCGGCGATCCTGCGGTCCCACTCCTCCTGCCGCGCGGCGTCGCGCCCGTGGTTCGTATCCCGGTCGTACTGGGCCTGAGCTGCAGAGTGACGGTCCATGACCTCCTGGAACACGGCCCGACCCTGGCTGAGGAGGTTCTGGGCTGCCTCCGCGGCGGAGGACCCCGTCGCCGACAGCCCCCGCAGTGCCGCCTCCAACAGGCGCCGGTACGCCTCGGCGAGGTCGAAGTGCCGCTGCTCGTGCCCGAGGCCCGTCGGCGTCCGGCGGTCGGCGAGCGCCCACGACCGGTCCCGCTCCATCGCTGCCGTCACCACCAGCGAGCCCACGCCGGCCCGCCACTTCGGGCCGTCCGGGGTCAGCACCGGCTCCAACTGGTAGTCGATGACGATCGCGATCGCTGCTGCGGCCTGCGGATCACGGTCCGGGGGCGGCGGAGCCCAGAAGTCGTCCCAGGTCAGCGGACGGTCAGCGCTCCACGCGAGCCGGGCCTCCATCTCCCGCGACCCCGCTGGCGCGGGCCCGGCGAGGGAGCACGCCGGGACCGGAGCGCTGATGTTCACCGCCAGCTTCAGGTCGAGCGCCGGAACGCCGTCCGTCCAGGCACGGTACAGGATCTCCACGAGTCGCCCGGCACTCCCCGGCGGGGGGGTGAACCGGTAGACCGTCGTCGCCGTGCCCCAGCCCGAGGAGGACGAGGCAGCCGGCCAGCCCGCGGGGACGGCGACCGGTGCCACGTGCACCGCGCGCGCCGGGTCGGCCGACACGGACAGCGTGACCGAGGCCGCCGAACCCTCAGGGACCTGACACAGGAGCAGCGTCGCCTCGGCCGAAGAGCACGCCTGGGCGGCCTCGACCTGCCACGACCAGCGGAGGGTTACCGCACCCTGGCCCCAGCCGAGGGCCGCCATCCAGACGCCACACAGGACGAACCCCAGGCACCGCCGCACCATCCCGACCTCCTGGACCGGGAAGCCCTACCGCTGCTGGATGCGGGCGACGAAGTCGTCGATGGGCAGAGCGCTCAGCGTCTCGATCTTCACCGTGCCGCGGGCGCCGAGTTCCACCGCCACGCGGGCCACGGCCATCGCCCCGGTCGCTTCGATGATCGTCACGAAGTCGTATTGCCCGAGCGTGGCGTACTGGTGGATGACCTTTGCGCCGAGGGCCTCGATCTCACGGTTCACCTCGAGGATCCGCTCCGGCTTCTCCTTGATCGTCTTCGCCCCTTCGTCCGTGAGCCTGGTCAGAAGCACATAGGTCTGCATCCGCCCTCCTTGGATAGAACGATCGTACCCGATGCGCCGGGGCAAGCAACGGACCCCGCTGGTCGGAACCCGCTCGTGCAGAGCCGCACGGCCGGGGGCGGACCGTCACCGCGCAGCGGGGCCGAACCGGGTGAGCAGCCAGTCCCCAACCGTGGGAAGCAGGCGCGGGTGGAATTCCGTTGGAAGGAGCGGGTACTCCCACGGCGCGCCGGTGACTGCCACCTGGAACAGGTGATTCGCGTCGGGGAGGACGACCACAGTTCCGTCCCGGTTCCCCGCACGAGCGAGGGCTGCCTGAAGCGCAGCCTTGTTCTGGTCTGCGTCGACCTGGACGTCAAGGCCTCCGAACACCGCGAGCACGGGGACGCGGATCTTGGCCCAGTCCTGCGCGGGGTCGTAGATGAGCAGCTCCCGGTACCAGTCGCTCCGCAGAACTGCCACTTCCTGCGCCGCGATGTCCTGGGCGAATGCATCGAGGTCGCCGAGGGCCTCCTGCTGCTCCGGGGGGAGGTCGGCGATCTGGGTCCGCTTGATCTGCACGACGAGCGACTCCAACGCCTCCCAGTCCCTAGCCACGACGAGGTCGAGGACCGCCCGCTGCTGGGCAGCAGCGGCGGCCGCCGCCTCTTGGCCCAACCCGCTGGCGAGAACGATCAGCTCCACTTGGCGGACGATCGTCTCGTAGCCGGTGACTGCAATCCCAGCTAGGGACACGACGAACGCCACTTCCGGCCGCCGCGCAGCGACCCTCGCTGCCACGATCGCGCCCTCGCTGTGCCCAACGAGGCCGATCCGCGGCGAGCTGATCTCGGGGTGGTGACGCAGGAAGTCGAACGCCGCCTCGGCGTCGTCGGCGAAGTCGGCCGCGGTCGCTGAGCGGAAGTCCCCGCCCGACGCGCCCACGCCGCGGTCATCGTAGCGAAGGACCGCGATCCCTCGCGCACTGAGGTACTCCGCGATCCACCGGAACGGAGCGTACCCGGGAAGCCCCTCGATCTCCGAGTCGCGGTTCTGGGGGCCACTCCCCGTGATGAGGATCAGCGCGGGGTGCGGGCCAGGGGTCGCCGGAAGGCTGAGCGTCCCGGCGAGGGTGATCCCCCGGTGGGAGAACGTGACCTCGACGTCGCGCGCCGGGGCAACCACGGGCACCGGCTCCGGACTCGGGCCACGGAACGCGAAGACCACGGCCAGACCGGCCACCAGAGCAAGCAGAACCCACTTCCAAGCTTCCATTTCGTTCGCCTCCTTGGGCAGGGTCTGCAGCCCCGGCCACGTTCCAGAGTACCCGAAGAAGCGTGGTCACGAAACGTCGCACTCCCGTCTGCAAGGATCGGAAGGCCATCTCCGCCGCCTCTGGCTGACCGGGGGCCGCAAGTCGGCAGCGCGGCAGACCGGGCGACGGGCGCCGGTCTGGGCCACGAGGACGGTGCCGCGCCCAAGGGCCAACTTCACCCCCACTGCGCGCGTCGACTGGGGGCCAGCGACCAGGCCGTCCAGGCGCGTCCAGCGGCGGGGCCCCGGGGGGGACCGCGCCCGTCGGTTCGTTGTCGCCATGGGCGTTCTCCGACCGGAGACACATCGCCCGACGCCACGCGGTGGCCGCCCCGTGGGCCCAAGCAGACCTGAGGTACGAGCTGCAGCCGAGCAAGCGCGAGCTTCCCCGGTCGGCTCTAGAGCTGTCGGCGTGGACCGCGGTCCCGCTCCGGCGCCGCGATGGCGGCAACCCTCCGGGCGACCCGCAGGGCGAGGGCCGCAGTCGTGAGGATCGTCGGCAGGCCCTGGGAGAGGGGCGCGAGCGACAGATCGGCGACCCACAGACCCTCCGGAAGCGAAGCGGGGTGCATCGACGGGGCATCCTGAACGGTGAGGGGAACGGTCCCCCCCAGGTGGCCGGCGTTGGGAAGCCCGGGGACGAACGGCCCGCCCACCCCCGCCTCCTCCATGACCTCGCGGGCCCGATCGAGTGCCTCACCGAGGGCACGCTCGTCCTCCAAGGTAAGCGCCTTGTCCACCGAACCGTCGGCGTGCACCGTTCCTGTGGCCTCGTCGGCGAGCTTCACCATCAGCCCCACGCGGTCGGCGAGCGGGACCCGTCGCCACGGTGGGTGGAAGCAGTGGGAGAGGATGTCGAGGTACGAGGACAGGATGTACCCCTCCCCTTCTGCGTACCAGACCATCGGCGGCTCGTCGAGCTGGCGCGCGCCGGCCAGTCGCCCGCCGAGGGTGACCACCACGTCCACCCACAGCCGATCGGCCACGGGCAGGCCCGACCGGTGCAGGATCTGGGCTGTCCCGATCGCACCGGCGGCAAGAACCACGGCGTCGGCACGGACAGACGCACCGCCGGCTACCACGCCCACAGCCCGATCGCGGTCGAGGACAACCCGCTCCACCCGGGTCGCGGTGCGCACCTCCCCCCCCTGCTGACGGACCTCGCTCAGGAACCGCCGCGCGTCCCACTTCGCACCCACCGCGCAGCCGACCTCGCACAGCCCGCACGCCACGCACCGCTCGGGGTCCACGGCCTTCGGCACGGGCTTGGGGGCGAGCCCCTGCCTCTCCGCTGCGGCGAACATCGCCCGGCTCACCGGTCGCCAGCGCTCGACCGGCGTCGGGCGGGGCTGGAGCAGCGCCTCGAGCTCCGCGTACTCGGGGGACAGGTCGATCCCGATCTCCCGGAGGCCCCGCTCCGCGCGGACGAGGTTCCCGCACGCGAGGACCGTGCTCCCACCGGTGGTCACCCCCCGAACGAGCTCGATCCCGCCCGAGGTCCGGATCGTCTCGAGGTGGGGGAACAGGCGGGAGATGACGCCAGCCGATCGAAGCAGGCCGAGGCGCCGCAACGGCTCAGCGAGCTGGAGCAACGGCCGGGCGAGCGGGCGAAACGGTCTTCCCGTCTCGAAGAGCACGACGCTCCACCCCCGCTGGGCCAGCGCACGGGCGGCGGTCGCCCCGCCGGCGCCGGATCCGACCACGATCGCGCTGGGACGACAGCTCATCGCTCGTCCTGGCGAGTGATCTCCGCAACGCAGGCCGGCCGGCCGTCAGTGAGCCGGTCTGCGAACGACATACGCAGGTACGGGTTCAGCCCCGCCAGAACGCCCTCGTCCACCGCAGACAGGGCCCGGCAGGTGACGGGTCCGTAGTGGGGAGCGAGGGCGCAGCGCTCGACGACGAGCCGCACTGGCGGACCGAGATCGAGCCGGAACGCGATCCCCAGCGTTCGGTACAGAACACGCGCTGCCCGCTCCACCTCATCAAGGGCATTGCCCACCCCGAGGAGGCGACGCGCATCCTTCCCCAGGGCCACGCCCACGGGGAACAGACGGGCCCGCGCCAGTTCTACGGCCCGCTCCTCCCCGAGCGCATCCGCCAGGGCGAGCACGCGCTGGGCATGGACCTGCGCCAGCTTCGCCCGTCGCGCGGCCATCCGCCGCGGAAGACGGCCCTCACCTGCCCAGATTCGTGCCACCTCCCCCGGGGCATGCTCGAGGAGGAGCTCATCGAGGGCGCCGTTCGTGACGCGCGCCACTCGGTCCAGCATCCATCGCTCCACGAACGGGGGGAGCCACCGCGCGGCTAGGACCAAGCGCACGCTCACGGCCCAGGAGTCGCCCGCCCGAGGTGGAGGACCCCAGCGGGGACGGTGCCCGCTTCGTACAGGGCAGCGACAGCATCGCTCCTACGTTCGAGCACCACCGCCCGCCGAAGCTTGAGGTTCGCGGTCAGATCTCCCCGCTCGATCGAGAGGTCGTGCGCCAGGACGGCCCACGCCTTCACCTGCTCGGGGTGGGAGAGGTTCCGGTTCACAGACTCGACCGCCTCATCGAGCCGCTTGCCCTCTAGGCAGGGATCGTCCTTGGACACCCACAAGAGCGCGGCGCAGTATGGCCGCCCCTCTCCCACCACCAGCGCCTCGGCCACGCCCGGGATCCCCTTGAGGAGGGCCTCCACCTTGCCGGGGCTCACGTACTTCCCATACGCCGTCTTCAGGAGGTCCTTTTTGCGACCCGTGATGACAAGGAACCCGTCGCGGAGCTCGCCGAGGTCGCCGGTGAGAAGCCACCCGCCGTGGAACGGCTGTTCGGCCTCCCGCCCCCAGTACCCCGGCGTCACCTGCGGACCGCGTACGAGGACCTCGCCGTCCTCGGCGAGGCAGATTTCGGTCTCCGGGAGCGGCTCGCCCACCGTTCCGATGCGGTTCCTCCCCGCCCGGTTCAGGGTCACGAGGGGGGCCTCGGTCAGTCCGTACGCGTTGTGAACCTCGATCCCAAGAGCGGACAGCTCCCGGAGCAGACCCTCGGCGATCGGGGCCGAGCCGGAGATGAGCTGGGCACAGCGGTCGAGACCGGCGCGGACGAGCAGCCGGCGTCGGATGAACGAACGGAGGAGGTCACGCCCGATCGGCCCGCTCCGCTGGCACCACGGTCCGACCCGGCTCGCGTGGAACGCGTCCCACAGCTTCTCGTAGAACCGGGGGACGGAGAAGAACACCGTCGGCCGCACCCGGCGCAGACCGTCGGCCAGGCGTCGGAAGTCGTCGAGGAACATCACGTCCACCCGCGCCGGCATGTAGTGCGGGGCGTACGTGCCCAGAATCCCCTCCACCACATGGTTCAGCGGCAGGAACGAGAGGTACGTCCCACGCCGGGTTCGTGGCTTCCACGGGAGCAGGCTCGCCAGTGTCTCCGCCATCCACCGGAGCTGGTCGTGGCGGAACATCACCCCCTTCGGCGGCCCGGTCGTGCCCGACGTGTAGCGGAGCGTGGCGAGGTCGTCCGGCCCGACCGGGCTCCGGGCGAGGTGCTCGTCATCGGCGCCGAGCGCGAGGAACGCCTCCCACCCGAGCACGCCGAGGGGAAGCCGATCCTCGGGTACTTCGCCGGCGAACGAGATCACTACGGGCGGTGCCCCCACCTCGTCCAGGCGATCGAGCAGCGAACCCAGGCCAGCCAACAGGAGCTTCGCCCCGCTGTCCGCGAGAACCGTCCGCACCTCGGACGGTGGGCTCGTGAAGTACAGGGGGACGCTCACCGCGCCAGAGAGCCCGATTGCTGTGTCGAGCACAAGGTAACGCGTGCTGTTCGGCCCCACGAGCGCCACCCGGTCCCCGGGCTCCACCCCGAGGGCGCGCAGGGCCCCCGTCGCCCGCAGGATCTCCTTCCTCAGCAGGGCGGGATCCCGGGCCACCGTCTTTCCGGCTCGGAGATCGTGGTACCGCACCGGACGGCTCCGGCTCGCCAACCGCACGAGCACCTGCTCGTGGACCGTGCGCTCCGAGCGGTGCAGGAACCCGCACCGCGCGGCGAACTCGAGCAGAGCGGGCATCATCTCCCGCCAGTCCCCGGCGTACGTCCCCGGCAGGCGATCGGCGTTCGTCCGGTCGTAGCGGCACCGCTCCCGGACGTAGGCCGCAACCGGCGCGAGGGATCCGAACGCGGCAACCGCCCTCTCGGGCACGGGCGCGTACAGAGGGCGGGGAACGCGCACCCCGAGCTCGCGGCGAGCCCAGATACGCACGAACCTGATGAGTTCGCCCACCGTGGGAGCTCCGTCGAACGGCGGGGTGAGGTGGAACGCGAGCCCCTCCGCCCGTGGGTCAAACAGGAGCTGCACGATCGCATCCGCGACGTAGTCCACCGGGATCAGGTTCAGCCGCATCCCGGGAGAGGTGGGGACGACGTGGAGTCGGCCCGTGAGGAGCAGGCGCAGCGCGAGGTAGAGGGTGTTGAACGTCTTGATATACCCGGTGCGGGAGTCGCCGACGATCATCCCCGGCCGGAACACCGACGTGGGGACCTCGCCGATGGACGAGCGCACCGCGGCTTCGCCCTCGTGCTTCGTCTGCTCGTAGGCGCTGCGGGACCGGGGAGCTGCGGGAAGGTCGTCCTCCCGCACGACACCCGTGCGGGCGCCGGCCACGTAGGCCGTGGAGACGTGACCGAGCCGGACCAACCGATGCCGGCGCGCGGCGCGGGCAAACTCCAGCACGTGCCGCACGCCGTCTACGTTCGTCGCCCGGAGATCCGTGAGCGGGGCGTCCAGCCGCAGGTCGGCCGCGGCGTGGACGACGTGCGTCACCCGCCCCACCAGGTCCGCGTAGGCCTCGGGGTTCAGTCCGAGGGAGGAAGCGGCCACGTTCCCCGCGACGGGCTCGATCCCGTGGCCGATCTCCCGCCGGAGGTCGGGCCAGTCCCACCACGCTCGGGCAAGCCGCTGCCCCGCGACGCCCTCCGCGGCCCGAACGAGCGCCACGACGGCGCTACCGCCGTCGAGCAGCCTCTTCACGACCTCTGTGCCGACGAACCCCGCGGCACCGGTGACGAGCACGGTGGGCGTCAGACCCACCCCCGGTCAGCGAGGAACGCTCGCAGGAGCTCCCGGTTCCGTTGGGCCCGGGCAAGGAGTTCGGCGTGTCCGGCGGTGAGGAGCCCCCGCTGCTCCGCGGGGGACCGCAGGAGCTCGCCGATCCGTGCGGGCAGAAGGTCCAGCCGCTCCGGCTCCACGAACCACCGGTCGCGGAGCCCGAGCTCCTCGTAGAGCGTCCGCAGCCGCAGGTCATGTCCCACCGCAACCTGTGGCACCTGGCCCGCCAGGGACAGGACCGCCGCGTGGTAGCGCGACGTCTGGAGCGCGGTCAGGCTGCGCAGGAGCCACGTCATCTGGGATGCGTTGAGGGTGCGCGCCGAGAAGAGACGGGCCCGTTCCTGATGCTGCATGCCTTTCCACACCGTGGCGGCGAAGGGTTCGTCGAGCCCCTCCATGGCGATGAGCGCGATGCCTACGTCGTGCGTCGAGACGAGCTCATCGGCCAGGGCAGCGTACGACGCGGCCAGGGCCCGGCTTGCCCGGCACCGCGCCCGAGAGCGCTGGAAGTAGTACGGCCACCGGTAGCAGCTCGCCCGCCGCCCGAACGGGCGGATGACCACCGGCCAGAGGTGGAAGTCGACCACGGCCATCCCCACGACCCGCGCCGGCGCGTCCGGCCACAGGCATCGGACCACGCCCGCGTCCGACGGGTCGGGAACGAACGTGAGCGCGTTGTCCGCCGTGACCTCGATCGCGCTCGTCACGCCCCACCCGCGGAGCCGCTCCGCGGCGCCCCGGCTGCGGGTGATGATGAGGTCGGTCTTGCTCGCCTCCCGCCGCACCCGCCGCGCGTTCGCCGGCTTGAGAGACCCCGCATCCACCGCGTACGCCAACGATGGCTTCCCGAAAGTCTTCGCGCAGTGCGTCACCCAGAGGAACGCCCACAGCAGGGCCGAGGTCCAGGTGTCCATGTACGCGCTGCCCTCGACGAGCATCACCAGATCGTGGTCCTGGACAAGCCGGCGCGCGGTGCGGACGAACACGGGCGGGAGGCGAACGATCCTCAGGTGCTCATCCTCACGAACGTACCGGCGCAGGTTCGCCGGGTTGAGGGAAGGAATAGTGATCCGCGCCTGGGGGCCGAGAACCGCGCGCACGTCGGCGATGTCGGCGAGGAGGAGTGCCTCGGCACCGGTGTTGTTCGCGCCGTTGTACCCGACCATCAGGATCCGCGGTCCAGCCGAAGAGCGCGGGAGCGCCATCCGTCACCTCCCTCCGCCGGGGCACGTTCCCCTCGCACCGGGAGTATATGCCTCGCGGCCCTCCGTCACCCGCGCCCGGCCGCCATCAGCGTGCGAACCGCGTTCCGGCCCATAGTTGCGCAGCCGGGGATCCCCGCCCCGCCCGCGGACTGCCCAACGATTTGGAGGCCCTTCACCCCAGGCACGGTCATCGGCCGGGAGAGCATCATGGCCCCCCACCGGGGCGACGACGCGAACCCCGGCCCCACGCCCGTGTACCGCTCCGTGGTGAGGGGGGTGGCGACATCCCACACCTCGACCTGGCCCATAATCCCGGGGAACCGGGGCTCGAGGAGCCGGAGGACGGTGTTGGCAAGGCGCTCCTTCTCCGCGCGGTACCGGCTGCGGTCGCGGGCCAGCTCCACCCAGTACCTCCACTTCGTGTCGAGAAGTACCTTCAGCACGCCCTTCTCTGGCGGAGCAAGCGACGGGTCGAACCCAAACAGCTCGAGATCGAGGCGGTCGCGGGCCCGATCCGCGAGCTCCACAGGCTTGGGAAGCCACAGAACCATCGCGTGCGGCTCCTGAGACAGATCCCGGGCCAGGCCGAACGAGACGTGTACCCCCATCACCATCTCGTCCTGGGGCCGGGCGAACGCCGCGCGGAGCTTCTCGTCCATGTACTTCCCGCCGAGGAGGTTGAACAGCGTGGCATGCGGGGTTGCGTTGGAGATCACCGCGTCCGCCCTGTACTCTGTTCCGTCGCCGAGGCGCACCCCGACCGCGCGCCCGCGCTCGACCAAGATCGCCTCGACCTTCGCTCGGTAGTGGATCTCGCCCCCGAGGGAGAGGTACCGGTCCGCGATCGCCTGGGCGAAGCGGAGCGATCCGCCGGCGGGGAACCCGTACCGGCGGACCGCGCTCCCGGCGAGGATGTTCAGGTGAAGGATGACCGGCGTGTCGGTCCAGTCGTATTGGATCGTGGCCATCGCCTGGCGGAGAAACGGGTCGCGAAACCGGGCGGCGAACGTGCGCATCGTGAGCCGACCCCACCGGATCGCGGTCGGCGCGTGGCGGAGCAGACGGGCCCACTCGCGCCAAGACCCGGTCATCGCGTCGAACAGGTCGAACCGGGTGAAGATCCGGAGGGCGCGGATGTACCTGCGAATCAGGCGGCGGTCACCGGGTGCGAGGCCCAGGAGGTGCGCCTCGAGCCGGTCGAGGTCGGTGGGGACGGTGAGGCGTTTTCCCTCCGGGGTCTCGACCTGGGTAAGCTCAGCGGGAAAGAGGACCTCCCGCGGCATCGCCCCGAGGTCCTCCCACATCCGGTAGGTGGGAGTTCCGGGAAGGCACCCGGCGAGGTGGTGGATGCAGCCGTCGAACGTGTACCCCTGGCGCGTCCATGCCGTGCACAGCCCGCCGGGCTTGTCGTGCATCTCGAAGATCGTCGTGTCCAGGCCTGCCAACCGACCGTAGACCCCAGCGGCGAGCCCACCCATCCCCGCCCCGACAATCGCCACCGACTGCGCGCTCATCGCTCGTTGCTCACCCGTTCCACGACGATGGTGCAGTTCGTAAGGAGAGCCGCCACCGCTCCGATCGCGGCCCACATCGGGAGGAGCAGCGCCCCGACCACGCCCACCGTGAGCGGGAACTCGACGACCGTCTCGCCCTTCTCGTTGCGGATCGCGATCCGCCGCACGTTCCCCTCGTGCACGAGCTCCTTCACCTTTGCCAGGACCTCCTCCCCGCTCACGCGGAACTCCTCCGTTCTCCTTCTCTCGTCTGCCACGTCTGCCTCCCGTGCGCTACTGCCCGAGCCGGAACGGGGGGTAGCGATCCGTCATCAGCGCCGCGTAGATCGCGACCCGGTACGCCCAACGGTTCATGTCCATCACGACCGCGAAGATCCCCTTCGGGTACCGGCCCCGGAACAGGAGCGCCACCCCAGCGAACAAGGTGAGCAGCGGCACGAGCCCGCCGCCGGACCGACCTCCCCCGCCCTGGAACAGGCTCACCACCGCGTAGTGGGGAAGCGCCAGCAGCCACCACTTCACGAGCGCCAAGCCCCGGGACAGCCGCTCCGGATAGACCACGTCGAGATCCGCGGGGTAGCCTCCTGACTGCAGGGTGAACGGCGGGTAGCGATCGGTCCCAAGGGCCTGGTACGCGTAGAACCCCACCCGCCACGTCCAGCGCAGGACGCCCACGTTGTAGTCGAACAGGGCCCGCGGGTAGCGGCCGGTGAACAGGATCGCCAGGAGCGAGACGAGCCACGACAAGCCGAACCCGACCCACAGGAAGGCGAGGACGACGTAGTGCGGGATGAGGAGGAACCACTTCACCAGCCACAGGGCGGGCGACAGGGGCTCGGCGAGCTCGCCCGTGAAGGTGAGCGGGTAACCCTCGGCGGGTTCGGGCTGCGGCGACCCTTCGGCGAGGGGACGACCGCGCACCCCGACGTAGATGAGGGCCACGGCGAGCACCAAGAGCGCCACCCCACCCACGAGGATCCCGATCGCAAGCGGCAAGAGCGCGGGGAACTTCACCCCCACCGCCGCCCACGCCTCGACCCCCGGGGACCCGTCGGCGTTCATGAGGACGAGCGTCCACTCGCCGGGCTTCACGTCCCAGGTTAGCGTCTGTGTCCCCACGCCTTCCGCGCGGGCCGCCCACAGCGTCCGGCGGCCCGGCGGTTCCGGTGGCGGTCCGCCGGGGATGCTGCGGTACCCGATCCACACCGGGCGGAGCTCGAAGTCCACGACCTCGTCCCGCGCCACGCCGGCCAGGTAGGCCTGGGCGTCGCGCCAGTCGGCGACTCCCACGAACAGGGCGCGGCTGGGGTCGGCCGCCCGCACCTCGACCCGCAGCGTGGCCCGGCTCCCTCGCCACCATGGCGCGTCCCCGCCGATCCGTGCCGTCTGGGTGACGATCCCGTAGGCGTCGCTCAGCAGCCGGACCTCGCCCGACGTCACGAACCCGTCGCGATCGGCAAACGCCAGGCGGAACACGAGCCCTGCCGTTCCCCCGATGATCAGGCCGACCCCGACGATCCCCACCAACACCCCGAACACGACGAGAAGAACTCTTCCTAGCTTCATCCCTGCCTCCCCTGAACGCTGCTCATCCCACGCCCGGTTCGAACGTGTAGTTCACGCCGTATCGTAGTGCTTGGACCCCAGGTCTGACAAAACCGGCCACTAGCGTGCCGATGCATCCGCTGTCGTCTTGTCATTCACGCTGTGAATGGTTGTCGTCATGTATCGGATGAGGGCATTCCCCCGCGCCGTCGGAACCGCGCTACGCGACAGGCTTGCGGTGATGCCCGTGGTCGTGCTGACGGGTGCCCGGCAGACGGGCAAGAGCACCCTGGCCGAGCACCTTGTTCCCGGGCCACGTCGCTACTGCACCCTCGACGACCTCGGTGTGCGGGGTGTGGCGCGTCGCGATCCGGAGGCTTTGGTCAGCGGCAGCCAGCTGATCACCCTGGACGAGGTCGAGCGCGCAGACCCGGGCAGTTCCTCGTCACCGGATCGACCAACCTCCTGCGGATGTGCCGGGTGTCGGAATCGCTCGCAAGTCGGGCGAGCCATCTGGCCCTGTGGCCGATGACGCGCCGCGAGCGGCAGGGCGAGGGCGGACTCCCAAGAGACCCTCGGGGAGAGTGGGATGGGAGTGGACCGTCTTCGCACACCCGCCCACGGAGAACCAGGCCTGATCGCCAGCGGGGGGACACACGTTGTCGTGAGGCATTCCTCATGCTCCAATGCCCGCATGGCACGGCCACTGCCCGTCGCGGGCGACACAGCTCAACACAGACATGCACGGAACAAGATCTGACCCCTATGCCACAAGGAGGGCCTCCACCCGGCCCTGCCCACCCGCGATGTGCAGGACGATCACGTCCCCGACGAGGCTCAGTCGTCATCGCCCGCGAGTCGCTCACCCGGACCATCATCGCCTCTCAGCCTGGGACTCACGTGCGTCTGGGCCCCACGCCTGTGCTCACCTTGCGTGAGAACCTCGGACACCGTTCATGCTCCTCTTGCGTGAGGCAACTCGGCCGTCAGCAGCTGGCGTTTCGGGAGCTGTACAATGCGTCCGTCCGGCCGGGTGTCCCCGGTTCCGACGGGAGGTGGACGGTGGTGGATGAGGACCGGCGCCGGCTCGCCGCGCTGATGCTCACCGACCTGGTGGGCTACACGTCCCTCTGCCAGCGCAACGAGAACCTCGCCCTGGAGATCCTTCGCGATCAGGCGCGGATCGTCCGGGCGAAGGTCGCCCGTCACGGTGGTCGGGAGGTCAAGTGCACGGGCGACGGGTACCTAGTCGAGTTCCCCAGCGCCCTGGCCGCCCTGGAGTGCGCCGTCGCGATCCAACGGGCGGTCGACCGTCGCAACGCCTCTGTGCCCGAGGAGGACACGTTCCATCTTCGGATCGGGCTCCACCTGGGCGACGTCGTGGATCGAGGAGGAGACCTGTTCGGGGATGGGGTGAACCTCGTCGCCCGCATCGAGCCCCTCGCCCCGCCAGGAGGGGTCTGTGCGTCTCAGCAGTTCTACGATCAGGTCTGGAACAAGACCGAGGAACGCCTCGTCTACGCGGGAACGGAGTCGCTGAAGGGGCTGGAGCGCCCCACCAAGATCTACCGTGTCGCCCGGACCGGAGATCCCCCCCTCCCCGCCGATCGGGGAGCCGACCGGCGACGAATCGCCGTCCTCCCCCTGGTGAACGTGAGCCCCGATCCCGCCGACGCCTACTTCACGGACGGGATGACCGACGAGCTCATCTGTACGCTGGCCCAACATCCTGAACTGAAGGTGATTGCCCACACGTCCGTGCTCCGCTACAGGGGGACCACGAAGTCCATCGCCGAGATTCGGAAGGAGCTCGGGGTGGGAACGATCGTCGAGGGCAGCGTCCGCAAGGTGGGCGACCGCATCCGGATTTCCCTCCAGCTCATCGACCCCTACAGCGAGGAACACCTTTGGGCGCGGGCCTACGATGGGGTGCTCGGCGACGTGTTCGCCTTCCAGGCCGACGTCGCTTCCCAGGTGGCGCAGGCCCTGGAGCTCCTGCTCGTAGAGGGAGGCGCGCACCCGGTACGGCGAGAGCCGACGCGCAACCTCGACGCTTACACGCTCTACCTCAAGGGGCGTTACCTCTGGAACCGCCGCACCGAGTCCGACCTGCGGGCAGCGATCGATTGCTTCGTGAGGGCGACCGAGCTCGACCCCCGCTTCGCCCTTGCCCACGTGGGATTGGCTGATGCCTATGCCCTTCTCCCCGAGTACGGAACCCTATCGCCGCGGGATGCCCACCCCCAGGCCCGCGCGGCCGCCCTCCGCGCGCTCGAACTGGACGAGTCCCTGGCCGAGGCACACGCATCCCTCGGCATGATCTGCGCCCATCAGTCGTTCGACTTCGGCGCGGCACAGCGAGAGCTGCAACGGGCAATCGAGCTCAACCCCAACTACGCCACCGCCCACCACTGGTACGCGCTCGTGCTCATGTATGTCCACCGGTTGGACGAAGCCCAGCGCGCGATCGACCGGGCGCTGGAGCTCGACCCGTTGTCCCTCGTCGTGAACCGGAACCTCGGCCGGATCCTCCTTGCTGGCCGTCGGACCGATGAGGCAATCGCGGCGTTCGAGAGAGTGTTGGCCCTCGATCCTTCGTTCCCGATGACCCGCGTCAACCTCGCCCTTGCGTACGTGCAGAAGGGCGACCTGCAGCGCGCGCTGGCTGCGGTGGAGGGGGAGCGGTCCGTGAGTGGAGGGTCCCCGTGGCCAGCGGTGATCACGGGCTGCCTCCGCGAGATGAGCGGACAGCGGGGGGCGGTGGCCGCCGCGCTGCGGGAACTCGAGAGCCGAGCCGCACGAGGGCACGTCCCCCCGACCTGCTTCGCCGCGTGCTATCTGGCGGTCGGCGACCTGGAGCGAGCCCTCGCCTGGCTCGAGCGCGCGTACGCTGAGCGAGATGAGTGGCTTCTGACCGCGCTCACAACCTCGTTCGTCGATCCGGTGCGGTCAGACCCGAGGTTCGTTCGGCTGGTAGCCCAGGTCCTCGGATCGTGAGGATGGCTCAAGCTTTGCTGCCCCGCCATGGTCACTGGGGTCAGATCTTGTTCCGTGCAGGCTCGTTCCAGGCCAAGAGACGTCGAGTTCGCTGCGAAATGGCGCGCCGGCCAAGAAGGTCGGGGCTTGCGATCCAAGTCGGGGGCCCTGACGCGACACAGGGAATCCGGAGTGCGTCAACCGGGCTGGGGAGCTCAGCCGGCGGGGTCAGTCTCTATTCTTGGTGTCCCGAACCGACACGAGCACCAGGAATGAACACCCGACCGCACGCTAACAATGGCAAGCGGAGAGGTCAGAGGTTGTTCTGAGGCAATCCTCATGCTCCGATGCCCGCATGGCCTGACCACAGCCCGTCGCGGGCCATACGGCTCGACACAGGCATGCACGAAACAAGATCTGACCCCCCTTACTGGTCTCGGAGGAGGGGCCGTCTCTTTTCCGACCAACCCGTCCCCCCCTCGGCCTCGTAGCGATCTGCAGGAGAACCAAGACGCCGGCCTTGCTGCCGTACACCACCACCCTTATCATCAATCGCCAGACAACGGACCGGGGGGTCAAGGAGTGTCTGGGGGAGGGGGTGATGGCCGCGGCGAACGGGTTAGCGCAGACAATCAGTCCCAAGCAGCAGTGCCGACCGAACAGAACCAAGGAGGTAGTCCGATGAGAAAGATCGTAGGTCTGTGTATGGCGTTGTTAACTCTGGGGGCTCTGGCAGGGGCGACACCGCGCTACGGCGGGACACTAACGATTGCCATGGAGTATGACCCAGCGACGCTTGATCCGCTGGCGATGACGGACACACCCGCATCCAACGTCTTCATGCATGTGGCCGAGGCTCTCTTCCGGTTGGGGCCAGGCGGCGAGCTGGAGTACATCCTGGCCAAGAGCTTCGAGTCCAGCGATGATGGTCTGGTGTGGACGTTCTACCTGCGGGAAGGCGTGAAGTTCCACGACGGAACACCGTTCAACGCCGAGGCGGCGAAATGGAACCTACTTCGGTTCCGCGACAAGGCGATCTTCGGGCCCACCTTGGGGATGAACTACATTGCTGACATCGAGGTTATCGATGATCACACGATGCGCATGCACCTCAGCGCGCCCTTCGCTCCGCTGCTCGTAGGCCTCGCGCACAGCTTCACCGGAGTCGTCAGCCCGGCGGCCGTGGCGGCCGGCGTGGACCACCCCGTGGGGACGGGTCCGTTCATGTTTGTGCGCTGGATCCCTGGAACCGAGCTCGTCCTCGCGAGGAACCCGAACTACTGGGGAGAGGGCCCTTACTTGGACCGGCTGGTGTTCCTTCCGATCCCCGAGGGCGGAACGCGGGTCATGAAGCTCCTTACAGGCGAGGTGGACGTGACGACCGTCGTCCCCCCAGACGATGTTCCGATTGTCAACGCTGACCCGAAGACCGAAGTTGTCATCATCCCGTCGCTCACCATTCAGTACGTGGGTATGAACTGCCAGCGCGGGCCGCTGGCCAACCCACTCGTCCGCCAGGCGCTGAACTACGCGGTCGACAAACAGGAGATCGTGGACTTCGTGTTTGGCGGTTTTGCCTCCGTTGCGGCAGCACCGTTCAGCCCGGGCGTGTTCGGCTACCATGCGCCAGGTCCGTATGTCTACGACGTGGAGAAGGCCAAGGATCTGCTAGCCAAGGCCGGCTATCCGAACGGGTTCAAGACGACACTTCGCTACAACCCCGGTTGGCGGACGCTCGGTGCAGAGGTCATCCAAGCCCAGTTGAAGGTGGTCGGAATCGACGTGGAGCTCATCTCGATGGAGTGGGGTTCGTACCTGGACTTCACGCTGCGGCCGGTGGATCGGAGCGAGACCGATCTCTACATGCTCGGCTGGAGCACGGTCACGGGCGACGCTGACTACACCCTGTACTCCCTGTTCCACGGAACGCAGTGGGCGCCTGCCGGCAGCAACCGCTCGTTCTACAAGAACGAGACCGTCGACGACCTTCTGACGGCGGCCCGCACCACGCCGGTCCCCGAGCTGCGTGAGCAGTACTACGCACAGGCGATCGAGTTGATCTGGAACGAAGCGCCGTGGCTGTTCCTGTTGAACCCGGATCACCGCTACGGCGTCCGGACCAACGTACGGGGCCTTGTCTTCCATCCCAACTTCACCGTCCAAGCGCACCGCGCTTGGCTGGACAACTAGAGGGCTCATACCCCCATCCTCGCTTCTGCCCCGGCGGGCGCACGGGCGCCCGTCGGGGTCCAGCGGGGACCGGATGAGGCACACATGCTCAGCTACATTGTCCGCCGACTTCTTCTGGCCATTCCCGTGTTGCTCGGGGTGGTCACACTGGTGTTCCTGGCGCTGCGCCTGATCCCGGGGGACCCCGCTCTGGTCATGGCTGGCGAGGCGGCCCCTCAAGAGGTAGTGGCGCGGATACGCACGCAACTCGGTCTGGATCGTCCGCTGACGGTTCAATACGGGATCTACATCTGGAACCTGCTGCGCGGCGACCTCGGCCGGTCGGCTCGCACCCGTCGCCCGGTCACCCAGGAGCTTGGGTTCCGCCTTCCGGCGACGCTGGAACTCGCCTCCGCCAGCATGGCGATCGCCATCCTCCTCGGGCTGACCGCTGGCATCATCTCAGCGACTCGGCAGTACTCCGTCCTGGATTACGGCACGATGGTCGGAGCTCTCATGGGCATCTCCATCCCCGTGTTCTGGTTCGGCTTGATGGCGATGTGGATCTTCTCCGTTCGGCTCGGGTGGTTCCCCGTGGGCGGTAGAGGGACACTGCGTCATCTGGTGCTCCCGGCGGTCACCCTTGGCGCAATGGCCACGGGGATGATCGCCCGGATGACCCGCTCCAGCATGCTCGAGATTCTGCGTCAGGACTACATTCGCACTGGGAGGGCCAAGGGCCTCACGGAGCGTGCAGTCACCCTCCGTCACGCACTGCGGAATGCGCTCATCCCAGTCGTCACGGTGGTCGGGCTCCAGTTCGGTGGATTGCTCGCTGGCTCGGTGCTCACCGAGACCGTGTTCACGTGGCCCGGCGTGGGACGCCTGATGGTCGACTCGATCACCAACCGCGACTATCCGGTGGTTCAGGGTGCCGTTCTGGTGATCGCCCTGATCTTCATTGGAGTGAACCTCCTGGTGGACCTCGCGTATTCGTTCGTGGACCCTCGAATTCGCTATGACTAGAGCACAAGGAGGCGGCCGTGGCGGGATCTAGGCAGCTGCTATGGGATATGGCCCGGGGTCTCCTGCGGCACCGCAGCGCCGCAGTGGGCTTATTAGCGGTGTTGACGCTCCTCGTCGTCGCGTTGCTGGCCCCAGTGCTCGCTCCTCACGACCCCCTCTTGCCGCGGATGAGGGAGCGCCTCACCCCACCTTCATCGAGCCACTGGCTGGGCCAGGACGAACTGGGGCGCGACATTCTCAGCCGGATCATCTACGGCGCGCGGATCTCCCTCACCATCGGGGTCGTCTCGGTGGGTGTGGGGATGGCGATCGGTGTTCCGTGGGGACTCGCTTCCGGCTTCTACGGCGGCAAGCTCGACATCCTCACCCAACGTTCGATCGATATCCTCCTCGCATTCCCCCCTATCCTCCTCGCGATTCTCGTGGTCACGGTCCTTGGGCCAAGTCTGTGGAACGCGATGCTGGCCATCGGCATCTCGTCGATTCCCGTCTACACCCGGGTGGTGCGCGGGTCCACCATGTCGATCCGCGACTCCGAGTACGTTCAGGCCGCCCGGGCCATGGGTGCTGCAGACACACGGATCCTGGTGCGCCACGTGCTTCCCAACGTGCTGGGACCCGTGGTCGTGCTCTCCACCCTGTACACCGCAAGCGCGATTCTCACCGCAGCGGGACTGGGCTTCCTCGGGCTGGGAGCCCAGGCGCCGACCCCCGAATGGGGGGCGATGCTCAGCCGCGGGCGAGAGTACCTGCGGGTTGCGCCTCACGTCTCCGCGTTCCCCGGGCTGGCGATCTTCCTATCCGTCTTGGGGTTCAACCTCCTCGGCGACGGCCTCCGCGACGCACTGGACCCGCGACTCCGGGGCAGGGTCTAGTTGTCTGGTCAGCCTACTTGGTGAGCCCCAGTGAGCTCACTCATCACTGGGGTCAGATCTTGTTCCGTGCGTGCTTGTTCTGGGGCGCAGAGACGCGGAGTTCGCCGAGAGGTCTCGTCGTGGTTGGGCGGTGCGCAGGTCCGGGGAATCGAGTGATGGCGCGCAACATTGGGGGCCCTGACGCGACAGAGGCAACCCCAATCGGTTTCCAGAGCGGGTCAACCAAACTGAGTAGGTCGTCGGGGCTACTCCACCGTGAGCGCAGCGGAGCTGCGGTCGGTGTCGGAGAGGAGGAAGTCGGGGCTCTCGGCGAGGGCGTCCACCGGGCAGGCGTCCACGCACTGGGCGCAGAACGTGCACCGCGCCACGTGCATCCGGATCTTCTTCACCTCGGGCAGGAACTCGATCACCTTGGCCGGGCACACCCGGATGCAGAGCTGGCACCCGATGCACTTCTCCCGGTCGTAGGCGATCTTCCCCCGGAACCGGGGCGGCACCGGCACGGGCGGGACAAGGGTCGCCTTGCCCTCCTTCACCCGGCCCAGAAACCCGAGCACGGACTTGGGCATGTACTTGGCCGGGAACCGGTTCGTGGCCGGTTTGGTGAGGAGCTGGGAAAACAGGGTCTTGAGGATCATCCGACCACCATCCGGTCGAGGACCAAGAGCACCAGCCCCGCCACGGCCACCGCGGTGATCTGAAGCCAGAACCCGCGCGCCACCTGGTCGATCTTGAGCCGGGCCATCGCCACCCGCACCGTGGTCACGGCGGCGAACATGACAACGAAGATCTTCAGGAGATGGAACACGAGGTCCACGGCCTGGGCACCGGCCCCGGAGAGGCCGAGAAGCCCGGCGATCCCGTACGGGGCGAACAGGGTCACGACGAGGGCGGCCATGGCGATCGTCTTCGCCGCGTCGGCGAGGTAGAAGAGCGCCAAGTAGGTCCCGGAGTACTCGACCATGAGGCCCCCGGCGATCTCAGTCTCCGCCTCGGGGATGTCGAACGGAATCTTGGAGAGCTCGGCCGGGGTCACGATCAGAAGGCACGCAGCGAGGATGGCGAGCCCGATCACCCCTAGCGGGCCCACCTGGGCCCACAGGGGCGCCGCGGCGATCGCCCCCAGCGAGAACACGGGCCCGCCGCCAAGGGTCGCCAGCCGCCACACCACCCCGACCACGGCCACGGCAAGCGGGAACTCGTAGGACATCAGCATGACAATCTCGCGTTGAGCACCCACCGTGGCGAGGGGCGACCCGGAGGCGAACCCACCGAGCGCCATCGCGAGCGCCGGCACGGCAAGGAGGTACAGGACGAGGATCGCGTCCCCGTAGCCACCGAGAACCGCCGGGAACGGCCCCCACGGGAGGTAGAGGAGAACCGTGAACGAGGCGACCACGGCCAGGAACGGCATCGCCCGGAACAGCCACCCCACGGCGTCCTTGGGGACCACGCTCTCCTTCACGAGGAGCTTCCCCACGTCGAGGAACGGCTGGCGCAGCGGCGGCCCGATCCGGGCCTGCATCCGCGCGGCAAGCTTACGGTCGAACCCCTTGTACACCAAGCCCAGGAGCCCGCCGCCCACGAGGACGGCTGCCGCCTGCCACACGAAGTGGAGGGCACTCATGCGGCACCTCCGTGACGGGGGACGGGGGACAGGTGACGGGTGACACGCTCCGTCTTGGCGCGGGACAGGCGGAGGAGCTCCTCCTTGAGCACCGTCCCGGGGGAGCCGTCGCGCACCACGTGCACGCGGTCCATGCAGCACATGCAGGGATCGATCGAGGCGGCGATGATCGGGATGTCGGCCACCTCCTGGTCGCGGAACATGGGGACCCAGCTCATGAGGTTCGAGTACGTGGGGGCCTTCACCTTCCACACAACGGGTTCCTCGACCCCGGCCTCGAGGCGGATGTAGTGGATGACCTCGCCCCGCGGCGCCTCGTGCCAGCCCAACCCCTCGCCCTCGGCCTTCTTGAGGTAGGCGAGGAGGGCGGGGATCTTCGGGAACGAGGTGATCTCCCCGTCTGGCATCTCGTACAGGCACTTCTCGATGAGGTCGAGGGACTGGCCGATCTCGAGGAGCCGGACGACGGCCTTGTCGTACACGTCGCCCCGTGGCTCGAGGCCCCAGTCGCGCGGCGTGATCGCCCTCACCCCAAGCTCGCCGTACACGAGGTACGGCCGGTCCTGGCGCACGTCCTTCGAGAGGCCCGACGCGCGGGCAGTGGGGCCCACCGCGCACAGGGAGTCGGCCTCCTGTGCCGTGAGGATCCCCACGTCGCGCGTCCTAGCCTCGACGGACGGGTCGCGGAGGAACGCGTCGAGGAGCTCGTCCAAGAGCCCGCGGTAGTAGCGGACCATCGCCTCGACTTTCGGGACCTGCGCCGGGACGATGTCCCGCCGCACCCCGCCGTAGATCGGGATCGCGTAGTCGATCCGGTTTCCCGAGAGCTCCTCCAGGATGTCGAGGACCTGCTCCCGCACCTTCCACGTGAGGTGAAGCAGCGTGTCGAACCCCAGCTCGTGTGCGGCAACCCCGGCCCAGAGGAGGTGGGAGTGGATCCGCTCCAGCTCGGAGAAGATCACGCGCAGGTACTGGGCGCGAGGCGGGACCTCGATCCCCGCCGCCCGCTCCACAGCGAGGGTGATTGCGATCGGGTGCGAGATCGAGCAGATGCCGCAGATCCGCTCGGAGAGGTAGAGGGTCTGGATCAGGTTCCGCTTCATCGCCATGAACTCGATCCCGCGGTGGGCAAACCCGGCGCGGACGTCCACGCCGCGGATCCGCTCCCCCTCCACCTGGAACGTGAACCGGATCGGCTCCTTCAAGGCAGGGTGGATCGGGCCGATCGGGATCTCGTACACGTTCTGGGTCTCAGGCATCTTTCCCCTCCCACTCCACGAGCCGGTTCACGAGCTTGGCCGTTTCCGGGTCGTCCTTCCGCCACGGGTGGCCGGGGAAGTCGTCGGGCAGGAACACGTGCGCTGTGGACGGGATCCCGGTGAACGAAACGCCGAGGAACTCGATCTTCTCCCGCTCGGTCGTCTCCGCGCCGGGGAGGAGCCCGCAGATCGAGGGCAGCACTGGGTCGGCCTTGGACACGGTCACCCGAAGGGTCACGGTCACCTCGCCGCCGGGGGTCCCGTACCCGACCGCGAAGTGGTACAGAAGCTCGATCTTCTCGCCCACGTCCCGGCCGGAGATCACGGAGATGTGGAGCGGGCCCTCTGCCTTGAGGGCCGCCACCGCGGGGACGAGCCCCTCCCGGGGCACCTCGACCCACAGCTCGGGGACCTCGACCGGGGACCGGACCCCGACCTTCCGCGGCCGGAGCTCGGGCTGGAGCCCCGGCACGGCTGCCGTGAGTGCCCGCGTCACCTGATCGGCGGTCATCGCTTCTCCCCCGTGAGCTCCTCGAGCTTCGCCACCGCGGTCACCACGCCGTGGATGATTGCCTCCGGCCGGGGCGGGCAGCCGGCGACGTAGGCGGTCACGGGGACGATCTTGTCCACCGGGCCGACCACGTTGTAGCTGTCGTAGAACACGCCCGAGGTCGAGCCGCACCCCCCGACCACGACGACGGCCTTCGGGTCCGGCGTCTGCTCGTAGACGCGCTTCAGTCGCTCCGCCATCGGCCGCGTCACGGGCCCCGTCACGAGGAGGACGTCGGCGTGGCGCGGGGTGCCCACGAGCTTGATCCCGAACCGCTCCACGTCGTAGCGGGGGGTGAGGGCAGCCACGATCTCGATGTCGCAGCCGTTGCACGAACCGGTGGCAATGTGGAACACCCACAGCGCGCGCTTGAACGACCCGAGACCCATCTCAGCCCCCCACGAGGACGATCAGGAACACCACGGCCAGGATGACCACCAGCCACGCCACGTAGTCGTTGACGAGCCCGCTGTGGAGCGCCCGCAGCCGCTCCACGTACGACCGGAGTCCCTCCACGAACCCCCAGTAGAGGTGCCCGCCCCCGACGTGGGCTCCCTCCGCCTTCTCGCCAGACAGGAATGGGAGCTCCCCGTCCGTCCCTCGGGTGTAGTCGCGCCGGCCGCGCGACCACACCAGGAGCGCGAGCAGCGTCACCCCGCCTGCGGCGGCGAGCCAGAGAAGCGGGTTCCAGAAGCCGTGGCCGGTGAGGAGGGTCATCGTCCGAGCACCGCCTGGAGGTAGAGGTCGCGGCCCCTCCACAGGGCGTCCGCCGCCGGCGCCACGAGGTGGCGGACGACGAGCTCGGGGAACAGGCCCAACGCGAGCACGCCCAGGGCGAGCACGCCCATCGCCACGAGCATCGGGACGGGAACCGGCTCGGCCTTTCTGAGCCTCGGCCCGAGGAACGCCCCCTGGAACGCCTTCACGAACACGGCGAGGAGGAGGATCGACGCCAGGATCGCCAGCGCCGACAGGATCGGGGAGAGGAGGAAGCTCGACTGGTAGATCATGAGCTTCGAGGCGAACCCGTTGAGGGGTGGGATCCCGGCCAAGGCGAGCGAGCCGAGGAGGAAGAACCCGGTGGTCCACCGGAGGTCGTGGCCCAACCCGCCCAGAGCTCCCAAGTTTCGGCTCCCGCTCGCCTTCTCCACCGCGCCCACGGCGAGGAAGAGGAGCCCGATCGCCGCCGCGTCGTTCAGCATGTGGAAGATCCCGCCTTGGATCGCGACGAGCCCGTACGCGGGCCGAGCGGCGATCACGGTCAGCCCAACCCCGACCCCGAGGAGCATGTACCCGATCTGGGACACGGCCCCGAACGCCACGAGGCGGCCGAGGTCGAGCTGGACCACCGCCATCAGGGCCGCCACGAGGAGGGTCAGCGTGCCGAGGGCCACGACCAGCCACCCCACGCTCGGGTCAGCAACCCCGCCGTAGAGGGTGAACAGGACCCGGAACAGGGCGTAGAGGGAGATCTGGGTGTTGGCGACGAGGAGGATCACCGCCTGGGCCGGGGCCTCGCCGTACGCGTCGGGCGCCCACATGTGGAGCGGTACCGCGCCGGCCTTCATGAGCAGCCCGCCCAACAGAAGGGCCAGCGCGATCCGGTCGATGAGCGACCCGCTCAGCTGCCGGGCGAGGTAGGCGAGGTTGAGGGCCCCGTACTCGCCGTAGAGAAGGGCGATCGCCAGCAGGACGAACAGCCCACCCACGGTGTACATGACCATCGTCTTGAACGCTGCCTCCGGGCCACGCGACGCCCACGTGCGGTAGCCCACCAGCCCGCACGCGGCGATCGACGTGACCTCGAAGAACACGAACAGGTTGAACAGGTCCCCCGTGAACGCCATCCCGAGCATCCCCGCCCACAGGAGCGTGCCGAGGGTGAGGGCGAGGGTCTTCCCCTCGTCTTCCTTCAGGTACCGCCAGGCGTAGGCGAACCCGACCACGGCGACGAGGGCGGTGATGAGCCCCATGAACGCGCTGAGGGCGTCCACCGTGAGGATGATCCGGATCGGGAACCCGCCGGGGGTCAGGGTGTCTCGCGGCCAAGCCGCACCCAGGGTGTAGACCTGGATCCCGACCGTGTACACCTGGACCGCGACGAGGGCCGTGAGGGCGGCGGTGGCGCCCGCGACGAGGACGAGCCACCCGTCGCGCAGGGACCGGTGGAGCTTCGCCCACAACGGAAGGGCGAACGCGCCCAAGAGGGGCACGGCGATCGCCAGGATCGGGGCGTGTGCGGTGAGGTTCATCCCGAGAGCTCCGTGACCTTGCGGCCGTCCAAGGTCTTCTTGTGGCGGTGGATGACGACCGCGAACGCGAGCATGAGCGCCGTGGTGGCCAGGCCGATCACGATGCTCGTCAGGGTGAGGGCCTGCGGCGTGGGGAGAACCATCGCCGCGTCCTGGGGAGCGTAGGTATAGATCGGAACGACGCCCTTGTGCACGTAGCCCGTGGCGACGAGGTACAGGTTGACCCCGTTCTCGATGATCTTGATCCCGATCACGACCTTGACAAGGTTCCTCCGGAACAGGAGGGCCCACAGCCCGAGGAGGACGAGCACCATGCACACGACGAACGGGACGTTACCGATCATCGTCGCCCCCGAACAGGCCGAACAGGACCATCACTGCGCCCAGTCCGCCGAGCACCTTGAACCCCACCGCCCAGTTCATGAGCGGCACTGTGCCGCCGGTGTTGAGGACCCCGGGGTTGGGTCCAATCGGCGCGGCTGCGCCGAACAGCCCGCCCGAGCCAGCGAGGAGGTTGAAGAAGAACGTGGTCCCGATCCCGAGGAACCCCAGGAGCACGAACGCGACCCCGCCCAGGTCCTCGAGGATCGAGAACGGTGTCTTGAGCTTCTTCACCGAACTGGCCCCGAACGCAACGAGGAGGAGCGCCACCGCCGACGCAGCGACTGCCCCGCCCTGGAACCCACCGCCCGGGGTGAGGTGCCCGTGGAGGATGACGTACCCCCCGAACACGAGAATCACGGGGAGGAGGATCCGGGCGATCGTCTTCACCACGACGCTCATCGCTTCAGCCTCCGCAGGATGAGGGCTACCCCCACCACAGCCGTGAACAGGACCGTCGCCTCGCCGAGGGTGTCGTAGCCGCGGTAGTCGAACACGATCGCGGTCACGACATTGTTCGTCGCCGCCTCGTACTGGGAGAAGGCGTTGAAGTAGCGGTCCATGAGGTCGTAGCGCGGCGCGCCGAACGGGCGCATCCGGGCCCCGCCGAGCAGGAGACACCCGGCGACGATCAGGAACGCCGCGACCACGACCCAGCGCCTCATTCCTCCTCCTTGCGCTGGGTCTTCCGGATCGCGAGGACGAAGATCGCCGTGGTCAGCGCGGCCCCGACCCCCGCCTCGGCAATCGCCACGTCGGGAGCCTGGAGTAGATAGAACTGGAGCGCAAGAAGCAGGCTCGACCCAGCGAGGGCGATCACGCTTGCCAGGAGGTCCTTCAGCCACACGGCGAGGACTGACCCGGCGACGATCAGGATGAGGATCACGATCTGCAGGATGGCGAGAATCGTCATCGCGTCTCCTCGGGCCCGTGGCGGGTGACGGGTGACGGGTGACCCGCTTCTTCGAGGCGGTCCACGACGGCGCGGAACGGCTTGATCCCTGACCGATGGGCGGCGCGCGCCAGGGCGTGAGATCCCGTGGGGTTCGTGAGGAGCAGGAACACGAGCGCGAGGAACGCCCGTACGGCCATCGTCCCGCCTGCCCCGCCGCCATGGGCGATCCCGTACACGGCGACGGCGAGGATCGAGAAGATCGACCCGAACGTTGTGCACTTCGTCGCGCCGTGGATGCGGGTGTAGACGTCGGGAAACCGAATCAGCGCCACCGCCCCGAGCGCGTTGAACGCGGCCCCGATCGCAAGGAACGCGTAGATGAGCCCGGTCACGACAGCCCCCGTTCCAGGTACCGGGCGATGTACAGCGTCCCCACGTAGGACAGAAGCGCGTACACGAGCGCCACGTCCAGGAGCACGACGAGGTCGAACGCCGCGCCGAGGAGGACCATCGTCGCCACGACGAGGGTGTTGATCGTGTCCAGTGCCACCGCCCGATCGGCGGCGGTGGGGCCAACCGACAGCCGGACCATGCACACGAGGATGAACCCCAGCATGGCCAGGCCAGCAGCGGCAAACGGCAGGGCGACGATCACTCGGCCACCCTCCGCGCCCACTTCGGGAACGGCCCGCACACGGCGTCCGCCGTCGGGGAGGCATCGGTCACGCTGATCCAGTGGACGAAGAAGTCCCCCGTGGCGTCGTCCACGTCCATCGTCAGGGTGCCTGGGGTGAGGGTGATCGAGTTGGCGAGGAACGTCCGGCCGAAGTCGGTCTGGAGGCCGGGGTTGAACCGGACGATCCCCGGGTTGATCCGGCCGGTGATCACCCGCCACGCCACGTCGAGGTTCGCCTTGGCCATCGCGTAGAAGAACGGGCCGACGAGGTAGAGCAGGAACAGCAGCCAGCGATGCGGCTGGAGAAGCCGCCAGCCTCCCCGCGCCCACACGAGGGAGCCGGTGGCGAGCCCCACGAGAACCGCGATGATCGCGCCAGCGAGAAGCTCCTCCGAGGCCCACAGGCCCCATCTTCCGCTGAAGGCGGAGAAGACGAGGTAGACCAGGAACACCAGACCCGCCGTCGTCGCCCACTCCGCCATCCGGCGCATACGGGTCGGACTATAGCCACGGGACGCGGACCGCGCAATCCGCCCCGGGGGAGGAGGCCGGTCGGAGGTATCATTGCCTGCCATGCACGACATCCGCGTGGGAACCGAAGACGTGTTCAAGCGGCAGATCGAACTCGCCTCCCGCAACTTCGCCCTGTTCAAGGAGCATGGGGTGCGAGCCTTCAACGTAATGGGAGCAATCGGGTCAGGCAAGACTCTTCTCATCCTCCGCCTCGCCGAGCGGCTGAAGGAGAAGGGCCTGCGGGTCGGAGCGATCGCCGGTGACGTGGCGGGCGACGACGACTACCAGAAGTTCGTCGCCGCCGGGCTCGTCGCCGCGAACCTCAACACCGGGGACGACTGCCACCTCGACGCCCACCGTGTGGGGCACGCCCTGGAGAGCTTCCCGCTCGGCGACGTGGATGTCCTGTTCATCGAGAACGTGGGGAACCTTGTCTGTCCGGCCGACTTCCCGCTCGGGACCGAGGGTGACCTCGTCGTGATCTCCGTGACCGAAGGCGACGACATGGTCCGCAAACATCCAAAGATGTTCGCCCAGACCGACGTCCTCGCCGTGAACAAGGTGGACCTGGCGAGCTTCGTGGGAGTGGACCCGATGGTCCTCGTGGACGACTACCGCCGGCTCAATCCCCACGGAGCGATTGCCCTCACCGATGCCAGGAGCGGCCGCGGGGTGGACGAGCTCCTCACCGCCCTCGGCCTGTGAACCACGAAACCCCACCGCGAGGAAGCCGAGGTCGCACAGAAGACCCTCCGCCCGTTGATGCGGGGACCAGGAATCAGGAGGCTCGTGCGTTGAGACCAGGGACCTGCAGCTGCCGGATTCGCCGTGCGTCGGTTCCTCAGAGGGCATCGTTGCCCTCAGGCTTCAGTCCAGGAGCAGGCGTCCTCGGCGCGCTCCGCGATCCCGGCGGTGAGGGCCTTGACGACGTAGAGAGGACCCATGCATGAATACTCGCTCGCCCACGCGCTCCTCGAAGGCCTGACCGAGCACCTCGGCCGGCACCCGGTACAGGGGCGGGTGAAGGCTGTCCACATCCGCAAGGGCGAGCTCCTCATCCTGTCCGAGGAGGCGCTGGCCGAGGCGTGGCGCATCCTCACCGAGGGCACACCCGTCGCGGGTTCGGAGCTCCGGATCGAGAAGGTTCCCGTCCAGATCCGCTGCCCAGCGTGTGGCTACGAAGGGCCCGCTCGGTACGTGAGCGATGAGGGGTGGCACTTCACCGTGCCCGTACTTGCCTGCCCGCGGTGCGGCGGCCGGACCGAGGTCGTCGCCGGCCGCGACCTGGCGATCGTGGGGCTCACCGTGGACGAGGGGGGCCCTCCGGGCGGGGAGGGAGCGCCCCCGGTTCCGCCGGGATGAGGAGCGGCGCCGCTGGGCCGAAGCCCGTAGGCCTCTAGCTCGTCCAGCGGCGGTGGGCGGAGAGGAGCACCGGCACGAGCACCGGACAGATCCAACCTTGGTGCCCGCACACGCCGGGGCCGAACAGGAGGGCCCGGTCACCCCGGCTGATGCGCTCGATCCCCGTTACGTCGGCAGCCACGCTGTCCATCCCGAGCTTCCCCACGAGGTCAGCTGCCTGATCGCGGATCACCACGCGCCGGAGCTCCGGCCGCAGCCCGTCCCCGTAACCAGCGGCAAGGATCGCCACCCGGCGCGCGTCCGGGGTCACGTAGGCGTGGCCGTACCCCACCGGCCAGCCGCGCGGCAGGTCGCGGACAGCGGCGACCTCGGTCCACGCCCGCGCCGCGGGAACAAGCTCGACAGGAGGAACTGCCGGCCCTTCGGGGTACCCATAGGCCGCGGTCCCTACCCGGACCATGTTCAGGGGAGACGCCGTCGCTTCGTCGAACGCAAGCACCGCAGCCGAGTTGGCGAGATGTCGCCACGGAATCTCGATCCCCCGCCGCTCCCACTCCTGGAGGACCTGTCGAAACCACCACACCTGCGCCCGGGTGAACTCGAGATCCTCCTCAGACCGGCCATTCGCCGACGAGAGGTGGGAGTACACGCCCGCGACCTCGACTCGGTCGGGGTTGAGGACAGCCAGCGCCTGGTCGACTTCTTCCGGGAGAAGACCGAACCTGCCCATCCCCGTGTCGACCTCGATGTGGACAAGCGCCCGGCGCCCGGCGCGGACGGCGGCGGCCTCGATCTCGGGGATCATCCCGCTGTCGCCGAGAGGGAGGTGGTACCCCTCGCGGATCGCGGCGATCAGCGTCGAGCCCACGGGCGGGGTCATAATGAAGATCGGCTGCTCGAAACCGGCGCGGCGCAACGAGCGTGCCTCGGCGAGGTACGCAACGCCAAACCAGTCAACGACCCCTTGGGCAGCACGCGCCACCGGGAGCAGGCCATGCCCGTAGGCGTCCTCCTTGACCACGAACAGGACGGACACCCGGCGGGGAAGCCACGCCCGGATCCGCTCCAGGTTCCCCCGCACCACCCCTGTGTCCACCTCGGCCCGCACCATGCGCTCCCCATTGCACCCGTCAACCTCCGCTTCTCCAACCACCCCCGTCCGTCCGCCGAGGGACAGACGGGATACCCGAACCAGAGACCACGCCGGCAAGAGGTTCGGGGATAATCACCCCGCGATGTCGCAACGCGTGCGGAAGAGGCTCCACGTGACGGGGACCGTGCAGGGGGTTGGGTTCCGTCCCTTCGTGTACCGCATCGCGGTCGGCCGGGGCTTGGCGGGGTTCGTCCGCAACCTGGGGGACGCGGGGGTGGAGATCGAGGTCGAAGGGGATCCTGATGCTGTGGACGGCTTCCTGGCCGCACTCCACACCGAACGCCCCCCCCTGGCCGCGATCGAGCACCTGGACGTGACCGGTCTTCGGCCGGACGGAAGACAGGGGTTCCACATCGTCCCTTCCCTGGATGGGGGCGAGGGAAGCGGCGCCATCCCCCCCGACACCGCCACCTGCGGCCCCTGCATCGCGGACATCGCCGACCCCGCGGGCCGCTACCACGGGTATTGGGCCACGAGCTGCACGGACTGCGGCCCGCGGTTCACGGTGATCGAGGGACTCCCCTACGACCGGCCGCGGACCGCGTTCCGCGAGTTCGCCCTGTGCGCTGACTGCCGACGGGAGTACACCGATCCCCTCGACCGGCGTTACCACGCCCAGACGATCGCCTGCCCTGTGTGCGGACCGAAGTTGCGCTACGTCGAGGCCGGCCGGGAGACGGCCGAAGAACCGATCGAACGGGCCGTGACCGCGCTGCGCGCGGGGAAGGTCCTGGCGATCAAAGGACTTGGCGGAACGCACCTCGCGTGCGACGCCACCCGCGACGAGGTGGTCGCCGGGCTTCGGCGGCGGCTCGGTCGGCCGGGGCAGCCGTTCGCCCTCATGGCCCGCGAGGACCAGGCCGAGCGGTTCGCCCGTCTGTCCACCGAGGAGTGGTCCCTCCTCCGCTCCCCACGGCGGCCAATCGTCGTCCTCCAACTCAGTCCCGGCGTTCTCGCCCCGTCGGTGGCACCCGGACTTCACACCGTGGGTGTGATGCTCCCGTACACGGGTCTTCACCACCTCCTGTTCCGCGATCTCCCTTTCCCGCTCGTGATGACGAGCGCCAACTACCCCGGCCGTCCCATGCTCATCGAGGACAGGCGGATCCTCGGCGACCTGGAAGGGGTTGCCGACGCGTTCCTCCTCCACAACCGGCGAATCGTGGCCCGCTGCGACGACTCGGTGGTACGTGTCTCCGGAGCGACCCCGACGTTCCTTCGCCGATCACGAGGGTGGGTCCCGGAGCCGGTCCCCTTGGACCTGGGGGAAGGTCCCCTTCTCGCCCTCGGCGGGGATCTCAACGTGGTCTTCGCCCTGTACAGCCGCGGCAAGGTCCACCTCTCCCAACACATCGGGAACACGGAGCACCTGGATACGCTTGAGTTCCTGCGGGAAGCGCTGGACCACCTCCTCCGCCTCACCGGAATCCCCCTCCCGCGGCGGATCGCGTGCGACCTCCATCCCCAGTTCGCGACGACCCGCCTCGCCGCCGAGCTGGGAGAGGCGGTCCCAGTCCAGCACCATGTGGCCCACGTCGCCGGGCTCGCGGCCGAGCACGGGGTCCAAGATCTGGTGGGGATCGCCGCCGACGGGTACGGGTACGGAGTTGACGGGACGGCGTGGGGTGGAGAGGTCATCGTGTGGAAGGGGGGGGAGTGGGATCGCGTGGGCTCGCTTGCCCCGGTGCCGATGCCCGGTGGAGACCTCGCCACGCGCCGCCCGGGACGGATGGCGGCGAGCTACCTCCTCGCCGCCGGTCTCGATCCTGCGGCATCGGGACTGCGACCAGAGGAGATCGAGGCGGTGCGGATTCAGGTCGAGCGCGAGCTGAACTGCCCCCAGACCACGAGCGCCGGGCGGTTCCTCGACGCGGTGGCGGCGTGGGTGGGGGTCTGCTCCGAGCGAACCTACGAGGGGGAGCCGGCAATGCGCCTCGAGGCCGCGGCAGCCGGGGGGACGGCAGTGGAACTTCCCCTTCTGGTTCGGGAACAGGACGGGCGACGGGTCCTCGACACGGTTGGGTTGTTCCGGGAGCTCGACGCCCTGCGAAGACGGGGAGCTGGTGTGCCTGACCTCGCAGCCACGGCCCAATCCGCCCTCGCCCGGGGCCTGGCCGGGTTGGCCGTCCGCGTGGCCTTAGACCGGGGAATCCCGGTTGTCGGGCTCACCGGCGGGGTGGCGGTGAACGACGCGATCTCCTCTGCGATCCGGGCGGAGGTGGAGAGCTCCGGGCTCCGGTTCGTCTCGCACCGCCTCGTCCCACCGGGAGACGGGGGCCTCGCCTTCGGCCAGCTTGTCCAGGTGGCTTCGCTTCAGGGAGAGCGGTAGGGGTGGACCTGCGTTGGCTCGGTCTGGCACTCGCGGCCCTCGTTGTCCTCGGTCTGCTGTCCGTGCCGCGGGGGGGACGACCCGGGGAGGGAGTGTTCCCGATCGTCGGCCAACGGGCGCCGGAGTTCACGCTCTCCGGGCGGGGGGAGTTCACGATGTCCGAGGCCCCGGGGAGACCGATCGTGATCGCCTTCTGGACCACCTGGTGTGGGGTGTGCAGACACGATCTGGTCGTCCTGGAGGAGTTTCACCGCCGCTACCGAGACTGGATTGCGGTAGTCGGGGTGTGTCCTGAGCGCTGGCCCCAGGTACCGGCGATCGTCCTCGAACGCGGGATCACGTTCCCGGTCGTCCACGACCCGGGGGCAGTCGTCACGCGCCGCTACCAGCTCTCGGAGAACCTCCGCTACCCGTTCACCGTGTTCGTGGACGAGCGGGGCAGGGTAGCCGGGGTGTGGGCAGTGGCGATCCGCGACCTGGGCCACCTCCTCGAACTTCTCTCCCAATCTGGGATAACGATTCCGTGATGGCCGGGCGGGGTCGCCCGCACCTTCTCCGGCAAGACAGGGCACTCCGGGGCGACTGCCGCGGCCCGCTCTTCGTTCCCCGTGAACCGTCGGAGCCGGAACGGACTACGGCTCACGGACAACGGACTACGCGGCTGCCGCTACGGCGAAAGCGGATGGTCGCTGTGGATGACCTCCGTGTAGATCGTGTGGTGGGGAGCTCCGCCTGGGGCAAGGAGAAGGTCGGTCGTGATCTCGAAGATCTGCTCCGCGCCCGGAGCGAGGTCCCCCAGAATCTTGGACCTCTCGCGAACGACCACCCAGTCGTTGTCACGGAACTGCACGACGACCCGGCCGAGGTTGATCCGACGGTCGCCGATGTTCTTCACCCGACCGACTACCCTCTGCCCATAGTAGGTCTCTTCCGGCTTCCATTCGAGCACATCGAGCGGGTAAGACCTGCCGGGTTGGATCACCCCGCGCACAGTGGCGGAGAGGCCGGCGCTGTCGGTGACGGTCAGGGATGGGTAGAACGTGCCCTCCCGCGTGTACCAGTGACTTACCGTTGCCCCTCCGTCCTTCACCGCGCCGTCGCCGAAGTCCCAGCGGTAGGTTGCGATCGGTGCGTCACCCGGTTGGGACTGGCTGACGAACGTGACCAAGAGCGGCACTTCCCCTCTCCACGGGTTGTACCAAATCCCCGCCACGGGAGGTCGGCCGACCTCAGGACCCGAACATCCCCCCAGCAGCAGCCCCCCACCCATCAGCGCCGCGAGCAACACGTTTCGTTTCATAGTCCACCTCCGTGCACATTGTCCACCTCTACCCACCGGAAGCCAGTCCCTCCGGATGCCCCCGCCACTCCGTCGATTCCACGGTCATCCCGTCGGCGGCGGCGATCACCGGTGATCCTACAGCCGCGGCGAGCTCCGCCACGAGCTTGCGGGGGTTGCCGCGAAGCATCGTCGTCCCAAAGTGGGTGAGGACGGCGAGCCGCGGCTTCACGGCCGCGATGATCTCCCCGGCCTGGGGAAGGCTCAGGTGGTCGACGTCGGGTTTCCAGTCCTTGAGGACCACGTTGAGAACAAGAAGCGCGCACCCCGTGTAGTGCCCCGCCAGATCGGGCGAGAACCGGGTATCGGTGACGAACCCGACCCGGCCCTCGGGCGAGTCCAAGACCAGTCCGTACGCCTCGACGTCTCCGTGGCCGTGGGATACAGGCCGAATCCTCACCTCGCCCACCGCGTGCTCCCCCCCAGGTTGCCACGTTTCGATCCGTTCCAAGAACGGGCGGACGTAGCGAAGGACCACCGGGTCGTCGCCCTCCAGCGCATCGTCGGGAGCGAGGAGCGTCCCTCGGCGTCGGTACCCCCCGTCGGCCATTGCCTCGATCACGATGTTCACGTCCGTCGAGTGGTCGAGGTGCTTGTGGGAAAGGAGGATCGCGTCGAGCTTGAGCGGGTCGAGGGGCGGCTTGCTCTTGCGCAGGCGGAGGAGGGTCCCCGGGCCGGGGTCGAGGAGGAGCCGCGTCCCCCCGAGCTCGATCCACGTCCCGGCCGAGAACCGGAGCTGGCGGGCCACCACGAACCGCGCCCCGGCCGTGCCGAGAAACTTCACGTACCCCATGACTGTAATCCTATCCCCGAAAGAGGGAACCGCGAAGCCAACCTGGTTACCCCTGTGTAAATGGACCGCAGGGGGTGGTTTGCGTGCGGAAAGGCGCCCTGCTGTTCGTTCTGTTCTTATCGTTGGTTCTCCCCGGGCTGGCGGACGGGATCATCATCCCCATCCTGCGGCCGGAGATTCCCAGTCCCCCCCTCTGCTGGCTGACGATCGTCTACCACCACGTGACGGTGACGATCCGGGACGGGGTGGCGACGCCGAACGTGGACCAGGCGTTCCGCAACGAAACCCGGTTCCCAATCGAGGGGACGAACGTGTTCCCCCTCCCCCCGGGGCCGGTGATCCACGGGTTCACCCTGCGGGTCGATGGGGAGCCGGTGGCGGCCGAACTCCTCCCCGCCGACGAGGCGCGGGACATCCACCTCTCCTACCTCCGGCAGAACCGCGACCCGGCGCTTCTCGAGTACATCGGGGAGGGGGCGTACCGGGCGCGGGTGTTCCCGATTGAACCTGGGGAGACGCGGCGGATCGCCCTCGAGTACGTGGAGCTCCTGTCCCCGGAAGGGGGCGTGTTCGGATACCGGTACCCGCTTGCGCCGGAGCGGTTCTCGGCCCGACCCCTCGAGGAGGTGTCCGTCACAGTGAAGATCGAGATTGTGGGCGCACCCGAAGGCTGTCGTCGACTACTTCGAGGGGAACGGGCTTCTGCACGGAGGTAAGTACCCCTTGGAGGCGCCCGTGGGTGCCGGGGTCCTGCAGACGGAAGCCGGCGGAGGTGCGCCAGGCCATGTAGGCCGCCGGTGGAAGCAGGGCATTGTCCACCACGAGGTCCGGCAGCTCACCAGTGGCGTGTGGGTGAGATCGGTCAAACACAGCAGGGATGGATCATGCCCTGGTAAGCGGTACGCTGGCTACGTGACGTTCGAGGACCTAAGCAAGCCGGTGGCGAGATCCCTTGGGCGCTACCCATAGCCGTCGTCCCTAGGACGCGGGCCGCGTCCTTGTCCCCTGTCGCCTTCTATGGACGGGAGCACCTTGGTCTCCGGGGATCAGCCGGGGACGGTCAAGCTCTGGAATCTACCCCCGGGAACCGAGGCCGGGAGCCTGCCGCTGCAGGAATGGGCCTTCGTCCCGATGGCGTGGAGCCCTGACGGAGCAGTCCTCATGTACATGGGTGAGCTGTACGGCTGCCCAATATGGCTGTGGAGCAGAAGCAGCGGCGAGATCCGTGCCCTGCCGTGCTGCGGGCCCGCGGTGTGGAGCCCGGACAGCACTAAGGTTGCTTGTACACGCGAGACGCAAGCCGTGGTGATCTTGGAGGCGTCCACAGGCGAGGAGGTCACGCGGATTGCCGATTGGGAAGGGTGCCTGCACTCCCTCACCTGGAATTCCGATGGGAAGGCCCTTGTCACCGGTTGGGGCCACACGCCAATCACGTCCTTCGACGCTGAGAGTGGGCAGGAGATCCGGACGCTCTGGCCCGGAAACTGGCAAGCGTACTTCATGGCTTTGAGGCCGGACGAAACGATCCTCGCCACCCTCTCCGCGGAGGAGTTCAGTCTCCGGCTCTGGGGCCCGGCAACGGGGGGACAGCTGGCAACACCAGCCATGTCGGTACCGTCTCTCTGTTGGAGCCCGAACGGGGAGTACCTTGCCGCCGCCTCACTGGAGGGCGTGGTCAAGGTCTGGAAGGTGAGCGAGGTTGTGAAACGGTGACAGAGCCGCTTTCGATCCGCAAATGCCAGCCGCCTTGGTGACGCCACGCGTGGCATCCGCACCGCGGCCCAGCGCTGCCCTGGCACGCCTTCGTGCGCTCACTACAATGAAGGCGTCCGCGGACGAACCTGCGGACGAGGGAGGAACGATGACGAGACGAATCGCAGTCTTGACCATGGTGGGGGTGGCCTTCGCGGCGCTGAGCGCGGCGGGGGCCGTGGGGCTCTGCGACTACAAGCCGCCGCAGACGGACCTGACGAGCCTCTGGCTCGCAGGGAACTACCGCTACTTCAACGACCCGACCACTCCGGACGTGGACGTGAACGCGGGTCGTGCGACGCTAACGCTCAACAAGCTGTTCGACTCCCCTGGGTTCGGGTACAGCCTCTCCGGCCTCGGCGAGCTCGGGCTGGTGAACCTCGGCCTGGCGAGCATCGCCGCCCAGGGAGCGGGCACGGCGCGGTACTACTTCGCCCCTGGCGAACCGGTCTTCGGGTTCGGCGGGCTCAACGTGGGCTACGCCACGGGACAACCCCAGCCTGGGGTCACCCTCAGCGTGGGCGCGGGCTACGGGCGGTTTGCCGACGTGACCCCGCTCGCCAAGGCGTTCCGCATCCAGAATCTCCTGTTGGACCGGAAGGTGATCACCCGGGACCTTCCCGATAGCGTCCTCCTTGCGGTGGGCGAGGAGATCGGGCGTTGGAAGGAGTACGCCGTGGGGAAGACCCCTGCCGATGCGGCGAAGGACCTCGCGGCAGCAGTGGTCATCCTCATCGAGCAGGGTGCTCGGGTCTCGGTCGATCCCCGGACCATCCTCGCCATCGAAGACGAGATCCTCGCCACCGGCGCTGAACGCTACTGCGGATGGGCAGTCCAGGCTGGGCTCGGCTACGAGCTCGTCGACCCGTACGGTGGACCTCAGGACGTGGTGGTGACCGTGTCCGCTGACGCAGCGTACGCCCCCACACCTGGGGCCCAGCTCTTGTTCCGGGCGCTGGCGCAGGGTCCGTTCGACATCGTGAACCAGCACACGCTCACCGTCACCCTGGCTTACGAACAGGAGCTGAGTCCAACCTCGGCGCTCCAGGCGAACGTGGCGCTGCAGCGCGTGAAGCCGCTCGACCTCGACCCGAAGGACTCGCTCTCGGCGAACGCCCAGCTCACGTTCACGCTGGGGAAGGCAAACCTCGGAATCGGCCTCGCCTTGACCAAGGCCGCGGACGCGACGGGGTGGTCGGTGGACCTCAGCCTGTCCGTCTCGATGAAGATCCTCTAGGCGCGGCGCTACCCTTCCAGATCGGAAGGACCGAACGCGCGGGGGAGGAGTTCGGGAAGCGATGTCACTTCCCAGCTCCTCCCCTCTGCATCGGCGAGGATCACCTTCAGGTCCGGCGCAAACTCGTACAGGGCCTGGCGACAGGCCCCGCAGGGGGAACAGGGGCCGTCCCCGCAGGCCACAGCGATCGCCTCGAACTCCCGTACCCCCTCGGACACGGCCTTGAACAGGGCCACCCGCTCCGCGCACACGGTCAGGCCGTAGCTCGCGTTCTCCACGTTGCACCCTGTGAACAGGCGCCCGCCCTTGGAAAGGAGGGCTGCTCCCACCGGGAACCCGGAGTAGGGCGCGTACGCCCGTCGCCGGGCCTCCACCGCCGCCGCCACCAGTCTCGACTCATCCATGACAGTCCCCTGTTCCGATGGAGGCTCAGGCTGCCTGACGGCGTTCGTCGTCGCGCTTCCGCAGCTCGGCCCGCTTGATCTTGCCGCTCGTCGTCTTGGGAAGCTCGGAGACGAACTCGATCTCCCGCGGGTACTTGTAGGGGGCGGTCACCTTCTTGACGTGGTCCTGGAGCTCGGTCACGAGCGCTTCGGACGGCTGGTAACCGTTGGCGAGGATCACGAACGCCTTCACGATCTGGCCCCGCACGGGGTGGTTCGCTCCGATGACGGCCGCCTCGACCACCGCCGGGTGGGAGACGAGCGCGTCCTCGACCTCGAACGGCCCGATTCGGTACCCGGAGGCCTTGATCACGTCGTCGGCCCGCCCCTCGAAGAAGAAGTACCCGTCCTCATCGACTCGGACGAGGTCCCCGGTGCGGTACCACTTGCCGGACAGGACCTGGGCGGTGAGCTGGGGGTCCTTCCAATAGCCGTCGAAGATCCCCGGGTTCCCCACCTCGACGGCGATCTCGCCGATCTCGCCTGGCTTCACGGGGACCCCGTGCTCATCGATGGGGGTCGCGTTGAGCCCTGGCGTGGGCAAGCCCATCGAGCCTGGCTTCACCGGGAGTCCCGGCGGGTTGCACGCCAGGCACACCGACTCCGTCTGGCCATACCCGTCGCGGATCGTGATGCCGAATGCCTTGCGGAAGACCTCGATCGCCTCGGCATTGAGGGGCTCACCCGCTGACACGGCGTCGCGCAGGGCCACCTTCCGCTTCGCGAGGTCGGGAACCTGGATCAAGATCCGGTACTCGGTCGGGGTGGCGCAGAGCTTGGTCACTGGGTAGCGGGCGAGCAGATCGAGGTACCGCTCGGCGTCAAACCGACCGTGGTACATGAGTTGGGTGCAGCCCGTGGTCAGGCCGACCCCCATCGGCGCCCAGTACCACTTCGCCCACCCGGGGGCGGTGGTGGCCCAGATCACGTCGTCGGGCTCCGCGCCCCAGAAGTAGCGGGCGGTGATCCGAGAGTGGCCGTACATCCACCGGTGGCGGTGCATGACGGGCTTGGGGTTCCCGGTGGTTCCCGAAGTGAAGTTGATCGTAAGCGGGTCTTGCGCAGTGAGCGGGATCGGCGCCGCGGGCCGGGCGCTCTTCATTGCCTTCTCGAACGAGGTCCACCCCGGCCTGTCGCCCCCGATGAGGACGAAGTGCTCCAACGGGCACTTCCCCCGCACCTCCTCCACCTCGCCGATCGTCGAGACGTGGGCGATCACCGTACGCGCCCCGGCGGTTTCGGCCCGATAGATGATGTCCTTCGCGCGAAGCATGTCCGTCCCAGGCACGGCAACCCCACCCGCCTTGAACGTACCGATCTGAGCCACGAACGCCTCGGGGATCCGCGGGAAGATGTGCATCACCGGGTCGCCCTTCCCCACCCCGAGGGCCATCAGCACCGAGGCGAACCGGCTCGACTGGTCCGACAGCTCCCCCCATGTCATCGTCCGCCGCTCGCCCTTCTCCGATTCCCACAGCACGCACGCCTTGTCTGGATGGGCGCGGGCGTGGCTGTCTACCGCCCCCGCGATCGTGTACCCGGCGGGGATCTCCCACCGGAACTCCCGCTTCTCCCGTTCGTACTCCTCGCGTGTGAAGACCATCCACCACTCCTTTGCCGAGGTCGGCCTCGTTGGCTAGTGTTATAGCATGCCCAAGGATGGGAACGCAACCGAACGACGGGCGATCGTCGTCCTGCCCCCCGGCGCGGCGCGCCGCCTCATCGCCCGCGGCGTGGCGCGCCTCCCCTCCGTGCAGCGCGCCCTCCGGGACGGTCTCGTCGTCGTCACCCTCGGGACGACGAACGCCTACGTGGCCGAGGAGCTGTTGGGAGCGCCGATCGAGCGGGAGCGGTTCTGCGCGGGGTACATCGGCGAGACCCTGACCTGGGTCCCTCCGGAGCGGCAGGCGCAACCCCTCGTTCTCGAAAAGGGGACGCGCGTGGACCTTTCCCTCGACGAGGTCGTGACCGAACTGAAGGCCGGCGACGTGGTCGTCAAGGGGGCGAACGTCCTCGACCCATCGGGGGTGTGCGGGGTGTTCATGGCTTCCCCCGCGGGGGGAACGGTGGGAAAGCTTGCGGTCCCCGCCCTCGCCCGGGGCGTGGAGGTCGTGATCCCGATCTCGGCTGCAAAGTCGATCCACGGGTTCGTGACCGAACTCGCCCGCGAGGTCGGGGTGGGGAAGGTGACCGACGCGACCGGGTTCCCGATCGGGCTCTTCCCGCTCACGGGCACCGTGGTGACCGAGGCCGAGGCGATCGCGCTCCTGTACGGCGTGCGGGCCGAGCACCTTGCGACCGGAGGCGTGGGGCCAGGTGGCGGCGCGGTGACCCTGTTCCTCGTGGGCGAGGAAGCGGACGTCCGCCGTGCGTTCGCCGAGCTCGCCGCCCTCGCCCAGACCGAGTCTCCCCCCAAGGTCGGATGAACGGGATCTCCCGACCGGCCGAGGCGAAGCTTGTCCGCGAGCGATCGCGGTTCCTCGCCTACGCCGTTCCGGTGACCACGGTTGCAGAGGTGGAGGGCGCCCTCGACCGCCTCCGCAAGGAGCACCACACCGCGCGCCACGTCCCGTACGCGTACCGACTTCGTTCGGGCGAGGGCCGGGCGAGCGACGACGGCGAACCGTCTGGCTCGGCCGGACGACCGATCCTGAGCCTGCTCGAGGGCGAGGATCTGGGGGGCGTCCTCGTCGCCGTGGTCCGCTACTTCGGCGGGGTCAAGCTCGGGGTGGGGGGCCTCGCCCGGGCGTACCGCGATGCGGCCCGAGCGGCCCTCGAGGCGGCCGAAGTGCGCCCCGTCGTCCGGGAGAGGCGGTTCGTCGTGTTCGCGGAGCGCGAGAGAGTCGGCGCCGTCCTCGCGGTTGCCCGACGGCACGAAGCGCGGGTCCTCTCCCAGCGGTTCACCGGCCGGGCCGAGGCCGAGATCGCCGTGCCCGAAGGGAACGCGACCCTGTTTCAGGCGGCAGTCGCCCCGCTGGGCGAGGTGAGGGAGGTCGGCGATGCTTGAGTTCGTGGAGGGGCCGATCGTCGAGGCGGGGGAGGAGTCCCTCGTGATCGCGGTGGGGGGGATCGGACTGAGGGTCGCGGTTCCAGCGCGAACAGTGAACGAGCTTCGCTCGAGCGACACGGCGCGGCTTCTCACCCACCTCATCCTCCGCGACGACGGGGCCGAGCTGTGGGGGTTCGCGACCCGCGAGGAGCGGGAGATGTTTGTGGCCCTTCTCTCCGTCCCCCAGGTGGGCCCCAAGCTCGCGTTCCGGCTCGTGTCGGCGCTGCCGCCGGCCGAGCTCTCGGCCGCGGTGCGACAGGGCGACCTCTCGGCCCTCGACGGGGTGAAGGGGATCGGCCGCCGCACCGCGCAGCGGGTGATGGTCGAGCTGTCGGGGAAGCTCGCCCAGTGGGCCCCGGTCGGGCCGTCCCCGGCGTCGGAGAAGGCCCAGGTCGTGGTCAAGGCCCTCACCTCGAAGGTCCTCGGGTTCCCCGAGGCCGAGGCCCGGCGGGCGGTGGAGAAGCTGATGCGGGAGGCACCCGACGCCTCGGTGGAGGAACTCATCCGCCGCGCGCTCACCCTGCTGGCCAAAGGGTGACGGGTGACGCGTGACGAGTGACGCGGAGGTTGGATCAGGGAAGATGAGGGTGTTGGGGCTGGACATCGGGGATCGGCGGGTAGGGATCGCTCTCTCCGACGAGACGGGCACGATCGCCAGCCCCCACGGGGTCTACACCCGCCGGTCTCCGGGAGAGGACGTTCACCATCTTGCCCAGCTGGCACGGGAAGCGGGTGCGGTGGCGCTGGTGGTGGGCCTCCCCCTCCACATGGACGGCACCGAGGGGGAGCAAGTGGCGAAGACGCGCGCCCTCGCGGAGGCCGTCGCCCGGGACGCGGGGCTCCCCGTCCACTACGTGGATGAGCGGCTCACCTCGTCCGAAGCCGACCGGGCGATGGTCGAGGGCGGGCTGTCCCGAAGGGCCCGCAGGGAGCGGTCCGACACGCTGTCCGCCGTGCTCATCCTCCAGGCGTGGCTCGACCGCGCGACACGAACCTAGCGTTTGTGGGAAAGACACGGTGGCCGAGGGCCACGCAGGCTGTCCAATAGGGTCCTAACCGGTAGGGGTCGGGGGCAGGCTCAACCCCACGAGGTCGGGGCGGTTGCGGAGGGTCTTCCGCCACGCCTCCCGCTCGCGCCAGCGGCGGATCTTCTCGTGGTCGCCGGAGAGGAGGACCTCCGGAACCTCCATCCCCCGGAACACCCGGGGGCGGGTGTACTGGGGGTACCCCAGCTTCGGTCCGCAGTAGAAGGAGTCCGTGGCCGCGGATTCGTGCCGGCCCACAACCCCGGGGACCATGCGCGCCGTCGTCTCCAGGACCACGGCCGCAGCGAGCTCGCCCCCCGCGAGGACGTAGTCGCCGATCGAGAGCTCGAGGTCACACAAAACCGCGACCCGCTCGTCCACCCCCTCGTAGCGGCCGCAGAGGAGCGCGAGGGAGGGCTGCCGGGCAAGGTCTTGGGCAACCTGCTGGGTGAACCGGGCGCCCTGGGGGGAGAGGAGAACCGCGTACGGGCGGCGGCCCGCCGCGGCCTCGATGGCCTCCAGCGCGCGCGCGAACGGCTCGGGGCGCATCACCATCCCCGCCCCACCCCCGAACGGCCGGTCGTCCACGATCCCGTGCTCGTCGGGGGAGAACAGGCGCAGGTCGTGGAGGTGGATCTCGATCAGGCCCTTGTCCTGCGCCCCGCGGAGGATTCCCGCGGATGCGAAGGGAACAAGCATCTCCGGATGCAGCGTGACGACGTCGAACCTCATCGCCAGTCCACGATCACCGTGCGCCCAGACCGCGCCCCAACGGCCTCGATGACCGATGCGACCGCTTCACGGTCGCGTGCGGAGAGCGAGCTGCCCTCGTGTCCCGAGAGACGAAGAAAGAGGAAGTCCACCTGGCCGGACAGGACGTGCTCGACGTGAACCTCGCCCGGCCGCGAGATCACTGCGCGGAGCAGGTAACGAGCCAGGTCAGCCAGCATCTCCTTCGCCCGACGGAGCCCCGGGGCTCGAAGGTGCACCCGCGAGGGCCTTCAGAACGCCGCTCTTCGCGAGCAGCCGCCGCGCCGCCTGGGACGGTTGGGCCCCCCGACGCAACCAGGCGAGAGCCGCCTCCGTGTCCACCGTGAACTCCTCAGGCTCGGCGAGCGGGTTGTAGTGACCAATCGCGGCCACTGCGCGCCCGCCCTGCTTGTCCGTGCTTTCCATCACGACGATTCGATAGCTGGGCTGCTTGCGCTTGCCCACCCGCATGAGTCTGATCTTGACCATCCCATCACCTCGTCTGAACGTGTCCGCCCCACCCGGGGGGCATGCGCCGCTTGCCGAACCCTCGCACCAGACGCCGTGCCTGCTCGTATTGGGACAGAAGCTGGTTCACTTCCTGAACAGTGGTTCCCGACCCGCGGGCGATACGGCGCTTGCGGCTGGCCCCGATTATATGGGGCCCTCGCCGCTCCTCAACTGTCATCGACTGGATGATCGCCCGCGTCCGCCGGAGCTCGGCCTCGATCTGTTCGTCTTGGGCGACCTTCCCCAGTCCGGGGATCTTCGCCAGCAGCTGGTCGAGCGGACCGGCGCGGGTCATTGCCTCGAACTGGGTGAGGAAATCCTCCAGGGTGAAGGTCCCCTCGCGTACCCGAGCAGCTGTAGCCGCTACCTGATCCCCTCCCACCTCGGCCAGCTTCTCCGCCAGCCCGGCAAGGTCGCCGAACCCGAGGATCCGGTCTGCCATCCGCCCCGGATCGAACGCCTCAAGGTCGCCCGGTCCTTCGCCGACGCCGACGAACACGACAGGCTTCCCGAGCCGGGTCGGTAGCGACAGCGCCGCCCCGCCGCGGGCATCCCCATCGAGCTTGGTCAGAACGAGCCCTGTGATCCCGAGCGAAGTGAACGCCTCGCCCATTCGCACCGCTTCTTGACCCACCATCGCATCGAGCACGAGGAGGACATCGCTCGGGCCAAGCGAGGTCACCAGTTCCGTCACGAACGAGGGCGGAGGCATCCCGGGGGGGGTACCCGGCGTGTCCACGACCAGGATGTCGAGAAGCTCCCGTCGTGCCCGGTCCGCCGCACGACCCACCGCCCCAACCGGGTCCTCAACCGCCGACGCGAACGCCACCCCGAGCCGCGACGCGTGGATCGAGAGCTGCTCAGCGGCCGCGGGGCGCTGGGGATCGGCGCACACAAGCAGGGGCTTGCGGCCCCTGCGGGCGAGGTGGCGGGCCAGCTTCCCCGCGGTGGTCGTCTTCCCGGACCCTGCCGGGCCCACAAGGAGGACGATCGCCGGGCGACCGGACAGCCGGAGCTTGGCCGCCTCGCCCCCCATGGCAGCTGCCATCTCCCCACGCACAATCGCCAACAGCTGCTCGGCTGGGGCCAGTGACTCCACCACCTTCTCCCCCACCGACCGCTCCTCAACCCGCGCCAGGAGGTCCCGGACTACGCCGTAGTGGACGTCGGCAGCAAGAAGGGCCTGCCGAATCTCCCGCAGACCGGATTGAACCTCCGCCTGGGTGAGCCGCCCTGGAGCACGGAGCTTGCGGAATGCCTGTGACAATCGCTCGGTCAACGACTCGAACACAGGGGGAAGTCTACGGCCCCGCGAAGGCGAGCACAACAACGCTTACCTGAACTGCACTATAGCGAATGGCACCGCCCGACTATAATGACGCCCGAGGTGATGACGAGGTGAGCGTCGAATCGCAAAGTACGGTTCTTTTTCTTCTTCTCCTCCTCTCGGCGTTGTTCTCGGCTGCCGAGACTGCCCTGACCTCGATTCCCGAACTGCGGGTGCGGCACCTCCTGCGGAAGACGGCCTCGAAGACCAGGGTCAAGGCGCTCGAACACCTCGTGCGGGAGCCGAACGAGTTCATCACCTGCATCGTCATCTACAACAACCTCGTCAACGTAGCGGCGTCGAGTCTGGCAACGCTTCTGTTCCTGCGTCTCCTTCCGCAGACGCTTCCCGCATACGTGACCGGTCTCATCACCACTCTCGTCCTCACCACGTTCCTCCTCCTCATCGGCGAGATCACGCCCAAGAACCTCGCCCGCAACCGGCCCGAGGCGCTGGCGATGGCCGTCATCGTTCCCATCTGGAGGCTGATGCGGGCCTCCTACCTCGTGGTGCGCTTCTTTCGCTGGGCGGGCGCGCAGTTGGTGCGCCCGTTTGGCGTGGAGTTCTTCGCCCGCGAGCGGACGCCGCTGTCCAAGGATCAGCTCGTGTCCATCATCGAGATGGGGGAGGAACGAGGAGCCCTGTCTCCCGAGCACGGGGACATGATGCGCAGGATTCTGGCCCTCGATGAGATCACAGCCGAGGACATCATGGTCCCGCGCACGGACATGAAGACGATCGCCGTCGAGTCGCCCCTGTCGGAAGTGGTGAAGTTCATCGTTTCAGACGGTCACTCGCGCTACCCGGTGCACCAGGGCAGTCAGGACAACGTGATCGGGCTTCTCCATGCCAAGGACCTCCTCCCCCACCTCGGCGACGTGCGGTCGGACGTGTCGCTGGCAACCCTTCTCCGGCCTGTGTCCTACGTTCCGACCACAAAGCCCATCAGCACGCTCCTTCGGGAGTTACAGCAGGAGAGATCCCACATGGCGGTGGTGGTAGACGAATACGGCGGAGTGGCGGGGATCGTGACCCTCGAGGACATCCTCGAGGAGATCGTGGGCGAGATCGAAGACGAATACGACCGCCGGCGGCCGCGACCCCTCATCCGGCGTTTGTCCCCAACCGAGGCCATCGTCGGGGGGGACGCCGAGGTTCGCACCGTGAACCGCAGCCTGGGTGCGGATCTCCCTGAAGACGAGGCGGTCACGGTCGCTGGGCTCGTGCTGGAGACCCTGGGGGACATTCCCGAGATCGGAACCAAGCTTCGCATTGGACGGACGGAGATCACGGTCGAACGAGCAAGCGCCCGCGAGATCACGACCGTCCGCCTCACGCTGCACCCCGAGCCCAAACCCGGGGAACAGATCAACTAGGAGGACCGACGTGCGCATTGCACTGTGCTGCCTGTTGCTTGCACTAGCCGGAGAGGCCTTTTCCTCACCAGTGTGGATCGAATCCTCGTTCGTACCAGATGAGCACTCCATCGTCGGTACGTTGCGGATGGAGAGGGATTCCTCCGCGAGCGAGGCGTGGTTTGCTCTGCTCGGCAACTTGGGGCGGGAACGGAACCCGTACCTGTCACCCCTTGTTCAAGACAGCACCTACGTTGCCGGATTCGACCCCGCGTGGACGGTGATCGTGCGGGTGGGGTGGTTGACCCCAGCCGGAGAGCAGGAGCTCCCCTACGAGCTTCTCCCCGCCCCACCCACTCTCCAGACCTACTCGCTCGAGGACGTCCTCCTCCGGATCCCCCTTCCCCCAGGAGAGGGCGAGCTCGTGCTCGAGTTTCGTACGCGCTTTCCTCACATCTGGTCCGGCGAACCGGGCCGCCTGGGGGACGTCTACACCTGGCGGTTCGGGTGGCACCCCGTGCCGTTCGCGCCCCCCGAAGACGGACGGTGGCCGCTCGTTCTTCCTGCGCTTGACTATCGGCTGGAACTGACCGTTCCCGCTGGATGGGACGCCGCGCTTCCAGGCGAAGTGACGCGCCAAAGCGACGACGAAAGGACCCTGTTTAGCACACGCTTCTCCGAACCCGTGCGGTCGATCTCGCTCTTCCTCGCCCCTGCCACGACCCTACGGCGGGCCACGCTGTCGTTCGAAGGAATCGTGGTCGAAGCGGTCGCCCTCCCCGGAGACGAGGACAGGATTCGGAGCCTGGCAACCTACGTTCCAGAGATTCTTGCGTACTACGCGCAGCGTTACGGACCCTACCCAGAGCGACGTGTCCTCCTCATCGATCACCCCAACGAGGTGGGGATCGCCATGGCCGCAGATGGTGTCCTGTTCATGCCCCGATGGTTCTTCCGCCGCAGCGATCTCACTGCAGGAGGAATCCTGTCCCGCTACGGTCAGTACATCCTCGCCCACGAGCTCGCCCACCTGTGGTGGGGAGTGGGGATTGGCGTGGACCTGGACGCGGAGAACTGGCTGTCCGAGGGAATGGCCCAGTACCTGTCCATCCGGTGGTACGAGGACAGGTACGGAACAGAGGGTGGGAACGTCTTTCAGTTCGACAACCGGGGCCTGGGGGAGGAGATGGCCACCACCGTGATCGGGTTCGTCAACCTCCGCCAGCACCTCACCGAACTCCCCTATCTCCGAACCGCATTCGCTGGGTTCGACGAGGCGGTGGTCAAGCCATCGGCCGAGGTCCGGTACGAGCAGGCGTCCGCAGATCGCCTCTACAACAAGGGGTATCTTGTCCTCCGCGCGGCAGCATCTCTGGTTGGCGAGGACGCATTCGACGACATCCTCCGTCAAGCGCACACCCAGGCGCGGTCGGAGGTGTTCACCGTGGCCGATCTTCAGCGTGCCCTCGAGCAGGCAACCGACGACGACTGGGAAGAGTTCTTCTCCCAGTGGGTGTATGGAGAGGCGTGGGCCGACTACGCGGTGACTGGTCTGACACGAACCATCGCCGACGGTGAGCACGTGACCCAGGTCCACGTCACGCGAACTGGGACCGGAGCGCTGCCGGTGCGGGTTGAGGTCTACGGTGCCGACGGCGAAGCCGCACATCACATCTGGGACGCCAAGGACCCCCAGGCGACGCTTGTGTTCCAGACGCCGTTCCTGGTGCGCCAGGCCACGATCGATCCCGACCACCAGGTCCTGGACACGGACAGGTTGAACAACACGTGGCCGCGGAAGTTCGCCGTCACCCTCGGCCGGAACGACCTCCCCCTCGACGCGTACCTCGTCCAGCTTGACATGGAGTCCGAGGGGTTCACGATCAGCTACCTCGACCGGTTCGGCTGGGGGGTCTACCCCCAGGCACTCGCCGTCTCGGGTTGGGTCCGCTACGGGCGTGATTGGGCAGTGTCCGGGTGGGCCGCTCTGCAAGACACGCTGGTGGGGGCGTTGTCGCTCACGCGCGTTCTCTGGGCAACCCCGACGCTGGGATCGGCCGGCACCTACTGGGAGCCCGTCGGCGAGATGACCTTCACGCTGGCACGGCGTCCCGAGTGGACGCTCGGGGCAGCGTTCACGTGGGGAGAAAGCCTTGCCCGAGCGTACAGCGGGGGGCTGTCCCTCGTCTGGATCCAGCCATCGGGATGGCGGGCCGAGGTCCAGCACACCGCGCTCGTCGGGCTCGCCCCCCACGCCTACCTCACCGTGACCGGGGGGGCAGGTCTGGCCAGCCCGGGTTTGGACTCACGCTTCTTGCTGACCCTCAGCGAGTTCCGGACCCTGAGCCCGCAGTCCGCTCCGCGAGAAGAGCGGAAGCTACTCGGATCGATCGGGATCTGGCTTCCTCCCTTGCGCCCGGACTACTCCCTCGGCGGAGCGGGTCTCGTCACCGAGGTCCGTCCGCGCCTATACGCATCTGCAGCACGCCTGTGGAACGAAGAGGAACCCGATGGGATAATCCCGACCTACATCGAGGTCGGCTTCGAGGCAATGGTCCAGGTCGAGGTGCTGGGCGGGCTGCTCGGGCTCACTGCGGTCATGGGATTCGGGTGGCCCGTCAACCCCGCCAGTGAGGGCGTCCTCTACTTCGGCATCGTCGGCCTGTAGAAGAGGGGAGGAACCGTGCGGGCATCCTTGAGTTGGCTTTCCGAGTACGTAGACCTTCCGCCGGTCACCGTCGAGGCGCTCGCCGAGCGCTTGACGCTGGCTGGATTGGAGGTGGAGGGGATCACGGCCCTGCTGGCGGAGGGCGTGATCGTGGCCCGCGTGGCCGAGGTCGAACCCCACCCCAAGGCAGATGCGCTCGCCGTGTGTCAGGTCGAGATCGGCTCGGGAACGAGGACCGTGGTCTGCGGGGCACCGAACGTAGCCGCAGGAGCTCTGGTTCCGCTTGCCCTTCCGGGGGCCCGCATCCCTGGCGGAACGGTCTCCGTGGTCACGCTGCGGGGCGTGAGGAGCGAAGGAATGATCCTCTCCCGCCAGGAGCTAGGCCTGGAAGCGAAGTCGGCGGGGATCTGGGATCTGTCTCAGGAGCTGACGGTGGGCTCAGAGTTTGCTCCGCTCATCGGCTTCCCAGACACAGTGCTCGACCTCAAGATCACGTCGAACCGCCCCGATCTGCTGGGAATCGTGGGGATCGCCCGCGAGATCTCCGCGCTGTACCAGACGCCCCTTCGCGAACCCGATCGATCGTTCCCGGAGTCTGACCCAGCCGCAGCAAGCCTCACCTCGGTTCACATCGCCGACCCCAGAGACTGCCCGCGCTACGTGGCCCGGATCATCCGTGGCGCAGGGAGCCAGCCCTCCCCACTTGCGATCGAGGCGCGACTTCTCAAGGCGGGGATGCGGCCCTTGTCGTTGGTGGTTGACGTCACGAACTACGTGCTCCTCGAGCTCGGACATCCGCTGCACGCGTTCGACCACGCTCAGCTGTCGGAAGGGCGGATCGTCGTCCGACGGGCCAGACCGGGGGAGAAGATCCGCACCCTCGATGGGGTCGAGCGCGATCTCTCCCCGGAGGTCCTCGTGATCGCCGACGCGGCGCGGCCCGTGGCGGTAGCCGGGGTGATGGGCGGGGCAGAACCCGAGGTCGGCCCCCACACGCAGACGGTGCTTCTCGAGGCGGCAGCGTTCTCTCCTGCCCGGGTACGTCGGTCCGCGCGCGCCGTCGGACTGCGTACCGAAGCCAGCCTGCGGTTCGAGCGAGGTCTCTCGCCGGAGATGGCCGACGTGGCTTCCCGCCGCTGTTGTGCCCTCCTCGCCCCGCACGGGATGGTGGTCGCACGAGGGGCGGTGGACGCATACCCGGCCCCCACCCCGACCCGCGTCATCGCACTGCGCAAGCAGCGCGTCGCCCACGTCCTGGGAGTTGAGGTTCCTTCCCCGGAAGTGACCGACGGGCTGTCGCGCCTCGGTCTGTCGCTCCGCGACCGAGGGCACACGTGGGAGACCACGGTTCCTCCGTTTCGGCGGGACCTGGAACGAGAGATCGACTTGATCGAGGAAGTAGCGCGCCTGCACGGCTACGATCGCATTCCGCCTGTCCCGCCCCACACCGAGCCGAGGATCGGAACCAAGGACCCTGCCGAGTCGTTCGCAGATCGAGTGCGGGAAGTCCTCGCCGCTCTGGGGTTGACCGAGGCGTACACCCCCGGCCTCGTCGCCGCGGCCGAGGCACAAGTCCAGCTGCGTAACCCCCTCGCCCAGGGTTGGGAGGGATTGAGGCCAAGCCTTCTCTCCGGGCTCCTCGCCGCGCTCCGGGCGAACCTCGAGGCTCAGGCGCCGGGCGTCGCCCTGTTCGAGGTCGGGCGGGTGTTCCTGCGGCGGGACGGGGAGATCGCTGAGGAGGACCGCGTGGCGGTCGCCCTATCTGGCCGTCCGCCGTTCCCCCTGTCTGGGAAAGGGGAGTACGGACCGTCTGACCTGAAGGGGTTGTTCGACGCCTTGATCGCCGCCCTGCGGGTGGAGGGAGTGGAGCTGGGAGAGATCGACGATCCCCGTCTCCACCCCCACCGCCGCGCCGGGATCTACCTCCGTGGGCCGTGTCCCGCAGACCGCGATCCGTCGGGCCACGGACGACGGACCACGGACCCCGGACCACGGATTCCGGTGGGATGGCTCGGCGAGCTCGCCCCGTCCCTCAGGGCCGATCTCCCCGGGCAGAGGCGGGTCCTCGCCCTCGAGCTGGCCCTGGCACCCCTCCGCGCCGCGGCCCGGCCGTCCGAGCACCGCCCCATCCCCCGCTCCCCGGCCTCGAAGCGCGACCTGTCCCTCCTCGTCCCGGAGAGGGTTCCCGAGGGAAGCGTGCGGGCGGCGATCGTCGCCGAGCGTCTGGTGGAAAGCGCGTTCCTGTACGATCTATACAAGGGCGAAGGGGTCCCCACTGGCTCCGTCAGCCTGACCTACGAGGTCGTGTTCCGCGATCGGGAGCGGACGCTGTCCTCCGAGGAGGTCGAGGGCGCCGTCCAGCGTATCCTCGCTTCCCTCGGTCCCTTGGGTGCGCAGCTCCGGGCCTAGATGGAACGGATCCTCATCACCCACAGCCCCGAGGAGACGGAGGAGGCGGGAACTGGCCTCGCCGAACTCGTTCGGGACGGGGACGTGGTGGCCCTCGTCGGCGAGCTCGGGGCCGGCAAGACGACGTTCGTAAAGGGCCTCGCCCGCGGCTTGTTCGTGAAGGACCTGGTCCTGTCGCCGAGCTTCCTCCTCGCCCGGAGCTACGACGGCCGGATCCCGTTCCACCACCTCGACGCCTACCGGATCAGCGATCCCGACGAGCTCTCCGAGGTCGGCTTGCGGGACCTGCTCCCGCCCGAGACGGGGGTGACGGCGGTGGAGTGGGCGGATCGGATCGCCGGTCTCATCCCGCAGGGAGCGGTCTGGGTCAAGATCGAGCACGCCGGCGACGACCGCCGCCGGATCACCCTCCGCCGTTAGCTGAAAGGGAGCTCTGGGTCCGGCGACCTCTGACGCGCGGGCCCCCGGCGCGGCTCCCGCCTATCGGCAACACTCTCCGCACAGCTGTTCACCGCTGAGAGCGCCGAGATCGCTGAGTGAAACTAGTCCGGGGTAGAGTCTGGATCCCTGTCTGTATGTGGGTGCGCTCCGGGTTGCCTCGGTGAACTCCGCGCGCTCGGCGGTTGGGCCCCTGCTTCCTGTGGGGACCCGGCCTTCTCCGCGTGGCCGACGGCTCCGCGGCGAGTTCATCCCTGGCTGCTAGGACCAGACACCGGCCACCGCCTCACCACAGCCAGGACAGCGGCCGTCGGCAAGCTGGTTCTCCACGACGCGGAACCCCTCCCGCCGGATGACCGTCTTCCCGCACGATGGGCAGGCCGTGTCCTCGCCCTCCCCCGAGACGTTCCCCAGGTACACGAAGCGCAGCCCTGCCTCGCGCCCAATCTCCCGGGCGCGGCGCAGCGTTGCGACCGGAGTCGGGGGGACGTCGTAGACGAGGTACGACGGGACGAACCGCGACACGTGCCACGGGAGGTCGGGGGAGATCCCCGCCAAGAACTGGGCGATCCACCCCAGCTCCTCGTCGGAGTCGTTTCGGCCGGGGATGACGAGGGTCGTCACCTCCACCCACAGCCCGAGCTCCGTCATCCGCTTGATCGCGTCGAGCACCGGCTGGAGCGACCCCCCACAGTGACGGCGGTAGAAGTCGTCGGAGAACGCCTTGAGGTCAACGTTGGCCGCGTCGAGCCACCCCCGGGCGGCGTCGAGCGCCTCGCCGGTCATGTACCCGTTCGTGACGAAGGCGTTCCGGATTCCCTGCTCTCGGGCCAGAAGTCCGACATCGCGGCAGGTCTCGAAGAACACGGTCGGCTCGGTGTAGGTGTAGGCGATCGTCGGCGCGCCCGCCCCCTTCGCTGCCCGCACGACCTCCTCAGGGGCGATCGGCTCTCCGGGGATCCCGCCCCGGTGCTCGCGCGGGTACTGGGAGATCGCGTGGTTCTGGCAGAAGTCGCAGCGCAGGTTGCAGCCCACCGTCGCGACCGAGAGGGCCAGCGAGCCGGGGAGAAAGTGGAACAGGGGTTTCTTCTCGATCGGGTCGAGGGCCTGCGACACCAGGCGTCCGTAGACGAGCGAGTACAGGGTGCCGCCCCGGTTCTCCCGAACCCTGCACACCCCACGGCCATCGGGGGCAATGAGGCAACGGTGCGCGCACAGGGTGCACCGCACGCGCCCCTCCCCCGCCGGCTCCCACAGGATCGCCTCGTGCATCACAGTTCGATCGTACGACGCGGAGTCCCGATCTGGCAAGGGGCTTCGTCTTCGCGGTATCCTCCCCGCAATGGAGGCCGCAGCGATTGCCGAACGTTGCCGGGCCGTTCTGCGGCGGGTCCCAAGCGGGGTGACCGTGGTCGCAGCCACGAAGGGACGGTCCCCCGACGAGATCCGGGCTGCCCTCCGTGCTGGGATCACCCATCTTGGGGAGAACTACGTCCAAGATGCGGAGGCGAAGCGCCCCCTCGTTCCCGAGCTGGCCGTGTGGCACATGATCGGCCACCTCCAGCGGAACAAAGCGGCGAAGGCGGCCCGCCTGTTCGAATGGGTCCAAACCGTGGACACCCCCGAGCTCGGCCGGAGGCTCGCCGCGGCGCGTCCCCCCGGAGCATCGCCCCTTCCCGTGCTCGTCGAGGTGAACATCGGGCGGGAAGAGCATCGCCCGGGCGTTCTCCCCGAGGGGGTGCTCCCGCTTGTCCAGGACCTGGCGCGCCATCCCCAGCTCTCGGTGCGGGGGTTGATGGCCGTCCCGCCCCTCCCCGAGCGGCCGGAGGACTCCCGGCCCCACTTCCGCGCCCTGCGGCACCTCCTCGAGGAGCTGAACCACGAGCGGGTCGTCGACCCGGCCTTGGACGTCCTCTCGATGGGGATGAGCGAAGACTGGGAGGTCGCCGTGGAAGAGGGAGCGACGATGATCCGCCTGGGGACCCTCCTGTTCGGCCCCCGCCCGTAGCGGGGTTCAGGCACCGAGCGCGGCTCGCGCGAGCAGGGCGAGGACGAGACCGAGGCCGGTCGTCGCCAGCACGACGAGCCCGGTCCGCCGCCACCCGAGCTCCCGGCCCAGCGCCCCGACGGTCGCCAGGCACGGAACGTAGAACAAGACGAACACCGTGAACACGATCATCTGGGCCTGAGTCAACGCCCCTACCCCGCCCACCAAGGCCTCGTCGAGCATGACGAGCGACAGCTCCTTGCGCAGAATCCCCAGAACAAGGGGTACCCCGGTCTCGGAGGGAAGCCCGAGCGGCCAGGTGAGGAACCGCACTCCCAGGTTGAGCCCTCCCGCCCAGCCGAGGGCCTCCGCCAGCGCGAGGAGCGCGCTCGACACGGCGAGGAGCGGCCACGCCAGGACCACGAACCCCTTCAGCCGAAGCCACGTTTTCCCAAGAAGATTCCGGAGGCGCGGCGTCCGGTAGGGGGGGATCTCCAGGATCAGCCCCGGCCCCTCCCCCGGCACGAGGCGGGTGAGGGCCCAGCCCGCAAGCGCGATCACCACGACGTTCCCCAGGTAGAGAAGGAGCGCCGCCACCGGGCCCACGTACCGCCCGACGAGGCCCATGACCACGATCGTCCGCCCCGCGCAGGGGATCATCACCGCCAACGCCGCCGTGACCAGGCGATCCCGTTCGTCGTCGAGGATCCGCGTGGCGAGGATCGCGGGGACGGTGCACCCGTAGCCGAGGAGAAACGGGATCACGCTCTTCCCGTGGAGGCCCACCCTGTGCATCAGGCCGTCGAGGAGAAACCCCACCCGTGGCATGTACCCCACGTCCTCGAGCAACGCGAGGAGGAACAGAAAAGGGATCAGGTACGGGAGGACGATGGCCACTCCGGCCGCCAGGCCATCCCACGCGCCGAGCAGAAGGGCAGCACCAGGGCCTGTGCCCAGCGCGGCGCCGATCTGCGCTGACACGGCCTCGAGGAGCGGGGAGAGAAGCCCCTCGAGCGCATCCCCCGACCAGAACACAGCCCCAAACATCGCCAACAGCGCCACCACGAGAAGGGGGTAGCCAACCACTGGGTGCATGAAGAGGTCGTCGGCCCTCTCCCGCCACCCCACGCGGGCCGTGCCCACGGTCGCCACCGCCTCGAACAGCCGCATCGCCTGCGCGTGGCGCTCGTCGGCCAGGATCACCCCCGGATCTTCTCCGCGACCCTCGGCGAGCGCACGGCGCGCCCCTTCCACCGGTTCCTCTAGCGCAGAGTCCGCCGGCGCCTCGCCCGCGAGAAGCTGCGCTGCGCGGTGGATGCTGGAACGGCCGGTGGAGGACTGGGCCTGTTGGATCTGGGACAAGGCTCGCTCGACATCGGCGGTGTACGGGGGTCGCCGCACCGGATGTGCCTCGGGAATCGCGGCGAGGAGGTCCACCAACCCCTGTCCGCGGCTGGCCACCGTGGCCACCACCGGTACCCCGAGGAACGCGGCGAGCTTCTCTCGGTCAATGCTGATCCCCTTGTGCTCCGCCTCGTCCATCATGTTCAGGCAGAGCACCGTGGGGAGGCCCAACTCCGCCAGTTCGAGAGTCAGCTCCAGCGATCGTCCGAGGAGCGAGCTATCCACCACCTGGACGATCACATCCGCCTCACCCGACAGAAGGAAGTCCCGCGTCAACTGCTCCGCGATGTCACCGCCAAGAAGGGAGTAAGTGCCCGGCAGGTCGACAACCTCGACCCGTCGCCCCCCAACGCTCGCCTGACCGTGCAGCGCTTCGACCGTGGTGCCGGGGAAGTTGGCCGCCACCGCCCGGTACCCGACGATCGCGTTGAACAAGGTGGACTTGCCGGCGTTGGGCTGCCCCACGAGGGCCACCCGCCGCACGGCACGGAGGTCAGCGCTCATTGGGTGAGAGTAGAAGCCCCGTTCACCTGGACAAGAATCCTTCGGGCGAGGCCGCGGCCAAGGGCCACGCGGCAGCCGTTCACCTCGACGAGCACCGGGCCGCCCCACCTCCCCGTGGCAACGGCACGCACCTGGGCTCCAGGCCGGAGGCCAAGGCGACGCAGCCGCATCAGGGAGCCATGGCCCCCGTGGACGGCCACCAACCGTCCCACCTGACCGGGGGAGAGCGATGCCAGCGGCAGAGATAGATCGAAACTCATTATCATCTCGAAGCTTATCCCGGTGGCCCCTGCTGTCAAGCCAGCCCAAGAAGGGACGCCAAGACGAGACATCCCGCCTCGCCTTCCGTCCGCGCCCCTCGTATCCTCCCCCTGATGCCGAAGGCCATTGTCGTTGTTCTCCTGTTCAGCCTCGTCATCGTCATCACAGCGGGGATTCTGCTGAGCGTGCCCCCGGTTCCCGTCGAGCGGGTGGTGGTTGTGGTGGACGCCGGGCACGGCGGCCACGATCCCGGGGCGGTCGTGGCCGGAGTTAGGGAGAAGGACGTGACCCTTGCCCTTGCGCTCCGCGTTCAGCGCAAAGCCGAGGCAGTCCCATGGCTCCAGGTTGTTCTCACCCGCACCACCGACACCTACCCGTCGCTCCTGGAGCGCCTCAGGCTCGCCGAAGCCGTGGGGGCGCGGCTGTATGTCTCAATCCACGCCAACTACTTCCGTGACCCCGGGGTGTGCGGCGTGGAGACGTGGGTGGACACAGATGCCGATCCAGAAAGCCTTCGGCTGGCAGCAGCGGTGCAGCAGGCGGTGGTTGCCGCCACTGGGGCGTCCGACCGCGGGGTTCGACGCCAGACGCTCTACCTCCGTCACACCGCGCTTCCCACCGCCCTGGCGGAGGTGGGGTACCTGTCCTGCCCCGCCGAACGGGTGAAGCTCCTTGACCCCGCCTACCAGGAGAAGATCGCTGCCGGGATCCTCACCGGGATCCTCGCCTTCCTCCAGGCTCCGTAGTCGGCCAAGCTTGACCGATTGCCCCGTACGGAGGTCAACTGGCGGAGACGGATGCCCCCCTCCGAGGATTTGACAGAGAGCGGGGGTAGCGGCCTATAATGAGAGCCATCATCACAGGGGGTGATGGGGATGTCAAAGTGGATGCAGATGGTGGCGGTGGCCCTCGCGGCCGTGGTCGGTTTGGTTCCCGTGTTTGCGCCGCTCGGTTACGCTCAGGTGCTCCCCTCTTCCTCAGTAGTTCTGCCGGTTGGCGACGAACTGGAAGAGGAAGACCTCCTCAATGCCGAAGGGGAGTTCTGGCACTGGATCGTCGCTGGTTGCCTTGGACTCGCCCATGCGATCGCTTGGACGATCTACGATGCTTTCTTCGACGGGGAACCCGGATTTCAGCACACCCGTATGATAGTCGGTGGTTCATTGCTGCTCTATGCCGGGACTTTCGCTTTGGGCTCCCAGATCAGCACTGTGATCACCGTTCTGAGCTGGTTCCGATGATCGGATGAAGGGGGCTTACTCAGGCCTGTTCTGGCGGATTCGGATGATGGTTGTACAAGCGCAGGCAGGTGGGCCTTCATGTATGTGCGCTCGGACAGAACGGTGAGAACCCCGAAGGAGTTGTGGCGGACGCTTGTGCTTGCCCTGGCACTCAGCGTGTTGCTGTTCGTATGGTCCGTCGTCGTGTTGCCAGCTGTGAGTGGGGAGGCAAGAAGCCAGCGGCTTGTCCTGTACTGGGCAGTGGCGTCTCCGATCGCAGGCACTGTCGTAGCAGTGGTCATCCGTGCAGTGGGGCGAAGATGGCCAGGGCGAGCACCGGCACGGCCACGTTCTACCCGAGCGATCGTCCTCAGGAGCTTGGCCTTTGGCGCTCCGGGAGCCCTTGGGGTCATGCTCTTGTGGGTTATCCCGCGCGAGGTCACGCTCTCTGATCTTGTCTGGTGGCGAGTTGCAGGATGGATTGCGACCTTCGTCGGATTGACGATTGCGATCGGGTTTCTCGGAGGAGTCCTCCCGGAGCTGACGGCGCGCTGGGGAAGGAGGAAACGGGCAGCGCGGGAGGATGAGGCTGATCCGAAACGGTGAGCTGGTGCCCCACCGGGACCTGCGGTACGAGGGGGTGGTGGGGCAGAGGGCATGCGCACGCGCCAGACCCCATGCTGCGCTGATTCCGCGCGCGCGCTTCGGTAGGAGGGGACGAGCGTCCATCGTCGGAGGACGTGACAGAGAGGGGGGTAGGTGCCTATAATAGGAGCCATCATTAATAGGGGGTGATCGGGACGCCCTGGTGGACGCAGTTGGTGGCGGTGGCCCTCGCGGCTGTGGTCGGTCTCGTTCCCGCGTTCGCTCAGCTGGGCTATGCCCAGGCGGTTCCGGCGCAACAGCCCTTGGTCGTACTCCCTCATGGTGAGGAGCTGTCAGATACAGAGCTTCTCGACGTCGATGGAGACGCCGGCCCGCTCGCCAAGGAGGCGGTCGAGCGGCTCGCATCGGCAGTGGTTATTGGCGGAATCGCGGTGGCAGGCGATCTGGCGCTACAACAGTACGAGATCGCACGGGGAGACAGATCGTCCCTGGATCCGGTGCGACTCTCAATCGTTGGGCTGACGGGCTTCACTTACGGTGCGTTGTCACCGTTCAAAGGGGCTGACACAGTTGCAGAGAAAGCCATACAGACAGCACACAAGGTCCACGGGGGTCTCCACACAATCCATGTAGGCCTCCACACCCATGTACGGATGCCCGTGCAGAACGCCGTCACCACTGCCTGGAACTGGATCTGGCGTCGCTGATCGTCCTCGTGCTGAAGGATAGCCGGATGAGCGCGATGCTGAAGTTCCTTGGTAGCGCTGTCTGCTGGATAGTACTGATGTTTGGCACCATCCACGTGGTCTTCAGACCCCTAAGGGAAGGGATAGGGGTTGCCGAATCGGTACGGTCCGGGCTTGCCGCCTGGGCCGATCCGGTGGTTCCGGCTGTCTACATAGGTAGTGCAGTTGTGATAGCAGCACTGCACCGAGGGATGGTAGTATCCCTTGTACGCGGGCTTGGGCGCTGCCTAAGAGGGAAGGGGAAGTAGCGACCCTGAGAGTGGGTACGATCAGCAGCGGAAGCCGGGGGCGAGCGTCTTTGCTCGTAACAGTGGCGGTCCGCAGCCAACAGGCGTACTCCTCTGCGGGACCTGCGCTACGAGGGGGTGGTGGGGCAGAGGGTGTGAAGTGCGTGCACACGGCAGAGCCGATGGTGCACTGATTCCCCGTGCGAGCTTCCGTAGGATGGGACGAGTGTCCACCAGCGAAGGACTTGACAGGGGGGGGGGCTACAATGGGAGCCATCATCACGGGGTGATGGGGATGCCAAAGTGGACGCAGATGGTGGCGGTGGCCCTCGCGGCCGTGGTCGGTCTCGTTCCCGCGTCTGCTCAGGCTGGACGTGTACTTCCTGCAGGCGAAGAGGTACTCAGATGACGAACTCGAAAGGGTGGTGGGTGAGTATTATGAACCATATCCCGGCTCAGCCTGATGTCGCCCTGAGCGTCTTTGTTGGGGTGTCCACAGGGTACATAACGCACCAGCGGCGCCTCAACAACATCCGTCTCAGCGGGGATTCCTAGCGTTTGGCAACTACGATCGGGAGACCTAGTCAGAACCAAAAGGTCCTGGTTTGACCTTGGCCATCGGTTTGACTCACTTGGCCATCGGTTTGACTCACGTCGCTGACTCCCCTGCCTATCACAGCGTGGCGGCGGCTTGGGAGGCGGAGGAGGATGGGCCTGGTAGTAGGAGCGGCGAACCTGGTGACGTCGGGGCCGGAACCTTCTGCCCCGGTCTCTCTTCCGAGGACCGACTTTGGGCCGCGACCCAGTATGATCACTATGATAATTGGTAGCAGAATAAACAAGGGGTGGTTCTAGTGTGACACTGCGAAGGCTTCTTGCATGGGCTGGTGCTTACCCCGCTTGTTGTACTGGCGTTTCAGGGCCGCGAGTGGTGGCGTCACGTGTCCATGATCCTCGGGTTAGGCTACCTTGTCCCTGTGCTCGGAACGCTGGCGGGAAGGAGGCTGACAGAGTCGGCCCGGAAAAGGGGCCGGCATATCGCGTTCGTAGCCCGAGCTTCAGTCGGAATGGCCCTGATGTGCGTCCTTTCAGTCCTCTTCCTACTCCTCTCTTCTGCATCGTTGGATGTGGCGCGGGCGAGGCTCTATGGTCTGGTGCGCTTTGAGCCGTTTGTTGGCCTGATCGTGATAGGGGTTCTGTACGCGCTCCCCTTCGTCTTGGGCAACCACGACAAGGGAGGAGCATAGGAGGCAGCGCCAGTGGAATCGAGCTAGGGAGGGGAGTTGGCGGAACTGCTCTTGCTCGTGGAGCTCCTGTTCCAGCCCCTGGCGCACCGGGACCTGCGCTACGAGGGGGTGGTGGGGCAGGCGGACTGGTACACGTGCGGGGCAGCGGCAGTAGCGACGCTGCTCACCTACTACTACGGCATTGATACCACAGAGGCCGAGACCCTGGAACTGGCCGAGGGGTTCATGATCGCTGCAGGCCGCAAGCCCGGACAGGCCCTCACCGCGCTCGCCCTCCGGCAAACCCTGGAAGCCAAGGGCATCCCCACCCGAGGGTATAGAGTGTCGCCCGAGGCCCTGGCCGACTACTTCGCCCGCGGCGGGCTGCCGGTGATCCTCCACCTCAGCGAACCGCAGAGGCACTTCGTGGTCGGCGTGGGGATGGTGGGAGACCACATCGTCCTTGCCGATCCGTCGTGGGGGCAGAGCAGCCTCCCGTTCTCGACCTTCGTGGATGAGCGAGGCTACAGCGAGGTCGTGCTGGTCCCGATCCCGCCGCCCGAGCTGTCTTTCCTGGTTCAGGAGCGGCAACAGGAAGCGCTTCGGCGCGCGGAGGAACGGCTTGCGGCCCTGGCTCGGCTCCGGGAGAGGTTGCCGTGACGGCGTGGCGCTCCCCCTGTCCCCTCCCGGCCTCGGGAGGGTTGAAGGGGAAGGGCTCAGAGGCTCTCACCGCCGAGCGCGCCGAGATCGCAGAGAAACCCCGAACTGCACCGCCAAGGGCACAAAGAGCAGAAAGGGATTGGGTCGGGTTAGCCCGAGAGCTCATGCTTGTTGTTCTTCGCGTCCTTGGTGCCCGTTGGGGTGGGCTCCTCAGTTGGCCGGCTGTCCTCGGCGGCCCCGGTGTGCTCAGGGGTGAAGTGCGCTCGTGGCGGGACCCTCTCTCCCTCGGGCGTGGGGTGAGTGGGATTGTAGCCACGCTTATTCTCCTCTCCGTCACGGCGTGGGCCCAGACCCCGATCGATCCCCTGAAGCGGCCGGACGAGGCCACGGGGGAGTACACCTGGCAGCTCGGGCTCGGCTACACCCCGTCCGGCCGGGAAGGGCTGGCAGTGGACGCCTTCGGCCAACCGTACACCTACACGCTGCTCAGTCAGGAGTGGCAGCTTAGCTTGACGGGAACGGTCCACTTCGGCGAGGGATGGAAGACGGGGGTCGCGGTCTCGCAGAGCACGACCACTCTGGACGAGGTCCGGCGGTACCCGTGGGGCGAGGAACGCCTGTCGAGCAGCGAGCGTGGAATGGCGTACTCGGTGTTCCAGGAGTGGCGGATCGATCCGAAGAACCCGTGGGATCCCCGCGTCTCGATGTCGCTTGGGCACCCGTGGAAAGGCGGGATCGGAGTGGCGGCGAGCTTCTTGCGCGACCCGATGGTGCTGGTGGGGGAGGTCGGCCTGCGGAGCCAAGAGGAGGAACCCCACGCGTGGTTCACCCTGGGTCTGGGAGCGGGGTTCGTGGCCAACGCCTGGATCAGCGTCAGCACCTCCGGGAGCCTGGCCGTGCCCGTGCTCGGGGTGGGTGTTCCGGTGACGTCGCTCGGCGTGCGACTTCGCTACGCGCTGGACCCGCGGGGAAAGGGGGAACTCGGGGTGCGTGCCACGCTGTCCCTTCGCGGGGATCGGGCGTGGGTGTCGCTGGAGGCGGAGTGGACCGGGCGAGGGCCGTAGCGGGTCGGTCCTGCTATACTGAACTGCGGAGGAGGTGCGCGATGAGGACGATGGTCGTGGTGGCGCTGGCGCTCGTGTGGGGTCTCGTCGGGTTGGGATCGGAGACGGTCGTCGTCCCTGATCCCGGGCTGGAGGGAGCGATCCGGGCCGCGCTCGGGAAGCCCGAGGGCGACCTTACGGTGGGTGACCTGGCGGGCCTCACGGAACTCGAGGCGATGGGACTGGGCATCGAGGACCTCACAGGACTGGAGCACGCGGTGAACCTGAGGAAGCTCGCCCTCGCCGACAACCGGGTCTCCGACCTAGCCCCTCTCTCGGGCCTCTCGGCGCTGGAGGAGCTCTCCCTTGGGTGGAACCGCGTGCGCGATCTTTCCCCGGTGTCCAACCTCCCCCGGCTGAGGACGGTGGAGGCCGCGTTCAACGAGATCGAGGACCTTTCCCCTCTGGCCGGACTGACCACGCTCTCCCTCCTGGGCCTCGGCCACAACCGGATCCGGGACGTCGCTCCTTTGGCTTCGCTCCACGCCCTCGAGTGGCTGGACCTCACCTTCAACGAGGTCTTGGACCTCGCGCCCCTGGCGGGGCTCAAGAACCTGAAGTGGCTCATGCTGATGGCGAACAACGTGTTCGACCTGTCCCCTCTCTCCGGCCTCGAGAGCCTGCGCCGGCTGTGGATCGACATGAACGCGGTCACGGACCTCTCGCCGCTCGCGACCCTCACGGAGCTTCGGGAGATCTCCGCGACGCAGAACGCTATCGCCGACATCAGCCCGCTCGCCGGTCTTCGTAACCTGGAGAAGCTCGTTCTGTTGGGGAATGGAGTCTCCGATCTGCGTCCTCTGAGCGAGCTTGGCCGCCTCCGGTACCTGGACCTGGGCCACAACGCCGTGGCCGACGTCTCCCCCGTTGCCTCCCTCAGCGAACTCCGGTACCTGGACCTGAGCGGGAACCGGGTGGCCACCCTCGAACCGCTGGCCGGGCTCGCGAGGCTCGAGACGGTGGCGATCTCGGGGAACCCGGTGTGGGATCTCGCGCCGTTGTCCGGACTGAAGAACCTGACGAAGCTCATCGCGGCCGGGGCGCGGATCGCCGACCTCTCCCCCCTGGCTGGATTGACGAACCTCGCGACCTTGAACGTTCAGGGAAACAGGGTTCGATCCGTCGAACCCCTCGCCAACCTCGCAGGCCTGCGGGACCTCCTCCTCGGGGGAAACAACGTGTCCGACATCGGTCCCCTGGCCGGACTCCTCCGCCTGGAGATCCTGGATCTCTCCGCGAACCCGGTCGCCAGCTTCGCTTCGCTGCTGGAGCTCCCGTCGTTGCGACTCTTGAACGCGACAAGGATCCTCCTCAAGCCCGAGGCGCGGGAGGTGCTGGATGAGTTGGAGGAACGCGGGATCCGCGTCCTTCGGTAACGCCGCGCTTTAGCCAGGCGAACGGGAGCCCTAATCCTTGGCCGTGATCTGGGTGCGTTCCAGCCAGGCCCAAATGAAGGGCCACAGGTCGCCGTCGAGCACGGCCTGGACGTTCCCCACCTCGACCTCAGTGCGGTGGTCCTTGACCAGCTGGTAGGGCTGGAGGACGTAGGATCGGATCTGGTGCCCCCACTCGATGTCCGCCAGTTCCCCGCGCAGTTCGTCCAACCTCCGTGCCTGTTCCTGCTCCATCAGGGCCCGGAGCTTCGCGCGCAGCATTCGCATCGCGGTGAGCTTGTTCTGCATCTGGGACCGCTCGTTCTGGCACCCGACCACGATCCCGGTCGGCAGGTGGGTGATCCGAACCGCGGTCTCGTTCTTCTGCATGTGCTGCCCGCCGGGACCCCCAGCGCGGAACGAGTCGATCTTGAGGTCGTCGTCGGCGATCACGAGGTCGTCCTCGGGAACGATCGGCGTGACCGTGACCGAAGCAAACGAGGTGTGGCGCCGGGCTGCCGAGTCGAACGGAGAGATCCGCACCAACCGGTGGACTCCGGTCTCGCCCCTCAGGATTCCGAACGCATTCCGCCCTTTGACCTCGAGGGTGGCCGACTTGAGGCCGGCCTCCTCACCCGGCGACTCGTCAACCAACCTCACCGCGAACCCTGCCCGCTCGCAGAACCGGGTGTACATGCGGAGCAGCATCTCCGTCCAGTCCTGGGAGTCCGTGCCCCCAGCCCCAGCGTTGAGGGCGAGGAAGCAATCGCTCCCGTCGTAGGGCCCGGACAGGAGGAACTGGACGCGTACCCGTTCGAAATCCTCGTCGAGCTTGGCGAGGGCGGCCTCGGCCTCGGCCCGCGTCGCCTCGTCCCCCTCTTCGTCGGCGAGCTCGAACAGGACCTCCACCTCGTCGAGCGCCGCGGTGAGGCGGGAGTACTCGCCCAGGCGCCCCTTCGCCGCCTCCAACTCCCGCACCTTGGCCTGGCTTGCAGACCGGTCGTCCCAGAACCCAGGCTGGGCCATCTCTCGCTCGATGGTCTGGATCTGGTTCCGGAGCCCGTCAGCGTCCAGGCTCTTCCCGAGGCGCTCGATCCGGTCCCGCAGATCGCGCAGATGCTCGTCCACAAGCGAACGTTAGCTCGTTCGGTTCGGCGCTGCAAGCGGCACCCGCGCGAGGTCGTGGCGAAGGCCGCCCCGTTTGCAGACCAAACCGAGGATAATCACGCCATGGCGGGGACGCTCTACGTGTGCTCGACCCCGATCGGAAACCTCGAGGACATCACCCTGCGCGCGCTGCGGGTCCTCCGCGAGGTCGATCTGATCGTGGGCGAGGACACCCGGCGGACGCGGAAGCTCCTCTCCCACTACGGCATCCACACCCGGTTCGCCCCAAGCCTGTTCCAGGGCGCGGAGGACGAACGGACCCGGGAGGTGATCGCCCTCCTCCGCGCTGGGAAGACCGTGGCCCTCGTGTCCGACGCAGGGACGCCGCTCCTGTCCGATCCCGGCTACCCGCTCGTCCGGGCGTGCGTGGGGGAGGGGATCCCCGTCGTGCCCGTCCCCGGGCCGAGCGCGCTGCTCGCTGCCCTCGTCGCCTCGGGGCTCCCCATGGACCGGTTCCTGTTCCTCGGCCACCTCCCTCGCCAGCCGGGCCCCCGCGGGAAGGCCCTCGAAGTGCTGGATACGGTGGACTGCACGGTGGTGTTCTACGAGTCCCCCCACCGGATCGCTGCTTCGCTCCGGCAGCTCGCCGAGCGGTGGGGCTCCCGCCCCGTGGCCGTCGCCCGCGAGCTCACGAAGCTCCACGAGGAGTTCGTTCGTGGCACGGCGGCAGAGGTGGAACGGGCCCTTGCCGCGCGGGCCGAGGTGAGGGGTGAGCTGGCGATCGTGGTCGGCCCACCCGGCGACACGACGCACTCCGCGCCGTCCCCCGAGGCTGCGCGCACCGTGTACGCCGAGCTCATCGCGGCGGGTCTCTCCCCTCGCGAAGCGCTCCAGGAGACGGCGCACCGCTTGAACCTGAGCCGCCGCCGGGTGTACCAGACCCTCCACTCCAAGTCCGACGGATCTGCCTCCGCAGCGTAGGACTTGCATCGCCTCTCCCTGCGCTGTACAGTCGTTAAACTGTTGCCCGGTAGCTTAAGGAGGGGTCGTGAAGATCCAGCATCTGGTGTTGGACGACGATGTCCACAGGGCACTCAAGGCCCGCAAGAAGCAGGTCGGCATCACCGTCAAGGAGATCGGCAACTCCGCCCTTCGCGCGGCCCTCGCCCTGCCCACCCTGGACGAGATGATCGTCGAGAAGCTCGTCGAGACGGGGAAGATCACCCCAGACGACTACGATGCAGCGGTGGCCGCTGCCCAGGCCCACCTGCGGGCCGCCCAACGGAAGGCCATCGAGCTGTTCCGTCCAGCCCCTGGGTCGAAGAGCGTGTCCGTGGGAAGCTGGACCGTGCGCGAGATCTACCGCAGCAAGGACGATTCGTACGCCGTGTTCGAACACCGCGCGCGCGATGGAAGAAGGATTGCCCCTCCCCTGCACTACCACACGGAGAGTCACGTGTGGGGGATCGTGCTGTCCGGCAAGATCCTCGCCCGGACCGCACAGGAAGAGCGCGTGTTGGGGGTCCACGAGTGGACGTACTACCCACCCGGAGTGGCCCACTGTTCGGCCCCGCTGACCCGTGACACCTGCGTCGTGAGTATCGTCGCCCCTCCTGAGCGGTTCGATCCCGGCGAGTGCCCGGATCCAACCAGTGAGCGCCCCGCACGCACCCGTCGCCCGAACAAGGTCCCGCGAACAACGAGGAAAGCATGAAAATCCAACATCTCGTGCTGGACAACGACGTCCACAAGGCCCTCAAAGCCCGCAAGAAGCAGGTGGGCATCACGGTCAAAGAGATCGGAAACTCCGCTCTCCGCGCCGCGCTGCTCGTGCCCACGAAACAGGAGCTGATCGCACAGAAGCTCGTCGAGACGGGCAAGATCACCCGCGAGGAGTACGACCGAGCAGTGGCCGCTGCGACGCGGAGCCTGAAGTCCGGACGCGCCGCAGCCCGCCAGCCGATCGTACCGCCCCTTGACGGAACGACGGTCACCGTGGGCAGCTGGAAGGGAGCGATGATCCATCGCGATCCACAAGGCATGTTCGTTCTGTTCGCCCATGAGGCTGCCGACGGGAAGAAGACACCCAGTACCCTGCACGAGCACAGCGAGGCACATTCGTGGGCGGTTGTGCTCCAGGGGAAGGTGCGGTGGCGCATCGGAGCGGAGGAGCGCGTGTGTGGGCCAGGGGAACCGGTCCTGATTCCTCCCGGGGTCCTCCACAACTCGGCGCCCCTCACCCGGAACACCGTGATGCTCATGCTGATGTCTCCTCCGGAGTCCCAATCGCGCGACACACTGGGGGCACCAAAGAAGGAGAGGAGAGCGCGGGCTTCACGAGGAGGCGCCCGATGAAGATCCAACACCTCGTCCTGGATGACGACGTCCACAAGGCCCTCAAGGCCCGCAAGAAGCGGGTCGGCATCACGGTCAAAGAGATCGGCAACTCCGCGCTCCGCGCCGCGCTCTCCATCCCCACGAAGGAAGAACTGGTCGTGGAAAAGCTGATCGCGACCGGCAAGATCACCCGCGAGGAGTACGACCGGGCCAAACAAGCTGCCGCGCAGGCGCTGCGATCTGCCCAGCGCCGCATCGCAGAGGCCATGGCCGATGATCCAGACCGGCAGGTGATGACCATCGGAAGCTGGGAGGGAAGAGAGGTGTACCGAAGCCCGGACGACCACGTCCAGGTGTTCGACCACTGGGCTCGAGATGCGAAGAGGGTTTCTACCCCTGAGCTCGTACACGACGAAAGCCACGTGTGGGCGATTGTTCTTTCGGGGAAAGTCCGCATGCGGATCGACGACGAGGAGAAGGAGTTCGGTCCGCACTCGGTGATCCACATTCCGCCGCGAACCCCTCACGTCTCGACCCCGCTGACCCCGGACACGCGCGCCGTTCTCGTCTGCACGCCCGCCCTCTCGCTGCCGAGGTAGGAAGCGGTGCGGAGACAGCACGAGGCTCGGCGATCGTGAGCGCGCCACTCCCCATCCTGGAGTTGGCAGGCGGCCCCCGTGCCATCGGCCTCGGCCACGGACGAGAGGCGAGCGATCGGATCAAGAACAACCTCTCCCTCTACACCCGCCGGTACCGTGACGAGGTGGGGCTGGAACAGGCCGAGGTTCATCGACGTGCTGCGATGTGGCTGGAGCGCGTCTCTGAACTGGACCCGCCCTACGCAGCCGCACTGAGGGGCGTTGCTGCCGGTTCCGGGCTGTCCGTCCTCGACATCGCTGCGCTCAATGCCCGCTACGAGCTCTTCTACAGCGAGTTCTCCTCCACCGGTCTGGCCACGGCCTGCACCGCGTTCGCCATCCTCCCCGCGTGCGCCGGAGGCGGCCTCCTCGTGGGCGAGAACTGGGATTGGTTCCCCGAGGTGGAGGGCGTGTGGCTGAGGGTTCGCTGGGGAGACCTCACCGTGCTCGCCTTCACCGAGGCGGGAATCGTCGGGGGGAAGATCGGCTTCAACTCGGCCGGGATCGGCCTCGCGGTGACCGGCCTCCTGTCTCACCTCGATAGGTGGGATGGCGAAGGAATCCCCTTCCACGTCCGCGCGTGGCGCGTCCTTCTCTCCTCGGACCTCGACGCCGCGGCGGCCGTGGTTGAGGCAGGAAGGAGCCCGTGCTCAGCGAGCTTCCTCGTCGGCGATGCCACGCGAGGCCGAGCGAGCGCCTTCGAACGGGCTCCGACCGGGACCGCACAGATCGAGCCCGACAACGGGATCCTCGTCCACGCAAACCATTTCCTTCGCGCCGAGCAGCTCGGGGTACGAGAACCTCTGGCCGAGGACCGCCGATCCACCCACCTCCGTCAACGCCGGCTGGCGGACCGGCTCACCCAAGCGGCAGGCGCGGGGCAAGTGTCGGTAGAATCCGTTCAGGACGCGCTTCGGGACCACGTCGGCCGCCCCGACTCCGTGTGCCGTCACGAGAGCCCGCTCTTCCCACCCGCGCTCAACTACCGAACCGTGCTCTCCGTGGTGATGGACCTCCGAGCGCGACGTCTGCAGTACGCCGCTGGTCCACCGTGCGCGGGCGCGTACCACGAGATCGCCCTCTAGCGCCAGCGTAGAACCCCGGAGACGAGCGAAGGCAGAGCCACCAAGCCCGCGGAACCCCCGCGAGGGCTGTCGCCACCCGCAACATCGGGTTCAACCGGGACCGGCTGTCGTTCGCTCCCTCGGCGCCCTCGGCGGTGTCCGACCCGGCCGTTGGGCGTCCGCCCTGGCGGGCCTCCGCACCGCCCCCCGTGGGGTACCGCCCGAGCCCTACAGGAATCCTTCCAGGATGGGTCGCACGTCTTCCGGGGACGGAAGGGGGCGCAGGCCCACCGGGTCACCAGCCAGGACGGGGTGCCCGTCGGCGAACGTCGGCCGCTCCGTCCGGTAGACGACACCGATCGGGATCTCCTCCCCGCTGCCGATTGCCACGGCGAACGCCGCCGCGCGGTCGGTCGGGTCGTGCCCCCGCTCCTCGAGGTGGACGAGACGCTCCCGGTACCACGCGAACGTCTGGACCCGGTTCCAGCTTGGACAAGGGTGAAGGACGTTCACGAGCGCGAACCCCTTGTGCCGAATCCCCTGGGCGATGAGGTCCGCTGTCCGCTCGATCTCCCCGGAGAACGCCTGGGCCACGAACGGCGCGCCGACGGCCACCGCCAGGGCGAGGGGGTTCAGCGGGGCGGAGGGGCTGCCCGCTGGCTGGGCCCGGGTCCGGTAGCCGCGGGGCGCGGTCGGGGACGCCTGGCCCTTGGTGAGCCCGTACACGCGGTTGTCGTGGGCGATCACGGTCAGGTCCACGTTGCGGCGGATGTTGTGGACGAGGTGGTTCCCCCCCTCCCCGTACAGGTCCCCGTCCCCCGACTCGGCGATCACGGTGAGGTCCGGCCGCGCGAGCTTGACCCCCGCCGCGGCGGCGATCGTCCGGCCGTGGAGGCCGTTGAACCCGTTCAGGTTGACGTAGTGGGCGATCTTCGCCGCCTGGCCGATCCCCGTCACGAGGACCACCTTGTGGGGCGGAAGGTCGACCTGAGCGAGCGCGCGGGCGAGGGACTTCCGAATCGCGAAGTTCCCACACCCCGGGCACCACGCGATCTCGACGTCGGCCAGGTACTTCTCCCCGTTCAGCTCCGCCACGCTTTCGCCTCCCGCCCACGGGCAGTCCCGTCACAGAGCCCGCCACGACGGGCACCACAGAACAGGGACGCGCCCGAGCTCTGGGGTTGCGCATTTCTTCGCGCTGTTCGTGCATCCCTCGTGCCCCGCGCGGTGAGGCTCAGGGTCCCTCCGCGAGCTCGGCGAGCGATGCCACGTGGTTTCATCGAAGGGCCCCCAGGATGTCCTCGGCGGTGAACGGCCGGCCGTCGTAGCGCGGGACGAACCGGTGCGGTCGGAGCCCCGTCTCGCCGCCGACGAGCCTCCCCAGCTGTCCGGTGGCCGTCTCCTCCACGAGGATGACCTCCTCGGCCTCGCCCCACACCCGCCGGAGCTCCTCCGTCCGCAAGGGCCACAGCTCGCGGAGGTGGACGTGGGCGTACCCCTCCCCCAGCCGTTCCGTCGCCTCCCGGATCGCGCCGTACGTCGAGCCCCACCCGAGGAGCACGCGCTTCCCGCGCAGCGATCCCGCAGGGTAGATCTCGGGTGGGGAGATCTCCTCCCGCATCCCATCCGCCTTTCGCAGCCGCTTCTCGACCATCGCCCTCCGGACCCCAAGGTCCTCGGTGATCCGTCCGTACGGGTCGTGCTCGTCGGAATCCACGAGGACCAGCTTCTCCGACACGCCGGGGAGGGCGCGGGGGGAGATCCCGGATCGGGTGACGGCGAACCGCTCGTAGCGGCCCAGCCGATCGAGCTCCTCGACCGGAACGAGGTGCTCCTCTACCGGCACCCGCGTCGGGCTCAAGGCGGAAACCACCGCGTAGGAGTCCACCAGGAACTGATCCGTGAGGACGAACGCCGGAACCTGGTACTTCTCCGCGACCTCGAACGCCTTCATCGTGAGGTAGAACGCATCGGCGGGGTCGGTGGGGGCAACGATGTACCGCGGGAACTCCCCGTGCCCGGCGTGGAGGGCGAACAGGAGGTTCTCCTGCCCCGTCCGGGTGGGAAGCCCGGTCGCCGGACCGGGCCGCTGGCCGAGGTGGATCACGACGGGGGTCTCGATCATCCGCGCCAGCGACAGACCCTCGACCATCAGCGCGAACCCGCCCCCGGAGGTCGTGACGAGGGCCCGCGCCCCGGCGTAGGAAGCGCCGAGGGCCATGTTGATCGCCGCGATCTCGTCCTCGGCCTGCTCGACCACGATCCCGTGTTGTGCCGCGTGCTGGGCGATGAACTCGAACACCGCCGTGCCCGGGGTCATCGGGTACGAGGCCACGAACCGGCAACCCGCGGCGATTGCGCCGGCGCCCACCGCCTGCCCGCCCGTGAGCAGCATCCGGTCCCCCGGCGCGAACCGGGGCGCGGGCAACCTCGGCGTGCCTGCAGGACCGTGCGCGTACCCCAGATCCACTGCCCGCACGTTCGGCTCAGCCTTCTCGCCGAACGCAGCACGGATCTCCGCCCGCACCACCTCCGGCGTGAGGCCCAGGAACCTCGCTGCCGCCCCGAGGAGGATCACCCCCGCCGCGATGGGGAGCTTGAGCTCATCCCGGGCGAGACGCCCCGCCGGCAGGCGCACCGCACCGTGGCCCGGTTCCCCCACCTCCTCGTCCGTGAAGACCACGCCGCCCTCGCGCACCGCAGGCCGGTGAACGACGAGCATCTCCTCGTTGAGGGCCACGAGGAGATCCGCTTGGGCCTCCGTCGCCAGCACCGGCGACTCCCCGATCCGGAGGGTGAACGTGTTCTCACCTCCCCGGATCCGGGAGTGATAGCTCATCTCCCCGTGCAGGTAGAGCCCACTGCGGAAGACGCTGCGGGCGAGGATGTCACCCAGGGTCTGCACGCCCTGACCGGCCGACCCGGCGATCCTCACCACGGTGCTCATCGTTGAGTCGCGCTCAGAGCGGCCTCGATCTCCGCGTAGGGGGGCTCGACCCCCGGGTCGTCGCTGACCCACGCGTAACGGACGACCCCCCCTCCATCCACCACGAACACCGCCCGCTTCGAGACGGAGAACCCCGGAAGCCCCGCGAAGTCCTCGTGCACCCCCCCGTACTGGCGGGACACGGCCCGGGTGTAGTCGGAGAGAAGGGGGAACGGAATCCGATTGGCGGCAGCGAACGCGCCGTTCGCCCACGGGCTGTCCACGCTGATCCCGAGAACCTGCGCATTCAGCGCCTCGAGGTTGGCGAGCATGTCCCGAAACGCGCAGAGTTCCTTCTGGCAGACCTTGGTGAACGCCCCGGGGTAGAACGCGAGCACCACCGATTTGCCCGCGAAGTCATCGAGCTTGACCGGCCGACGCTCGGTGTCCACCAACGAGAACGCCGGCGCCCGATCTCCCACCTTGACCATCCTCGCCTCCTTGATCTCCTTCCACAGGCCACTGTGGCGTCTTCAGCCCGAACCCTCCGCCCCCCCCTTGACAACGGGGGAGGATTGTCGTACTTACCTCATTGCCGGGCGGTAGCCCGGTTTTTTCGTGGGTCGGCCGGCCCCCTACCCCGCCTGCTCCGTGAGGTAGTTCTCCAGACCCAGCTGCTCGATGAGGCCGAGCTGCGTCTCGATCCAGTCCACGTGATCCTCCTCGTCCTTGAGAATCCCCTCGAGGAGGACCTTCGTTGCGTTGTCCCCCAGCTTCGCGGCCAGCTGGATCGTCTCGTTGTACGCCTTCACCGCGTCGTGCTCCGCCTGGAGGTCCGAGCGATGGATCTTGACGATGTCCTCCCCGATCTTGACCGGGCCGAGCTTCGTCACGACGGGTTTCCCCTCGAGGAACAGGATCCTCTCCACAAGCTTCTCCCAGTGCCTCATCTCGGTGATCCCGCGCTTCTCGAGTACCTCGTGGAGCTTGCCGTAGCCCCAGTCGGCACACATTTCGGCGTGGAGCATGTACTGGACGGTGGCCCCCAGTTCCTCGGCCAGCCGTTCGTTGAGCGCAGCGATGATCTTCTCGTTCCCTTTCATGTCACCCTCCTTCGTTCACGATCATACGGAACCCTCGGCAACGAAGGCAACCTCACCCCCCCTCCCGCGGCGGTCGGCGACGCCACAGCCTGGACCAGAACGATCCACCGGGCGCGGCGGGCACGTCGCGGGGCCGCTGCTCGACCTCTCCGCCCTGGCGGGCGTGGGCCACCGCCGCATCCCACGTCCCGCGGTGGCGGGCCTTGGCTTCCCACAGGGCGGCGAACCGGGCCACCGCCTCCTGGGCATCGGGGGCCTTCACCGCTGCCCCGGCCCGCGCCAGCGACGCCAACACCTCCCGTTGGGCCGCGATCTCCGCCCGGAGGTGGACCTCGCCGGCCTCCTCCACGAGCACGTACCGCGTGGCGTCGGCAAGCAGGCCGAACGCGGCCCGGTCCACTGACCCCACGGGAAGGATTGTGTCCACGAACTCCCGGTCGGCCTCGAAGAACTCCCGTCTGAGCCTATCCTTCCAGCCCATCGTTCCCCTCCAACCACCGCTCCATCTCCGCCAACGCCTGGCGGAGGTACTCCTCGTCCACCGCCCCGCCCGGGGCGGGCGTGGTCATCGCCCGCTCGGGGATGGGGAGCGTCGCGAGGCGGAACCCCTCGCGGACCTTGAACGCGTGCTTCCGCCGCAGGACCTCCGCCCCCAGGTTCCGGAGCCGCCCTTCGTCCCAGTCGTCCCCGAGCGCTCCCAGGCACGCCGCGATCGTGGGGAAGTCGTAGAGCCCGCGGGCGAAGAAACAGATCACGAGGGACGACAACACCTGCCGCCGCGCCTCCTCGGCGAGGAGCCGCCGGGCGAGGTCCGGCGGGGCGAGCTCCTCCCCCCGCCGGAGGAGGTCCTGGTCCACGGCGTACCCGGCCGAGTCGAGGTGGGAGTGGCGGGCCCCCGCGAGGTAGGTGAGGAGAGCACCCGGTCCGGTGTGGTACCCCGGCATCTCGTTTCCCCCGAAGTGGAGGGCGAACTCCGCTCCCCCGTACCGCGCCGCCGCCGCCCGCACCCCTTCCCCGAGGACCCGGTAGAACTCCGAGTCCCGGTCCGCGATTCGGCGCACCATCTCCCTGTAGACGGCGACGTCCCCCCACCGCGGCCGGACGCCCCCCGTCTCGCGCTCCGTGATCAGCCCCGTGTCGAACGCCTCCGTGGCCCAGGCGAGGACCACCCCGGCGGTCATCGCGTCGAGGCCCACGTGCCCCACGGCGTCGATCAGCTTCAGGACGCCCGCGGCCTCCTCCACCCCGAGCATCGCCCCCAGGGCGTACAGGGGCTCGTGGTCGTAGGACACGAACGTCGTCTTGTAGAAGTAGGGTTCCTCGGGATGGGGTTCGCGCAGCGCCGCGAGGTGGATGCACGCCACCGGGCACCCCGCGCAGGCGAGCCGCCGGCCGAGGTACCCTTGGGCGAGCCTCTCCCCGGAGAACGCCGGCTCCTCGGGGTACCGCGTCGCCTGGAGGTTCCGCACGGGGAGCGCCCCCATCTCGTTCAGCGGTCCCACGTTCTGGGCCGTGCCCAGCTCGTGGTACTTCTTCATGAGATCGGAGCGCACCGCCCGCTCGTGGAGCTCGCGGTACAGCTTCTGGTAGCGGCCCATCTCGGCGACGGGGATCGCCCCCTGCCCCGAGACGACGATCGCCTTCAGGTTCTTGCTCCCCAGCACCGCCCCCAGCCCGAGGCGGCCGAAGTGGCGGTACGTCTCGGCGATCGCCGCGGCGTAGGTCACCCCCCGCTCCCCGGCCCGGCCGATGCGGAGGATCGTGCGGTGGCCCGAGCCCGGCTCCACGTCGCGCAGGATCCGGCCCACCGTGACCGAGGACCCCATCCCCCACAGGGTGCGCGCGTCGCGGAACCGAACCCCGCCGTCGTGGATCGAGAGGTAGACCGGGACATCGCTCCGGCCCTCGATGGCCAGCGCCCCGTAGCCCGCCAGGCGGAGGGCGAACGCGGTCCGTCCCCCGCAGTGGGACTCCCCGAGGTTCCCGGTGTGGGGGGACTTGAACAGGGCGACCGTCTTCGAGGCGAGCGGGTAGAGGGCCGACAGCGCGCCCACCGCGAAGACGATCGGGTTCTCCGGGCCCAGGGGGTCCGCGCCCTCGGGGCACAGCTCGTGGAGGAGCTCGATCGCAGCCCCGGTCCCGCCGAGCCGATCCCGGAAGAGATCCGGTCGCTCCTCGACCCAGGACCGCTTTCGCGTCAGGTCCACCCGGAGGACCCGCGGGAGGAGCCTATCCACCTTCCACCTCCTCCAGGGCGAGGACCCCGTACGGGCAGAACCGCGCGCACAGGCCGCAGTGGACGCAGATCACGGGCTTCCCTCCCCCCTCGTCCCATCGGACGGCCCCGATCGTGCACGCCGCGACACACGCCTTGCACCCGATGCACCGGTCGAGGACGACCCTCACCCCCACCGGGCCCTTCTCGATCGCCCCCACCGGGCAGGCGTGGAGGCACGGTGGGTCGTCGCACGCCCGGCACACGACAACGACGAACCCCCGCTCGACCCCGCCCGCCGAGCGGACGGCGATCGCCGACCGGGCGAGACCCCCCTCCCCGAACCGCCGGGCGCAGGCCTGGGCGCAAAGAAGGCAGTCCACGCACCGCTCGACGTCCACCACCGCCAACCGCTTGGCCACGGCTATCCCCTCACCCGTTCCGCCACCGCCCGCCCGAGCTCGTCCCCCCGGGCGAGGTCGTCGGCGCGCGGCGCGCCCTTGAACTCCACCTTGTCCACGAGGTCCCAGCCCAAGGGAGCGACCTCGTCGGCCATCTTCCGCACCGCTCCCCCCTGCCACCCGAGCGAGCCGAACAGGCCCACGACCCGGTTCGCGAGCCTCTTGCAGACGACCAGCCGCAGCGCGTGCTCGACCGCGGGGAAGATCCCCGAATCGTACGTCGGGGACCCGAGGATCAGCCCCTTCCGGCGCCACACCTCGGTGAGGACGGTGCTCGGGTGGACCCGGGCCGCGTCCACCACCCGCACCGGCACGCCCGCCGCCGTCACGCCGCGGGCCACCGCATCCGCCATCTCCCGCGTGTGGTCGTACATCGACCCGTAGAGAACGGTCACCGCCGGCTCCCCCTCCATCCGGGCCAACCTGCCGTAGAGGTCGACGATCCGCCGCGGGTCCCGCCGCCACACGAGCCCGTGGGACGGGGCGATCACCTCGATCGGGAGGCCCCCGAGCTTGTCGATCGCCCGGAGCACGGGCTTCGACACCGCGCCGACGATGTTTGTGTAGTAGCGGACCGCCTCCCCCTCGTAGTGGGCGAGATCGGCCTCGTCATCGAACAGGACGCCGTCGAGCGCCCCGAACCCCCCGAACGCGTCGCAGGAGAACAGGATCCGCTCCGTCTCCTCGTAGGTGGCCATCGTCTCCGGCCAGTGGACGAACGGGATCGCGTAGAACGAGAGGCGCTTTCCACCCAGGTCGAGGGTTTCCCCATCGCTCACCGCCCGCACCCGATCCCGGATCCCGTACAGCGCGTCGAGAAGAGGCAGCGCGGCCTTCGTGGCCAGGACCTCGGCACCAGGCGCGACCCGCCGCAGGAGGGGAAGGGATCCCGAGTGGTCGGGCTCCAGATGGTTCACGATCAGGTAAGCGATCCTCTCGGGCGGTACGACCTCGGCGACGCACCGAAGCAATTCCTCCCCGAACGGAGCCTTGACCCCGTCCACGAGAGCTACCCGCTCCCCGACCACGAGGTACGCGTTGTAGCTCACCCCGTGGGGGAGCGGCCACTGCCCCTCGAACAGGTCCGTGATGCGGTCGTTGACCCCCACCCAGAAGATGCCCGGTCGGATTGCGCTCGGGTCCATCTCTCCCTCACCGGACGAGCTCGCCCAAGACTCGCAGCCAGTCCAGGAGGAGCCGCGGCATGAGGAACTTCTGGCGAACGTGCATCCGTCCCTGCGCTCCCAACCGCTCGCGCAGCTCCCGGTCCTCGACGATCTGCACCGCCCGCTCCGCCGCTCGCTCGTAGTCCCCCGGCTGGACGAGGTACCCCGTTTGGCCGTCGACCACCTGGAGCGGGATCCCCCCCACGTCCGTGGCCACCACGGGCGTTCCCTTCCACAGGGCCTCGGACACGGTGAGCCCGAACCCCTCCCGGCGCGACATCTGCACGACCACCGCCGCCGCGCGCTGGAGCGCGTTCACGAACAGGGCATCGGTGTGGGTGAACAGGTGGACATCGTCCATCCCCTCGACCTGGCTCAGGACCCGGGCGAAGATCTCCGGGCCCTCCGGGTCGTCGGTGGCCATGTTCCCCATCATCACCAGCCGGCAGTCGACGCTCTTGCGGATCCGCTGGAAGACATCGAGGACCCCCAGCGGGTCCTTCCACTTGTCGAACCGCGAGATCTGAACGAGGATCGGCTTGTCGCGGGGCACGGAGTACTGAGCGAGCTTCCGCTCCACCTCGTCTGGAGAGAGATCGCGGTTGAGCTCGGACAACGGGTCGATGGCGGGGGCGATGATGTGGGTTTGCACGGGAAGGTCCGGCTTGCGGAACGCCTCCGACGAGACGACCACCCCGTCGTAGCGGAGGATGAACGGCTTCAGCACCTCCCACACCGGCTCGTGGGGGGTGGAGATGTCGATGTGGCACCGCCACACCCACGGGTTCTCCCGTTGCTGGTAGCGGATCATGGGCAGAGGCTGCGGGTCGTGGACGATGATCACGTCGTGGTCGGCGACGGGGCTGTAGCGGGTGAAGGTCTCGTTCACGCGGAGATAGTTGGCAAGGTCCTCCTCGCACAGGGACACCGCCTCGCCCTGGAGGGCGTTGTGGAGCTTCTTCGTGACCTGGAACAGGGACGGATCCCCGTACAGCAAGCCCCAGTCCGCGTTGATCCCCACATCGTTCATCAACGGGACGAGCGAGTGAAGCATCCCCGCCACCCCGCCCCCGTGGAACGTGGCGTTCACGTGCAACAGCCGGAGCCCGTAAAGCGGCCGCGCGGCCGCGAACACGGCCGCCACCAGTTCTTCCCCGACGTACTTCATGTACTTCTCGATTCCCAAGAGATCCATGTGCTCGGGGCTACAGCGCCCCACGTTCACCTCCGGTGCGCAGCCGAACGAACCCCTCCGGCACGACGGTCGACCACAGCTGGAGGTCGCACCCCTCGCCGGGGACGACCCCTGGTCCGCGGAGCTCGTCTTGCCAGTAGAACAACTCGACGAACCCGAGAGCCTCGAGCGCGGCCCACACGCGCTCCGCCACAAACAGAACATCCGCAAGCCCGTGAACCACCGCTCCGTGGGCGATGAACCATTGTTCGTAGGGCCAGATCGCACCCTGATGGTACCCGGTGGGGGAGTAGTCCGGCTGGCCGGGGGCGTAGGTGCGGAACCCGTACGGGGTGGCAAGCTCGCTCGCCCGACGCCGGATCGAGTCGAGCCTGGCGGGGGGAACGTCCTCCGGCCGGAGGTAGGCCAGGAGGTGGAGCCCATCCGAGCTCACCCCCGGGACGAGCGCCTCCCCATCCCTGGCCAGGGCGAGGTAGTCCGTACCCGCATCCCAAAGCCCGTCCCACAGCGCGGCGGCCACGGCTTGCGCCCGGGTCTCAAGCGCCCCGGGGTCGAACCCGAGATCGAGGGCCTGGGAGAGCCTCCCCAGCGCGCGCAGGGCCGCCACTGTCTGGGCTTGGACGAGGGCGTACGCCACCGGGAACCGCAGCTCCCGCCGCCCAGGGAGGAACGAGTCCTTCCAGTACGTCGCCCGGAGAAGGTACCGCTCCGCCCCGGCGTGGCGAGGGTCCTCCCAGAACAGGTCGTCCTCGATGTGCCGGAGGACGTACTCCCCGGCCGCCCGCAGCTCGTCCCCGATCGCCCGGAGGTCAATCCCCGCGGCGAGGCACCGCGCCCCCCCGATGAGGAAGAGCTGGCTCGTCTCGCAGGCGTTGTACCGAGTGGAGAGCCCATCCTCGGTGTACGGATCGAACTCGTGGAGCACCCGGCCCGGCTCCTCCCCACTCGCCGGATCCTTCCGACGGCCGATCGTGGCAGCACAGAACCGGACGGTCTCGTGGAGGAACTGGACTTCATCCCCGATCAGGCCTGTGACGAGGAGATCGCGGGGGAAGATCCCGAACCGCACGCGGTCCCCCTTCTTCCCCGCGTGGGCAAGATCGAACCGCTGTCCGTCCAGCGTGATCTCGGTCCGCAGCCGCGCGAACGCTCTCTTCCCTTCCTCCCGCAGCCGTGCCCACCGCTCGGGCTCCACCGTCACCCCTTGATCGCCCCGGCGAGGATCCCGCGCACGAAGTAGCGTTGCAGAGACAGGAACACGATCATGGGGACGATCATCGACACGAACGCGGCCGCAGTGAGGAGGTGCCAGTCCTGGCCGCGGGACCCCACGAGGAGCGAGAGCCTCAACGTGAGCGGCGCGACCTCCTCGAACCCCCCCAGGTACACCAACGCCACCAACAGGTCGTTCCACACCCACAGGAACTGGAAGATCGCCGCCGAGGCCAGCACGGGGACGGAGAGGGGAAGCACCAGCTTGACGAACGCCCGGAACGGGGTCGCCCCGTCGATGAACGCGGACTCGAACAGCTCGCGGGGGAGGGCCCCGAAGAAGTTGCGCAGGAGGTAGATCATGAGGGGAAGACCGTACCCCGCATGGGCCAGCCAGATCCCGGGAAACGTCCCGGAGAGGCGGAAGGCATTGAACATCCGCAGGACGGGAATGAGCGTCATCTGGAGGGGGATCACGATCAGCCCGATCACGGTCATGAGCAGGACCTGCCGTCCGCGGAACTCCATCCACGCCAGGGCGTACGCGGCGAGGGCAGCGATGGTGAGGGTGATCAGCGTCGTGGGGACGGTGATGAGGAAGCTGTTGAGGAAGGCCCGTCCCATCCCCTGCTGGGTCAGAACATCGCGGTAGTTGGCGGTCGTGAACCGGCTCCACTGGCTGGGGGTGATGACCGCCGTCCACCATCCCGACGAGAGGAGGTCTTGGCGGGGCCGGAACGAGCTCACGAGGAGACCGAGCGACGGGGCGAGCCAGACCGCGGCGAGGGCGATGACGATGAGGTGCACGGGCAGACGCTTGAGCAGCAGTTTTCGTTTCATCGGACCGCTTCCTGGACCCGGAACCGGCGCACGTTGAGGACGAGGAAGGGGACGATGGCCAGGAACAGGATCACCGCGATCGCGCTCGCCATCCCGTAGTTGCTGAACTGGAACATCTCGTTGTACATCCGGTTCGCGATCACGTCCGTGTCGTACGCGCCGTTGGTCATCATGTACACGATGTCAAACACCTTGAGCACGAACACGATCATCGTCGTGGTCACCACGGCGAGGGTCGATTTGAGGAACGGGATCGTCACGTGCCGGAACACCTGCCACTCGTTGGCCCCGTCGATGCGGGCTGCCTCCTGCATTTCCCTGGGGATCCCCTTGTACGCGGCGGAGATGATGACCATGCAGAACCCCGTCCACACCCACACCCCAACCACGATGAGGGCGATGTTGTTCACCCATGGCCGTTGGATCAGCCAGCCCACCGGCTGCCCCCCCAACCCGACCACGATCGCGTTGAGGAGGCCGATCTGGGGGGCCACCGCCGGACGGAACGCGTACACGAACCGCCAGATCACCCCCGCCGCCACGTAGGAGATGGCCATCGGAAGGAAGATCACCGACTTGATCACCGCCTCGTAGCGCACCCGATCGAGGAGCACGGCCAGGACGAGACCCATCCCGACCGTGAACAGGGTGAACACCCCTAGCCACAGGAGGTTGTTGCGGAACGCGATCAGCATCGGCCGAGACGTGAAGGCGCGGACGTAGTTCTGGACGCCCACGAACGTGTCCGAGCGCGGGCCGTAGAAGCTGAGGCGGATCGTCTCCGCGCTCGGGTAGACGAGGAACACCCCGAGAAGGAGGAGGGCGGGAGCGAGGTACAGCCAGTGGGCTCGTCCCATGTTCATGTCCGTCTCCTTGGGAAAGGAGTATACGCCGGGGCGGGGGCAGCCCCGCCCCGGCGCGTGCGGAACAGCCGCCTCAGTAAGCGGCTCGGGCCGCGGCCTCGATGTCCTGGAGCACCCGATCGAGCGGGACGCCGGACACGTAGTCGAGCACGCCCTTCCAGAACGCGCCCGATCCCACCGCAGCCGGCATCAGGTCCGAGGCGTCGAACCGGAAGATCTCGGCGCCCTTCAGGATCTCCGCCGCCTGGGCCGTGAGCCGATCAGGGTAGATCCCCGGATCCACGTTCACGTTCGTGGCGAGCTTCCCCAGCGCCCCGCACCAGATCGCCTGGGCGTCGGGCGAGGCGAGGTACTGGAGGAACGCCCGTACCTCGGGCGTGTCGCGGAACGCGCTGATGAGGTCCCCCGCCCCGAGAAGCGGCGTCCCCCACTGGGGGTCGATCGGCGGGAACACGAAGAACCCCACGTCCTGATCGAGGTCGAGCTGGGGGTGGGCACCGGCGATGAAGCTCTTGATGAACGTCGCCTGGCGGTGGAGGTACGCCCCAGGGACGGGGTCCCACAGCACCGCCGGGGAGTCGCCGAAGTTGATGGAGAGGACGCCGGTGGTCCCGCCGTACACGTAGGCGTTGTTGCGGACGATGGACCCAAACAGCTCGAACGCCCGCTTCACCGCGGGGTGGGTCCACGGGATCTCGTGGGCCACCCACTTGTCGTAGAGCTCAGGCCCCGCGGTGCGGAGCATGATGTCCTCGATCCAGTCCGTGCCCGGCCAGCCCGAGGCCGCCCCCGACTCGAAACCCACCGCCCACGGCGTTTTGCCGCGATTGGCAAGCTCTCGAGTGATGTACACGAGCTCGTTCCAGCTGGTCGCCGGGGCAAGCCCCTCCGCGTACAGGGCATCGGGGTTGTACCACACGAGGCTCTTCAGGTCAGCGGAGATGAAGATCCCGTAGACCTTTCCGCCCACGGTCGCCAGGTCCACGAACGCCGTCGGGAACTGAGTTAGGTCGACGAGACCGTCCACCGGGATGAGCGCCCCGCGGGCCACGAACTCCGCCATCTGGCCAGGGTTCGGCATCCCCGCGAGGTCGGGGGGGTTGCCAGCGGCCACGCGGGTGGCGAGGATCGTCGGGAGGTCGCGGCCCACGCTCTCCACCCGGACCGCGATCCCCGTCCTGGCCTGGAACGCGTCCACCACCTTCTGGAACGCGGCCAACTCGTCGCCGCTCCACAGGACCATGATCGTCACTGCACCTTGGGCGAGGCCCGCCACAAGACCCGCCAGCAACAGACCAACAAGCCAGCGCTTCATCATGATGTATCGCCTCCTTTTCTCCTCAGTTGCGCCTTGGACACGGTTTGTCCTGCGACTCTGTTCCCGCTCTCACCCCCTTGGTGCGCGAACAACGGCTGGGGGTTGTCGCGCAGGTGCTCGACTACCGACAGGGCCGCGCCGAGGGCCGCGGCCGGACCACGCTCCACCGCGCGGGCCACTTCTTGCAGGGCGGGGAACTCCCCAGCGAGGGTCTCGCGGAGCCGCCGCCGGCATCCGGCGACGAACGCCTCCTCCTCGTCCCCCAACAGCCCCCCGTGGATCACGATCCGCTCCGGGTCGAGGAGGGTCACGGCGTGGACGAGAAACCCGACTGCCCGGTCCACGAGGAGAACGACGCGGTCCTCGGGCGTGCGCCCGTCCAGCTCCTCCCTCCCCACGAACGCCCGGAACAGGGAACCGCCGTGGCCGTGGCCCCCTCGATACGGACGGCCACCCAGGAGGAGGCTCGCTCCGAATCGCACCTCGCCCGACAGGCCCGGCCGAAGGGCGAGGTAGAGGAGCACCTCCCCGTCCAGCTGGCAGGCCCGCGCTTCGGCGAGGGCCATGAGGTGCGTGTCGTGGTGGACGTGAATCGGCGCGGAGATCTCCCGTTCCAGGATGCCTGCGATCGCCACCCCTCGCCAAGTGGGCATCGTCGCCCCCGCGAAGCTCGCCACACCATCGGTGACGAACGCCGGCACGGCCACCCCGACTCCACCGATCCGCGGGCAGGTGGCACCGAGGCTCTCCAGCCAGCCGGCGATCCTCTCGCCCACCTCGCGCAGCAGCGCGATCGGGTCAGCTGACCCAGGCGCCACCGACAGGGTGAGGCGGTGGAGCGGATTCCCCCACAGATCGGCGAGGACACAGTCGAGTTGGGGAAGCTCGAGGTCGACCCCGGCCACCGAACAAACATTCGCGCTCACGCGGAACACCGTTGCCGGGCGCCCCCCCCGGCAGGCACGCGTCCCCACCGGGGCGACGAGCCCCCGGCCGAGGAGCTCGGCGAGGGCCTTGTCCACGGTCGGCCGCGAGAGGTTGAGCGCCGACTCGATCTCCCGCCGGGTTGCCCCGTCGGGGGTCCACAACTGTCGAAGCACCGCGAAGACCGTATCGTCGCGCATTTTGAAAAACCTTTTACAAAAACAATATAGCCCCTCCCCGAGGCCGTGTCAACCCGGGGGCAGGGGTCGGGGAGTGGGACGGAGCGAGGGACCGGGCGGCGCCCCGCCGGGCGTCAGTCGATGCGGCGGAGGGACTGCGTGATGAGGTCCATCTCCGCCCGGATCCGGGCCAGGGCCCGCTCCTCGATCCGCGACACCGCCTGGGGGGTGATGTCCATCTGCTGCGCGATCTCCCGCTGCGAGAGCGGTCGGAGGGGTTCACCGTCGAGGTCGAGCCCGTAGCGGAGGCAGATCACCTGGCGCTGTTTCTCGGTCAGCGACACCCCGATCACCCGCCGCAGGCTGTGCCTAAGCCGCGGTTCGAGGCCCTCCTCCGCATCGGGCAGGCTCTCGTCCGCGACGAGGTGCATCACGCTCCGGCCCCTCTCCTCCAGGGCCTCAAGCGACACGAGCCGGCGGCCAGCGACCATCATCTTCAGGAGGTCGTACACGTTGTCGAGGGGGACCCCCAGTTCACCCGCGATCTCCTCCGGAGTCGGGGGGCGACTCAGCCGGTCCGCGAGCTTCTGGGTCGCCAGGTTGAACGCCCGCAGCTCCTTCAGCCGCGACTCCGGGATGCGGGCCGCCCCCGTCCACCACCGACCGAGGGCGAGCTGGATCTCGCGGCGGATCCACCACACGGCGTACGAGCTGAACTTGCAGCCCCTGCGCCAGTCGAACCGGTCCACCGCCTTGATGAGCCCGACCTGCCCCTCCTGGAACAGGTCGTCCCAGAGGTAGATGAACCCGCGGAACTCCGTGCGGAGGACGTGCCAGATGAGCCCCTGGTTGGCCATGATCAGCTGCTCGCGCGCGGCCTTGTCGTCCCGCTCGATCCGCTTGGCGAGCTCGACCTCGTCTTCCCGGGTGAGCCGCACGGTCGAGCCGACGCTGCGCTCACGAAGCGCGGTCGCGGTCATGCCGCCATCACCTCCTCCCGGGCGCGGGTGGGTCCATCGTTTCCAGGGCCCGCCCCGCCACCGTGCCTCTGGGAGCCGCCGCTGCCCCCAACCGATGGCGCAGCCGGTCCGCCTCCGAGAGAGAGGCCAGGGCTGGTCGTGAAGCACGCGCGGTTGGGCAACGCTCACGGGTGGTCATCGTCGCCTCCACCTCGCATAGATGATACCGGGCCGAAGCCCTGTTGGTTTCACGGTGCAGGCAGTCCGGAGGGGTGCTCACGCACCCTGGGATCCAGGTCGGACAGCCCGCTGCAGGGATCCGAGCCCCGCACCTCGCGGCCACCCCGGACCTGCGCCGCGTGCCCCCGAACCCGAGGCGGGCCCACGCTGCATGAGCAGACGCGCAGGCGTCGCTCCGGGCCCATGCCAGCGCAACTCTGGTGCGGGAACCTCCGACGAGTTGGGGTTCTGCGAGGTGTTTGGCTACAATCCGTTAGCTTCAAGGGGAGGGACCGGATGCTCAGCTCCGCGGTGGAACTGAGATGACACGGCTCGAGGACCTGCACCCGGGGGCGGTGATCCACGGGCTCATCCTTGACAGCCCAGCCACCGTGGTTCAGGCGCAGTGGCTTGGCTCGGAGGCGGTCGAGGTCACGTTCAAGGACCCCTCCGGCCGTGTGGCCTCGCAACTCCTGTTCCGGAGCGACGAGGAACGGCTGTCGATCGTCACCCGGGGCCGGCCGTGGAGCTTCGATGCGGACGGGGCACTGTTCCGCCTGACTGCCGAGGCGTACCGGATTCGTCTTGCACACCTGTTCGATCCTCTCCTTGCCGTGCACACGTCGCTTGTCGAGCCCCTGCCCCACCAGATCACGGCGGTCTACGAGGCGATGCTCCCCCGGCAGCCGCTGCGGTTCCTTCTCGCCGACGACCCGGGCGCCGGCAAGACGATCATGGCCGGCCTTCTCATCAAGGAGCTGATCGTCCGTGGTGACATCGAGCGATGTCTGATCGTCTGCCCCGGCAGCCTCATCGAGCAGTGGCAGGACGAGCTGTACCAGCGGTTCCATCTTCCGTTCGAGATCATGACGAACGACAAGCTGGAGGCCGCACGGACGGGCAACTGGTTCGCCGAGACGCCACTCGTCATCGCCCGGCTCGACAAGTGCGCCCGCGACGAGCACGTACAGGCGAGGCTCGCTGCCCCGGAGTGTCGGTGGGACCTCATCGTGGTCGACGAGGCGCACAAGATGTCGGCGACGTTTTTCGGCGGCGAGATCAAGTACACGAAGCGCCATCAACTGGGCCAGCTTCTCTCCAGGTTGACCCGGCACTTTCTCCTCCTCACCGCGACCCCGCACAACGGAAAGGAAGAGGAGTTCCAGCTGTTCATGGCCCTCCTCGATGGCGACCGGTTCGAAGGGCGGTTTCGCGATGGCGTACACCAGGTGGACGTCTCGGACCTGATGCGCCGGATGGTGAAGGAGAAGCTCGTCAAGTTCGACGGTACGCCCCTGTTCCCCGAGAGGATCGCGTACACCGTCCCGTACCGGCTATCAGACCTGGAGGCGCAGCTCTACAAGGAGGTCACGGAGTACGTGCGCGAGGAGTTCAACCGCGCCGAGGCCCTCGCCGACAACCGCCGCGCCGGCACGGTCGGGTTCGCCCTCACGATTCTCCAACGCCGGCTTGCCTCCTCACCCGAGGCGATCTACCAGTCTCTTCGCCGACGGAAGGAGAGGATCGAGCGCCAGCTCCGCGAGCTCGAGGTCCTGCAGCGAGGTGCGTCCGTAGCCAATCTCGTCACGCCAGCCCTGGACGCCGAGACCCTTGAGGACCTCGAGGACGCGCCCGACACCGAAGTCGCCCAGGCGGAGGAGGAGATCCTCGACCGCGCGACGGCCGCGCGGACACTGGACGAGCTGCAGGTTGAAATCGAGACCCTGAAGCGGCTCGAGGAGCTCGCGCTGCGCGTGCGCGCGAGCGGCGAGGACCGCAAGTGGCGAGAGCTGGCGAGCCTGCTCGGGGAGATCTTCACCCCCGCCGCCCTTGCCCCCCAGGTGGGCGAGCCCCGCCCTGCCTACAGCGAGGACCCCCTGCCCAAGCCCGTGGCCTCACCCCGACAGAAGCTCCTCGTCTTCACCGAGCACCGCGACACCCTCGCTTACCTCGAACAACGGATCAGCACGCTCCTCGGGCGCCCCGAGGCGGTGGTGACGATCCACGGCGGAATGGGCCGGGAGGAACGTCGGAAGGCCCAGGAATCCTTCCTGTACGACCCCCAGGTTCAGGTGCTCGTGGCCACCGACGCCGCAGGCGAGGGGATCAACCTCCAGCGCGCCCACCTCATGGTCAACTACGACCTCCCATGGAACCCGAACCGGATCGAGCAGCGCTTCGGTCGAATCCACCGCATCGGCCAGACCGAGGTCTGCCACCTGTGGAACCTCGTCGCGGTCGAGACCCGCGAGGGAGACGTGTATCGCACCCTGCTCGACAAGATCGAGCAGGTGCGGCAGCGGTTGGGGGGCCAGGTGTTCGACGTCCTCGGGAAGCTCCAGTTCGAGGGACGTCCCCTGCGCGACCTCCTCATCGAGGCTGTTCGCTACGGCGAGCGGCCCGAGGTGCGGGCGAAGCTGAGCCAGGCGATCGCCGATGCTTTTGACCCCGAGCACGTTCAGAGTTTGGTCGAGAACAAGGCCCTTGCCCACGAGGTGATGGACCCGGCACGGCTGGGCCGGATCCGGGAGGACATGGAGCGGGCCGAAGCGCGGCGGCTGCAGCCCCACTACGTCGAGGCGTTCTTCCTCGAAGCGCTCCGGCGCCTGGGTGGGTCGGCCCGACAGCGGGAGCCGCGGCGGTACGAGATCACCCATGTCCCCGCCGCGATCCGCCGCCGCGACCGGCAGACCGGAATCGGCGATCCCATCCTGCCGCGGTACGAGAGGATCACGTTCGAGAAGGAACTCATCGCGCCACCGGGACAACCCCTGGCCGCGTTCGTGTGCCCGGGGCATCCCTTGTTGGACGCGGTGGTGGACCTCACCCTGGAGGCCCACCGGGACCTTCTCAAGCGGGGGACGGTGCTGGTGGACGAAGCGGACCTTGGGACGACCCCACGGGCGTTGTTCTTCGTCGAGCACGCGATTCAGGATGGGAGCGTCCTACCGAGCGGCGAGCACCGCGTGATCTCCCGGCGCGTCCTGTACGTAGAGATCGACGCGGCTGGCCAAGCGCGCCACCTCTACCACGCTCCGTACCTCGACTACCGGCCCCTCCGCCCCGACGAGCCCGGGGTGGACGCGATCCTTGCGAGTCCGGAGTGCGAATGGGTTCAGGCGGGGTTGGAGGTCCGCGTGATCGAACATGCTGTGGCCACCGTGGTGCCCGAGCACCTGCGGGAGGTGCGGGAGCGACGGCTGGCGTGGGTAGCGAAGACGCGCGCCGAGGTGAAGGACCGGCTCGCGAAGGAGATCTTGCACTGGGACAACCGGGCAGCCCAGCTCAAGCTCGACGAGGAGGCCGGCAAGGTGGGGGCACGGCTGAACTGGCAGGAGGCCCGCCGGCGGGCCGACGAGCTGCAGGCCCGGCTCGAGCGACGGATGGATGAGCTGAAGCGGGAGGAACAGATTACGGCCCTGCCGCCGGTGGTGGGGGGAGGGGTGCTCGTCGTGCCCCTCGGGCTCCTGGCGAAGGTCGCGGGTAAGCCCATGGTCGACGACCGAGAAGAGGTAGATCGGCAGAAGGTGGCCGCGGCAGCGCGGGCGATCGTGATCGAGGTCGAGCGCAAGCTCGGGTTCCTTCCTGTAGATCGGGAGGACGAGAAGCTCGGCTACGACATCGAGAGCAAGGACCCACGGACAGGAAGGCTCCGGTTCATCGAGGTCAAGGGCCGCGCTGCCGGTGCTGACACGATCACCGTCACGAAGAATGAGGTCCTGACGAGCCTGAACAAGCCCGACGACTACATCCTGGCGATCGTCGAGTTCTTCGGAGAGCGTGAGCACCGGGTGCACTACGTGCGGCGGCCGTTCGAGCGCAGCGGCGTGACCGTGGACTTCAACGGGGCGAGCGTGAACTTGTACTTTGCCGAGCTTCTCAAGCGGGCCGAAGGTCCGCACTGAACCGAATGGGGATACGGGGCGACCGGATGCCTGGGCACGATCGACAGCGGGTGCTATCATGATGCGGAGCGGGAAAGGCTCGGGGGAGGGCAGACAGTTGAGTCGGGGGACGTGGACCTTCACAAGCCTGGCGCTGCAGAACTGGAAGAACTTCCCTGCTGTTGACGTGGGCCTTGGGCAACGGGTGTTTCTCGTGGGGCCCAACGCCTCTGGCAAGACGAACCTTCAGGATGCGTTCCGGTTTTTGCGCGACATCGTCAGCCGCGGAGGACTTCAGGAAGCAGTCCGCCTGCGCGGAGGGGTGGGACCGATCAGGTGTCTGGCGGCACGGCGAGAGCCCGACATCACCGTTAGCGTGAGAGTTGGACCTGTTGACGGCACGTCGGTCTGGAGGTACAGCCTCACGTTCAGCAGCGGGAGAAATGGCCGCGCTCGGGTGGTGACCGAGCGCGTTGAGCACGAAGGTGAGGAGATCGTCCAGCGACCGACGGGCGCAGACAAGGGCGACCCCGCCCTCCTCTCCCAGACCCACCTCGAGCAGGTGACGATGAACCGCGAGTTCCGCGACCTTGCAGAGTTCCTCTCCTCGGTCCGGTATCTCCATGTCGTCCCTCACCTCATCCGTGAGCCACAGCGCTACCAGGGGCCAACGGGAGACCCGTTCGGAGCGGACTTCATCCAACAAGTGGCGACAACATCCAAGCGCGAACGCGAAAAACGGCTGCGGAGGATCGAGCGGGCTCTGAAGCCCGCGGTCCCCCAACTCAGGGACATTCAACTCGAGCCAGACCAGACGGGAACCTACCACCTTAAGGGACGCTACGTCCACTGGCGCCCCCAGGGCGCCTGGCAGGATGAGCGGCAGTTCTCCGACGGAACCCTGCGGCTCGTGGGACTGCTGTGGGCGCTTCTTGACGGGACCGGACCTCTCCTGCTGGAGGAGCCGGAGCTCTCCTTGCACCCAGGGATCGTGCGCCAGATCCCCCAGATGTTTGGCCGGATGGTCAGCCAGACCGGTCGGCAGTTCATCGTCAGCACCCACTCCTCTGAGCTGCTGAGCGACCCCGGCATCGGCCTTCACGAGGTCCTGCTCTTGGTTCCGGAAGCTGAGGGCACAGTCGTGAGGCCGGCTTCCAGCTTCGAGGAAGTTCGGGATCTGGTGGAAGGCGGTCTTTCCATTGCCGACGCCGTGTTCCCGCGCACGGAGCCAGAAGGTGTAGAGGAGCTTCCGCTCTTTGCTGACCAATGACAGCGGTGAGCATCGCCGTGGAGGGCTCGGTGGACCGCGCAGTTGCCGAGCGGCTGATCCGGGGGGTGGGCGGGCAGCCGGGTACGGTGTACGGGGAAAAGGGGAAGGAGTACCTCCGGAGCAAGATCACTGCGTGGAACAAGGCCGCGCAGCGAGCCCCGTGGTTGGTGTTGGTCGACCTGAACACCCAAGAACCGTGTGCTCCTCGGCTTGTCTCCGCTTGGCTTCCCCGCCGGGCGCCCTTTCTCTGCTTTCGCGTAGCAGTGCGCGAGGTGGAGGCGTGGCTGCTCGCCGACCGGGCCGGCATCGCCCGCTTCCTGGGGGTGAGCGAAAGAGTGGTACCGGCCGACCCGGAAACCCTGCGCGATCCCAAGGCAACCGTGGTCGATCTGGCGCGCCGGTCTCGCAAGCGCTTGATACGTGAGGACTTGGTGCCGGACCCGCGAAGCGGACGGCGGGAGGGGCGGGCGTACGCGTCGAGGTTAGCGAGCTTCGCCCGCGACCACTGGCAGCCCAGGGTTGCTGAGGGGCGATCCCCTAGTCTGGCGGGGGCGATCGCGTGCCTCCGCGCCGTGTTGGCGGCGAGCGCCCCCGGCTCCAGGGGCATCGGAGGGCTCTTTGACGGGACCGACTGAGGTCGCCCCACCCGAGGCGCCTCGCCGGGGTCCACGCCCAGCGGGCGGACGCACGACTACGTGCGGAGGGGAATGGGGAACGCGTTTCCAAGGACCACGCCTTCGACTCGGAAGAGAAGAGGTTCCGACTTCCTTCCGAGTTCGCACCACCGTGGACCAGGACGGCACGGCCCGACCGGGATTGTCCCCGGCGCGTGCGGGCCCCGATGCTGGGAAGAGCTGGATGAGGGAGGGCCGATGATCGCCAAGAAGAAACTGATTGAAGTCGCGTTGCCGCTCTCCGAGATCAACGACGCCTCGGCCTACGACAAGATGCCGGGGATCGGGGCGCATCCCAAGGGGATCCATCATTGGTGGGCACGGCTGCCGTTGCCGGTGAGCCGGGCGGTGCTATTCGCCTCGGTGGTGGACGATCCGTCGGCTCATCCCGAGCGCTTCCCCACCGACGAAGCCCAGGAGCGCGAGCGGGAGCGGCTCTTCGGCATCATCCGCGACCTCATGCAGAGGCAGCTCCACAAACACCCCGAGATATACGCCGAGGCGCGGGCGGAGATGCTCAAGTACTGCGACGGCAAGCTCCCTCCTGTGCTCGATCCTTTCGCGGGCGGCGGCTCCATCCCGCTCGAAGCTGCGCGCCTGGGGATGGAGGCGTACGCCGGCGACCTCAACCCGGTGGCGGTGCTGCTGAACAAGGTGTACCTGGAGATCGTGCCGCGTTGGGCCGACTGGCCGCCGGTCAATCCGGAGGACCGGAGCAGGATCGGCAGCACGGCGGGCTGGCGCGGGGCGGGCGGGCTTGCTGCCGATGTGCGCTATTACGGCCGGGTCATCCTCGAGCGGGCGCGCGAGAAAATCGGCCATCTGTATCCGACGGTCAGGGTCACGGCGGAGATGGCCGCCGAGCATCCGCACCTCGAGCCCTATGTTGGCAAGGCACTGCCCGTGATTGCCTGGCTCTGGGCGCGTACGGTGCCGAGCCCGAACCCCGCGGCCCGCGGGGCGCACGTGCCGCTCATGAGCACCTTCTGGCTTTCGAGCAAGAAGGGCAGCGAGGCGTACCTGGAACCCGTCGTGGACCGGACGGCCGGAACGTGGCGCTTCGTCGTGCGCACCGGGGCGCCGGGGGACCGTGAGGCGGTCAAGGCGGGCACCAAGACCGGCCGGGCGACCTTCCGCTGTCTCTTGACGGGCGATCCCATCGGCGACGATTACATCAAGGCGCAGGGCAGGGCGGGGCGGCTCCAGACGCGGCTTACGGCCATCGTGGCCGACACGGGCCGGGGGAGAATTTACCTTCCAGCGACGGAGGAGCACGAGGTGGTTGCCCGACAGGCGGCGCCGGCGTGGAGGCCGGAAGAGACAATTGCGCACGACCCACGTGCGCTTTGGACACCGCCTTACGGCCTGAGAACCTTCGGCGATCTCTTCACCCCCCGGCAGCTCACGGCGCTGGTGACGCTTTCGGAGCTGATCCGAGAGGTGCGGGCCGAGGTGCGGCGGGATGCCGAGCGTGCCGGGCTCTCGCCGGCAGAAGTTGAGGACTACGCCCGCGCCGTCACCACCTTCCTGGCCCTGAATCTTGATCGAGCCGCCGATCTCGGAAACATTCTGTGCACTTGGAACCACTCGGACCAGGTCGCGCGGAATCTTTTCAAGCGCCAAGCCATCCCGATGGTGTGGGACTTTGCCGAGGTGAATGTCTTGGGTGATGTAGTTGGCGGATGGTCCACATGTGTCGAGCGTACGGGCAAGTGCATCGACTCGTTCGCTGTGTCGCATCAAGGCCACGCCCGCCCCATCGACGCGGCAAGCTCCTGGGACGGCCTCGGGAACGTCCTCGTCTCCACAGATCCCCCTTACTACGACAACATCGGCTATGCCGCCCTCTCGGACTTCTTCTACGTCTGGCTCAGGCGCACCGTCGGCGAGCTGTACCCTGACCTCTTCGGAACCATCCTGGTCCCCAAAGCCCCGGAGCTGGTGGCAGCCCCCGAGCGCTTCGGCGGCGACCGACACAAGGCCAGGGAGCACTTCGAGCAGGGCTTCCGCCGTGCTTTTGCTGTGCTGCGCGAAAAGATGGACCCGCGCTTTCCCCTCACCGTGTACTACGCCTTCAAGCAGGACGACGAGGAGAGCGGCGCCGACGAGGAAGAGGGGAGCGGCGGCGGGAAGGGCCACCGGCTGGACCGGACCACCGGCTGGGAGACCATGCTCAACGCCCTCATCGAGACGGGCTTTCAGATCACCGCCACCTGGCCCGTGCGCTCGGCCCAGAAGTGGCGGCAGAACGCGATGGGCGCCAATGCCCTGGCCTCATACATCGTGCTGGCCTGCCGCCCCCGGCCCGAGGACGCCCCTCAGACCGACCGCCGCGCCTTTGTGGCCGAGCTCAAGGGGGAGCTGCCGGCGGCGCTCCGGCGCCTGCAGCAGGGCAACATCGCGCCCGTGGACTTCGCCCAGGCCGCCATCGGTCCGGGGATGGCGATCTACTCGAAGTACCGCCGGATTCTGGAGGCGAGCGGCCGGCCCATGAGCGTGCGCACGGCCCTGGCCCTCATCAACCAGACCTTGACCGAAGTGCTCTCCGAGCAGGAGGACGAGTTCGACGCCGACACCCGCTGGGCCATCGCCTGGTACGAGCAGCACGGCTTCGAGGAGGGTGAGTTCGGCCAGGCCGAGCTTCTCTCCAAGGCCAAGGTGACGAGCGTGAGCGCTCTGGTGGAGGCCGGCATCGTGGCTTCCAGAGGCGGCAAGGTACGCCTGCTCCGGCCCGCCGAGCTGCCCGGGGACTGGAACCCGGATAAGGATCGGCGGCTTCCGGTCTGGGAGGCCACGCACCACCTCGTCCGGATCTATTACGATGAGAAGGCGGGGGATGTGGCCACGGCGGAACTATTGCGGAAGCTCGGGGCGAGGGGCGAGCTTGCGCGCGACCTGGCCTACCGGTTGTTCGACCTGGCCGAGAAGAAGGGGCGCTCCCAGGACGCGCAGGCCTACAATGCACTTGTCCTGGGCTGGCCGGAGGTGGCCCGGCTTGCCGGGGAGCACAGGACCTCCCAAAAGGACCTTGGCTTCTCTGCTGAACCGGAGGACTGAATCATGTCCGTGACCAATCATGAACGCATCGGGAGGACGCCCGCCTACAACGCCCTCGTCCAGAGCTGGCCGGAGATCCTCCGCCTGGCACGGACGGGCTCTGGCGAACGGGCGGAGACCCGCACGATGTTCAGCGAAGAGGAGGTATAGCGCGTGGCGATCACGAACCATGAGCGGGTGGGCAGGGCGCTAGAGCTCCTCAAGAAGGGGCTCGCGCCGTTCATCGAACGCGAGATCCGGACGATCTCCGAGGAGGAGGCAAAACGGCTCGTGGAGAAGCTGTCGGCGGACGAGCGCCTCGCAACCGGCAAGCCCCTCGCCGAGTGGGACGCCGCAGCGCTCCTCAAGCTGATGTGGGAGGGTTGGAACGCGGCGTTCAAGAAGACCCTGGGGTACGCGGAGCGGAGCATCGTCTCCGAGCTGCGGGAGGTCCGCAAACGCTGGGCGCACCAGGAGACGTTCTCCGGCGACGACGCCTACCGGGCGCTCGACTCGGTGGAGCGGCTGCTCACCGCGGTGTCCGCCCCCGAGGCTGCGGAGGTGGCGAAGATGAAGCGCCAGCTCCTGCGCCAGCAGTTCGACGAGGAGGTGCGGGGCGAGCGGCGGCGCGTGGGAGGATCGCTCGTCGAGGCAGTGGCCACAGGCGCCCTCACGCCGTGGCGCGACATCATCTCGCCACACCCCGACGTGGCGAGCGGCCGCTACCAGGAGGCGGAGTTCGCCGCCGACCTGTGGCAGGTTTACCTCGGCGAGGGAAGCGACGAGTACCGGGACCCGGTGGCCTTCTTCCGTCGCACGTACCTCACGGACAGCCTGCGAACGCTCCTCGTGCGGGCGGCGGAGCGCCTCGCCGGCACGGGGGGCGACCCCGTGGTTCAGCTCCAGACGAACTTCGGTGGCGGCAAGACCCACTCGCTCCTCGCCCTGTATCACCTGTTCTCCGGTGCGGCGCCGAACGAACTGCCTGGGGTAGAGGAACTCCTGGCGGAGGCTGGGGTGGAGAAGCTCCCCGAGGTCCACCGGGTGGTCCTCGTGGGCAACCGCCTCTCGCCGGGGAACCCCACGAAAAAACCAGATGGAACTGAGGTCCACACCCTATGGGGAGAGCTCGCCTGGCAGCTCGGCCACGCCAAGGGCGGAGCGAAGGAGGCACGGAAGGCGTTCGACCGGATCCGCGCCGACGACGAGCGGGCCACGAACCCCGGCGACCGGCTACGGGAGCTCCTGCGCGACTATGGCCCGTGCCTGATCCTCATCGACGAGTGGGTGGCCTACGCCCGCCAGCTCCACGATGGCGCGGACCTCCCCGGGGGCAGCTTCGAAACCCAGTTCACGTTCGCCCAGGCCCTCACCGAGTCGGCGAAGGCGGTCCCCCAGTGCTTGGTGGTGGTGAGCCTGCCTGCGTCGGAGGGCGCATCCTCGCCCCATGCCCAAGCTGAGGATGTCGAGGTGGGCGGCCTGCGCGGCCGCGAGGCTCTAGAGCGGCTGCGGAACGTGATCGGGCGGGTCGAGTCGTCGTGGCGGCCCGCGTCGGCCGAGGAGAGCTTCGAGATCGTCCGCAGGCGTCTGTTCGATTCCCTAGCCGATCCCGCTGCGTTCAAGGCGCGGGACGTGACCGCCCGGGCGTTCGCCGAGCTCTACCGCCGCAACAGGGGCGACTTCCCCTCGGAGTGTGGCGAGGCTGACTACGAGAGGCGGATCAAGGCCGCGTACCCGATCCACCCCGAGATCTTCGACCGCCTGTACACCGACTGGTCGACGCTCCTCAAGTTCCAGCGAACGCGCGGGGTGCTGCGGCTGATGGCGGCCGTGATCCACTGCCTGTGGGAACGCGGCGACAAGAGCCCGCTCATCCTCCCCTCCACGATCCCCCTCGACGAGCCGCGGGTGCAGTTCGAGCTCACGCGCTACCTCCCCGACAACTGGGCCCCGGTCATCGAGAAGGACGTGGACGGGCCGAACTCGCTTCCGGTGCGACTGGACGGTGAGGCGTCGAACCTCGGCAAGTACGCCGCGTCGCGCCGCGTGGCGCGGACGATCTTCCTCGGGTCGGCTCCGATCCAGAAGGCAGCGCACCAGGGGATCGAGGATCGGCGCGTGCACCTCGGGTGCGTGATGCCCGGGGAGCCGGTGGCGGTGTTCGGGGATGCCCTGCGGAGGCTCGCCGGTGACGCGACGTACCTCTACCAGGATGGGAACCGGTACTGGTACACCACCCAGCCCACGGTGGCGAAGCTCGCCGACGACCGGGCCGAGCAGCTCCTGCGCGAGCCGGAGAAGGTGGCCAAGGAGATCGAGAACCGCGTGCGGAGGGAAGTCCGGCAGGCCGGAGACTTCGCGCGCGTCCATCCCTTCCCCCAATCGAGCGCGGACATCCCGGATGACCCCGATGCTCGCCTCGTCGTGCTGGGGATCTCGTCTCCACACGCCAAGGGAGAGGAGAGCCCCGCGCTGGCGGCGGCGCGACAGATCCTGGAGACACGGGGCAACGCACCGCGGATCTACCGCAACGCCCTCGTGTTCCTCGCCCCGGACCGATCGCAGCTGCAGGACCTCGACGCTGCGGTGCGACGGTACTTGGCCTGGGACTCCATTCTCCGGGACAAGGACGCGCTCGATCTCTCGCCCTTCCAGGTGCGCAACGCCGAGGAGCGGCGACGGGGAGAGGAGGCCACCGTGGACGCCAGGCTCCCCGAGGTGTACCGGTGGGCACTCGTCCCCGTCCAGGGGAGCCCCGAGGAGCCGGTCACGTGGACCGAGATCCCCCTCCAGGGAAGCGAGGGCCTCGCCGTGCGGGTAGGGAGGAAGCTCGCAAGACAGGAGCTTCTCCTGACGAGCCTTGGCGGCGTTCGATTGCGGATGGCGCTCGATCGCGTGCCGCTGTGGCGAGGGGACCACGTGGAGGTGCGCCAGCTCGTCGAGGACTTCGCACGGTATGTGTACCTGCCGCGGCTGAAGAGCCCGGCGGTGCTCGCGGCGGCCGTGTCCGACGGCGTGGGGCAGCTCACGTGGGAGAACGACGGGTTCGCCTACGCCGCGGCGTACGACGAGGGAGCAGGGCGGTACCAGGGGTTGAAGGCCGGAACCCAGGTCCGGGTCACGGAAGATGACCAAGGCCTCGTGGTAAAGCCCGACGTAGCGCGGCGACAGCTCGCAGCGGAGGGGATGCAGACTGTGACAACGCCGACCGGGCCAGCGAAAGGGGGCGGGCGGCAACCCGAAGGTCCGGGGAGAGCCCCCGAGGAGAAGAAGCCTCGCCGGCCAAAGCGCTTTCACGGGAGCGTGGTCCTGAACACCACGCGTGCGGGTCGGGACGCAAGCCAGGTTGCGGAGGAGATTGTGGCGCACCTGGTGGGGCTGCCGGGGGCCGAGGTGACGGTGACGCTGGAGATCGAGGCCGTGATCCCCGATGGTGCGCCGGAGAACGTCGTGCGGACGGTCACCGAGAACGCGGTAACGCTCAAGTTCCGCTCCGCCGGCTTCGAGGAGGAGTGAGCGTCCCCATGCCGCCGAGGCGCACGAGACCAGCCGCCGCTACACCGGTTCTTGTTGCCGCCTCCGACTTCCCCGGCGAAACCTTCCGGGCGCTCAAAGAGAAGAAAATTAGGCAGTTCGGCCACTACCGCACCCGCCAGTTGGTGCTCCAGTCCTGGGCGGAGGGCAAGGAGGCCCGATGATGACCTCCCTTAGAAGGCAGAAGGGGGACCCACACCTCCCAATAGATCTGAGAAGAGTTCATTGTCGAGTCATCGAAAGGAGGTACCTGTGCCAGATGAAGTGTGGTACCTGATCGAGTCCGAACCAATGAGGCCTCTGGGACGCTTCAAGTTTGCAGCTCGTCCCGTTTTCCAGTCCAAGCTCCACGAGAGGGAGTTCGCAGAAGACCCACCTGCGTACGAGTTTTGGGGCGAGACTGAAGAAGAGGCCATCACCAAAGTTCGAGAAGCGGTACGAGCCTGGGCTGAAAGGGTCGGAGTTTCGGCCGTAGAGGTCTAGATGGGAGGGGTGGTGACGCAACACGAGAAAAACAGGGACCAAGTGCACGATAGCGAAGACAGAGCTGTCCAGTACGTAGCGAACGTCGCGCTCGAGCAGCTGAAGCGCCTAGGGGCCGCGGTTGACGCACTCGATACCAAGACCGGTGTCCTTCTTGGGCTCACCGCTCTTGCGGTGTTGTTCTCCCTTGAGGGGTCGCCAGCCTCCGGAGGAGCAGCGTTGGGTCTTCTGTTCACCTATACAGGTACTGCTGCCCTCCTCGCAAGCATGGTCCTGTCTATTCTAAGCATCGTACCGATGACCGAGCGCTTTGATCCAGACGTCAAGAATCTAGTTCACAAATACATCGATGCGCCTACAGAGTCCGCCATGCGGGCAATATGTGGCAACCTGGGTGATGCCTGGGAGTTCAACAAAGAAGTTCTCCAGGTGAAGTCAAGGCGCCTTTGTTGGGCCTTGTGGCTTCTGATCATAGGTATAGGCATATTGGCCTTGGGGAGGCTGGTCATAGTCCCATTGTTGTAGACTGCTGAGACAGAAGGAGGTGACCCTATGGCAAAGAAGAAGCGAGACAGCAAGCTACCCCCACCTCAGCCTAATTCCGATCCAGACCTTGCAGCGCTTGTGAGGAAAGGCAAGACCGACGGACAGGGCAACGCACCGAGAGGAACAAGGAGGAAAATGGTCGAGGACCGGGCGGAGTAGGGGTGAGAGCAAGCGCGAGCCGTATGGTCGGTCTGGCATCCCCGTCGTCCGGGTTGCGCCATCGGCGTGGGGGACCGATGGCATAGACCGACATAGCACTGTCTTCGTCAACGATGTCCCGACACTCCCAGCGCTTGCCCACACAGCGCTGGTCGAGCGCGCGTGCCTCAGGCAGCTGGGGTTGGGGCCCGATGATGCCGCCATCTTCCTTGCGGAGGTCGAGGCGCTCGCGGGGCTTAATCCGGTCTGAGTGTGCAAGAACAGCTACTTCCCGTAGGCGGAGGAGCAGAACCGGCCGAATCCAAGCGATCGGTACACTCGAACGGGGTTGGACGAGCCGACGCTAGCGCCGGAGCATCCGGACCGGCGCGGATGTGGTGTGGCAAGTAGCTAGGGTCGTATCTTGTTTCGTTCATCGGAGGAGGCGATGGCATGAGCCAGCTGGGAGTCTGGCGGATAGGAGAGGGCGGGCCGGAGCGGGTCCAGCCTGCGGCGATCGACTTCGACGCTCCGCTCGAGTTGTGGGCCAAGGCTCAGCCCGAGAGCTTAGTCCCGGCATCTCCCTCGCCCTCAGTGGGAAGGGGCCAAGATGAGGGGGCCAGCCTCCTGCTGCCGTTTCAGTCGGAGGGGGATCGCCGAACTTGCGCCGCCGCCTCCGACTTCCCCGGCGAGACGTTCCGCGTGCTCAAAGACAAGGAGACCAGACAGTTCGGCCACTACCGCACCCGCCGGTTGGTGCTAGAGGCATGGGAGCGGATCGCTGCAGCCCAGGAGGACGGGTGACAGAGTACCACGACCAGTGGAATGCATCTCCCGGTAGCACACGCCTCGGTGAACTCGGCGGACGCATTGAGATCTACTGTGACGAGAGCCGTCCCGAGTACCTGCGCACTCCGCCACCCTCTGGCCCCGCCTACGTTCTCATCGGCGGGCTGTGGCTCAGAAGAGAGCATCGAGATCAGATCAAGGAGCGCATCAAACGCGTCCGCGCACAGCATAACGTGTGGGCGGAGTTCAAGTGGAACCGGGTCAGTCCATCGCGCCTCGACTTCTACAAGGACGTCATCAACGTGTTCTTCGATGAGGACATGGCCTTCCGTTGCATTGCCCTGCCCGCCCGAGACTTGGATGCACAGAGGTTCCACAAAGGCGACGGCGAGCTCATGTTCTACAAGTTCTACTACCAGCTGCTTGTGCATTGGCTGGAGGACGGATGCGAGCATCGCATCTTTGTGGACCGCAGAACCAACCGGCTACCCAACCGTCTAAGGGTACTCGAACAGGTGTTGCGCACAGCTCGACCTGACTGCAAGAACATCGTTGTGCAGGCCCTGCCGTCGCGCCAGGTTGGGTTCCTGCAGCTTGTCGACGTTCTGCTCGGAGCCACGGGGTGCAAGCTGCACGGCCATACTGAAAGCGCGGCACGCCTGGAGCTGGTGCAGGCCATCGAGCAACGTCTGGGACGGCCTATTGGGCCAACGACAAGATCTGAGGCGAAGTTCAACGTGTTCGTGTTCCGACCACGCGCTCCTTGAGTTCGATGAGCCTCCCTCCCTACCTGGACCTGCCAACCAGCGATGACTACCGACACCACTACAAGGAGACGTATTGCCAGACAGGAGTTGTGACGTTCGATGGAATCTGGGTGGGGTTCTTCCCCGAGACGTTTGACCACGCGTTCTTCCGCGACAGCTCCCGCCAGACGAAGGACAAGGCCGTGTTCGACCGGCAGCGAGCTGAGCGGATGCCCTGGATTCGAGCCCTCCTGCTCGATCCGAACGCGGAGCTGTACAAGCGGGTCATGAATGCTGGCAAGGTTCGTCGAATCGCTCTTGACCCCACCGAACGCTACGCGGTGATCATCCAGATGCACCCCAAGCGCCAGAACAGAGCGAGGTTTATCACGGCCTATGTTGTCGACAGCGACTCAGCTCTCAAGAAGATGTGTGCCAACCCGAGGTGGACATGAAACAACGTGGCCGCTGATTGCGGTTCAGCGGCCGAGACCTTGGCGAATCCCCTTCTATGAGTAGAGGACGCCTTTATTGTAGGACTTGCCGGGCCTCTGTCAAGGGCAACGCGCAGGTTGCACTGGGCAGGTTGGGTTAGGTGTAGGATTTCGTTCCTTGGATGGAGGAGGCGATGGCATGGGCCAGCTGGGAGTGTGGCGGATAGGAGAGGCCGGGCCGGAGCGGGTCCAGCCTGCGGCGATCGACTTCGAGAAGCGGCTCGAGTCGTGGATTGAGGCGGATCCAGACCTCGTCGAGACGGGACTGCGCATCGTTGGTCGACAGGTGCAGACGGAGGGTGGGGTCGTTGACCTCCTGGCCGTGGACCCCCAGGGCCGGTGGATCCTGATCGAGATCAAGCGGGACCGGCTGTACCGGGACACCCTCGCGCAAGCCCTCGACTACGCATCGTGTATCGCCACCATGTCGGCCGAAGAGCTCCGAGACAAGGTCAGGGACTACCTCGGTGAGCCCGGGAAGGACGAGGGGGAAACCCGAGGGGGAAACCGTTGAGGAGCTCCTTGAGGAGGACGAGGAAGGCGAGTGGGAACTCCGCGTGTGCGTGGTCGGCTTGAGTCGGGACCCAAGCCTGGACAGGGTCGCGGGGTTTCTGGCGCGGCGATACGGGGTTGCCATCAAGGCGGTCACGTTCGAGGCCTACGAACTCGGGAGTGGCCAACGGGTGCTCGTTCGGGAGCTCTCGGAGGTGGAGACACCGGTGACGGGACCGCGCAAGTGGACGGCGCGGTCCGTGGAGGAGCTTCTGGCAGACGCCGAGGTCAACGGAATGGGGATGGAGTTCCGCAGACTGACCGACGCGGCCAGGCGCCATGGCCTCTACCTGCGACCGTGGAAGAGGTCCCTCATGATCACGCCGCAGGCCAACCGCTCGCGGATGCTCTACACAATCGAGACCCGCCCAACAAGAGCAGGGGAGCTGCGGGGCTGGCTTGCTCCCGAGGCGTTCGCCGAGTTCTTCCCACCGCTGACCGAGGAGGAGGTGACCAGGGAGCTCGGCCGGAACAAGCGCCTCACGCTTTCGACGGACGGCGTGGACCGTTTCGTAGAGGGCCTCGACCGCCTGTTCGCCCGGGTCCGTAGTTCTGTGGAGGAATCCGAGGGGGACGGAGCAAAGAGGCCGGAGGGAAACAGGTGGCTTGAGGCTCAAGTCGGGAACACCCCGGGTGAATGCTCGCGCAAGGGCGGCGAGGCTCCAGATGAACGGGACTGGCGGGCCGGAGGAGGAGACACGTGAACGCGGACTACGAAAGCGCGGTGGCGAAGCTGCGTGAGATGCTGAGCGCCTTGGACCCAGCGGATCCAACGCTGGTGGCCAAGGAGCGTGTCCTGGGAAGGTACGGGCTGATGTTCCGGCCGGAGGGGGTGCAGCGGATCACGGCGGAGGAGTTTGTGTCGTTCCTGCGCTTCGAGAACAACCAGCACTGGGGCGGGCTTCATCGGATGGCTTCGAACCTCACCGCGGACATGGAGGCCCTCCGCCGCGGGCTCGCCCTCCTTGTGGACGAAGGCCAACCCCTGGCACCACGGTTCGCCCAGGCGCTGCAGTCCGTCCGCGGACTGGGACCGGGCATCGCCAGTGCGATCCTGCTGGTGGCCTACCCGGACCGTTATGGGGTCTGGAACGGACGATCCGAGGTTGCGCTTAAGCGGCTGGGGGTTTGGCCGGCTGCGCCCCGGGGCGCCAGCAAGGGGCAGATCTACGAGCGGGTCAATGGGGTCATCGTCCGCCTTCGTGACAGCCTCGGAACTGACCTCTGGACCTTGGACTTGCTGTTCTCGCTGCTTACAGAGAGCGACGAGGGGCTGCCGGTGATCGAGCCCGAGGATGCTGAGTGGTTCACGAGATTCCTCTCGACACCCGAGTACGCACGTCGGGAGCGTGACTACAAGGTGGCGGTCCACCTCCTTGTGAGCGCTCTCCTGTCGAAAGCATCGCTCGACGCTCCGAGCTTTCCCGACCTGCTTGCCAGGTTCTTCCGGGGAGAACTTGAGCCCGAGGAACTTGGCCTGGATGAAGGGACGGCAGCCGAAGTGCGGCGCAGGTTGGACAACTCGGGTCTCGATCTCCTCGGTGCCATCGCCAACCTCACAGGGGGGAGGTGGGGCCTGCCCCACTTCACATGGATTCCCCGAGCCGTGGACACGGGGCTTGGCGAGGAGCTCAGGTCGGCGTTCCGTGCCCTCGTCGCCGAGGACCCCTCGCTGAGCGAGCGGGTGGACCGCTTCCGAGAGGAGATGGAGCAGATCCAGGTCCATCTGCGGGATGGGGGCGGGTTCGAGCCGGGGTGGAAGGTGAGACAACCCTCTCTCCAGTTCGTCGGACTGATTCTCGGAGCCTATGACCCGAAGCAGTACACGTTCTACCATGCCGGCAGTCTGCAACGAGGGCTGGAAGAGCTCGGCGTGCGTTGGCCCAGCGCCGGCGGTGGCCGCCGGTATGCGGAGGTCTGCTCGCTTGTCCAGAACACCCTCCAGGCGCTAAGCGAGCGCGGAGTACCGGCTCGAGACATGATCGATGCCCAGAGCTTCCTGTACCTCCTAACAGGACGCGAGCCTCATCCCAATGGCGGCCGACCCTCTTCAGAGCGCCTGGCGAAGGCCCTTCTCTGGCCTCCAGAACGGGCCAAACGCCTTCTCAACACCGCCTCCCGGGGCAAACCGCTCTTGTTCTCCGGCCCGCCGGGAACGGGGAAGACGTTCGTGGCGCGGAAGCTGGCGGAGGCACTGGCCGTGGACGAGGAGCACATCGAAGTCGTGCAGTTCCACCCTACCTACGGCTACGAGGACTTCATGGAGGGGATCCGGCCCCGGATCGGGGAGGGCGGTGGCGTGCGCTACGAGATCGTCCCCGGCGCCCTCAAGGCGCTGTGCCAGGAGGCAACAGCCGACCCAGAGGCCCAGTTCGTCCTCATCATCGACGAGATCAACCGCGCCAACCTGCCGCGGGTCCTCGGCGAGGTCCTGTACTGCGTCGAGTACCGTGGAAAGGACGGGGCGATCCGCCTCCCGTACTCGGGGGAGGAGTTCTGGATCCCAGAGAAGCTGCTCATCGTCGGCACGATGAACACCGCGGACCGCTCGATCGCGATCGTGGACGCGGCGCTCCGCCGTCGATTCCTGGAGATCCGTTTCGATCCGGATCCCGAACTCCTCCGCCGCTGGTGGGAGCGGCAGGGCGACGCCGTCACAGGGGAGAAGGCCGCCCGGAAGCTCGTCGCGCTGAACGACGCACTCCGGGTACTGCTCGATGCGCACCGACTGGTAGGCCATACGTACCTCATGGACCGTCGGATCGCGCAGGAGGGGTTCGAACCCGTGTGGGAGTGGCAGCTCTGCCCGGTGCTCGCCGAGCATCTCTACGCCCGGCCCGACGAGGTCGAGAGGCTGCGTGAGGTGTTCCTGAACGCATGACTCCCAGGGTGGTCGAGCTCCGGGAGTGGGGGCAAGGGGAGACCGTCCGCCTGACCCCGGCCGAGGCGGCGACGCTGCGGCGGATGGAGGACGCGCTCGACGTGCAGTGGCTCGGGCCGCACGAGGCCCGCGTCGGACCGCGGGGTGGCGCGGTGGGCCTCGTCTCCCTGTCTCCCGATCTCACCGTGGTCGTGCGGCCGCGGTGGCCGGTGCGAAGCTTGATCGAGCTCGCCGCCTATGCGCTGGATCTGGGAGTGACTCCGGACCTCTTCCGCGAGGCTGCTGCGCTTGCCGAGGACGAACCCCAGGATTGGCTCGCTCTCTTCCTGTCGTTGGAGGTCGAACGCCTGCTCGCTCAGGGGCTGCGCCAGGGGTACCGAGAGGTGGACGACGACATCCCCTACGTCCGAGGGCGGATCGACTTCGGGCGCCTTGCGCTGCGGGCAGAGAACCCCGGCCTGATTCCCTGTCGGTTCTCCGACTTCGTGCTCGACACCGAGGAGAACCGGATCCTGCGCGGGACTCTGGAGCTCCTCGCGGGGAGCCCGTTGACTGAGCCTACCCGGCGTTGGATCTGCCGATCGCTGGCGGCTTTCCGCCAGGTTACGCTCGTGACCCCGACCCGAGCCGCCTTCGACCGGATCCGCTGGGATCGGCTCAACGTCCACTACCGGCCGGCGCTGGAGCTGTGCCGGCTGGTGGTGGAGTGCCTGGGGATGGAACTCTCCCCGGGCGGGGTCGTCGGCTCGTCGTTCTTCTTCCCGCTGAACACGCTTTTCGAGAAGGCCGTGGAGCGGGCGCTGCGGGAGGCGTTCCCCGGAGAGCACCGGGGCCAGCCGCAATATGGTGATCGGATCACGGTGGTGGAGGGCGGCCCGCCCGATTCCGTGGCGTTCAGGCCGGACAACGTCGTGGGCCCCCGAGAGAGGCCCTGGCTGGTCGTGGACGCCAAGTACAAGCGACCGACGACCGGGCACCGCGAGACGGAGCGGTTCCTGAGCGGAGACCTGTACCAGGCGTTCACGTACGCGGTGGCTCTGCGAGCCCCTGTGGTGCTCGTCTACCCCCAGGTGAATGAGGTGGTGGATGCACAGCTGGAGCTCGCGGGCTACACCGTCCACGTTCGCACCGTGGACATAGGTGGACAAGGGGTTCTGGCCCTGCGCGAGCTGGCCAGCGGGCTGGCCGCACGTCACCCCAGCCATCCGACAGTCGGCGCGCAGCGTGGCCAGGTTGGGGGGGAGCGGTGATCGCGTTCCCACGGACGAGACAGAGCGAGAGCGAAGCGATGGTCGCGCGGGCCCGGGGGTGTCTGCTCGGGCAACTCGCGGGGGACGCGCTGGGAAGCCTCGTGGAGTTCCTGGGGCCCGAAGAGATCCGGCGGCACTACCCGGCCGGCGTGCGTGACCTGGTGGATGGAGGCACGTGGGACACCCTGGCCGGCCAGCCCACGGACGACTCGGAGATGGCTCTGGCGCTTGCCCGAACCCTGGTCCGGGTGGGGGTGTACGACCCCGCCGAAGCGCGGCGGGCGTACCAGGAATGGCTCCGCTCCGAGCCGTTCGACTGCGGCACCACGGTGCGGACGGGCCTTCTGGGAACGCCGAACCCGGCGAGCCAGGCCAACGGGGCCCTCATGCGGGTGAGCCCGCTCGGGATCTTCGGCGCGAACCACGATCTCGGGCAGGTGGCGGAGTGGGCCCGCCAGGACGCGGCGCTCACCCACCCGCACCCGGTGTGCCTCGAGACGAACGCCCTGTTCGCGATGGCCATTGCCCACGCCGTCCGGACGGGCTGCTCCCCGGCCGAGCTCCACGCCCAGGTGGAGAAGTGGGCAGCGGAGATGAACGTGGCAGGGAGCGTTCGGGACGCGCTGGCCGGTGCCGCGTCCGCCCCGCCGGCGGACTACACCCGCCAGCAGGGGTGGGTGCTGACCGCGTTTCGTAACGCGTTCTGGCAGCTTCTGCACGCCGCGGACCTCGAGGAGGGGGTCGTGGACACGGTGATGCGCGGGGGGGACACGGACACGAACGCCTGCATCGCCGGAGCCCTCCTGGGCGCGGTCTACGGGCGCGGCGCGGTGCCCGACCGATGGACGACTGCGATCCTGAACTGCCGGCCGGAGGAGGGCCGCCCGGGGGTGCACCGCCCGCGACCCCCCGCCTACTGGCCCGTCGACGCCCTGAAGCTCGCCGCGCGGTTGGTTGTGCGGCATCCCGGCAAGCCCGCGCCTGAGGGTTCCCCACGCCCATCCTAGCAGCCCTTGTGGGAACCCCTGTCGTCAGCACGCTCGGATAGGGACCGACCTTCGATGGGGCAGGTTCTCCGCAGCCTACGTCCCTCTCCCGTTCTCGGCGCCCCCCACCGGTGGGGAGAGCGTGGTGTCACCTCGCTCGTCGGACACGCGATGCCGATGCTTCCTGTACTCCCACAGGCTGCTTGCGTGACTGCCCACGGACCATCGGACTCCCACGCGGGCTGCTCTCCGGCCGAACAAAAGGTGGGATCAGCATCGGGCAGTTTGCTCATGGGGGTGATCGGGGTCAGGGCCGTTGAAGTACTCAAGCTATTGAGTAAACTTACTCAGTGTCATGAGTAAGTGTTCGAACCTGCACTACACGCGCGCCCATGCGCTCGAGCTTCGACGACGGCTCGGCGAGCCGCGCCGGTTCATGCAGGTGGTAGCGGGTCCCCGTCAGACCGGGAAGACCACCCTCGTGCGTCAGGTGCTTCAGGAATGGGGGGAGACGTCCCACTACGCGTCAGCGGACGAGCCAACCCTGCGCGACCGGACCTGGCTCGTCGAGCAGTGGGAGGTGGGCCGGGCGTTGGCCCACCAGGCCGGACGTCAAGGGGCCGTCCTCGCCCTCGACGAAATCCAGAAGATCCCCCAGTGGGCCGAGACCGTGAAGCGGTTGTGGGATGAGGACACCGCCACCGCCGTCCCGCTGCGGGTGGTTCTCCTCGGATCGGCGCCTCTGCTCGTTGGACAAGGACTCTCGGAGAGTCTGGCCGGCCGGTTCGAGCTCCTCCACGTCCCGCACTGGTCGCTCGCCGAGATGAAGGCTGCGTTCGGGTTCACGCTGGCTGAGTACCTGTACTTCGGGGGGTACCCCGGCGGGGCCAAGCTCGCCGACGATCCCGCCCGCTGGAGGCGGTACATCGTGGACTCGTTGGTGGAGACGACGATCGCCCGTGACATCCTGCTCCTCACGCGGGTGGACAAGCCAGCCTTGCTCCGGCAGCTGTTCCAGTTGGCCTGCACCTACTCCGGCCAGATCCTGTCCTACACGAAGATGCTGGGCCAACTCCAGGATGCGGGCAACACCACCACGCTTGCCCACTACCTCGATCTTCTGGCGGGGGCGGGGATGGTGACGGGGCTGCCCAAGTACTCGGGGAGCGTGGTCCGGCAGCGCGGTTCGATCCCCAAGCTCCAGGCGTACAACACCGCGCTCCTCACCGCCCCGAGCGGCCTGTCGCCAGAGGAGGCGCAAGCGGACCGGGAGTTCTGGGGGCATCTCGTGGAGTCGGCAGTGGGCGCTCACCTGGTCAACGCAGGAGCGGCGGGGACGTGTGCGGTGCACTACTGGCGGCAGGGGAATCGCGAGGTGGACTTCGTGGTCCAGATCGGCAGGCAACTCCTGGCGATCGAGGTGAAGGCCGGCCGACGGCGCGATGCGCTGCCGGGGATGGGTCTCTTTCTCAAGGAGTACCCGCAGGCGCGCCCGCTCTTGGTGGGAGGGGATGGCATTCCCCTCGAACGGTTCCTCAGCCAGGACGTCTCGAGCTGGGCATCCGACGATCCGGCGCGGAGTGCGTCCGCCAAGACCAGGGACCCTCGTCGTAAGAAAGGATCCTAGAGATCCCTGGGCTGTGCCGGGGACGATCGTTGGCGGTCCAACCATGATCCCTCGCGGCACCGTCGCCTCCCCTCGGACGGGACAACCACGGCGGGTGAAGGGAGATCACGGAAGGTGGGGGAAGCTCACGCTGACCGGAAGGCTGATCCCACAGGCCGGTGCCCCGTCGCTCCTCGATCGCGGGGCAGAGGGGAGCAGCGCGCCTGTGCCCCGCCACGGAGGAAGTCTTCGCCCGGGTGCTCCTGTCCGCGATCAGGCGGAGGACTGATCGCCGTCATGGTGGCGCCGCCGGGGGCGGGGTATCTTAGGCGGACCATGCGTCAGGAAATCCGGTTCGCCGGGTTCGGTGGTCAAGGGATCATCTCCGCCGGTCGCATCGCAGGTCAGGGTGCGGTCATCTTCGATGGGAAGCACGCCGTCCTCACCCAGTCCTACGGCCCGGAGGCCCGCGGTGGCGCCTGCGCGGCCGAGGTCGTGGTGTCGGACACCTCGGTGGACTACCCCGTGGTCGGAACGCCGGACGTGGCCGTCATCATGTCCCAGGAGGCGTACACGACCTACGGCCGCGACATCCAGCCCGGGGGCACGCTCATCTTGGACGAGGACCTCGTGGAGCACGAGCCGCGCACGGACGTGCGGTTGCTCCTTGTCCCGGCAACGCGCCTCGCGGAGGGCCTGGGGCGGAAGATCGTGGCCAACGTGGTCATCCTCGGCGCGCTCGCGGCCGCCGTGCCGACGGTGTCGAAGGACGCCCTCCTCAGGGCCGTGCTCGCCGCCGTTCCCCCCCACACCCGCGACCTCAACCAGAAGGCGTTCGAAGCCGGGTACGCGTACGTGAAGGAGCACTACCGTGAACCGTGATCCGTTGCCCGCAAACCGTGATCCGTCTTCCGTAAGCCGAGCACCGTTCGCTGCTTCGAATCCCGGACCACGGACCACGGACCACCGACTCCGGTCTACGGGTCGCGGTCCGCGGATCGGCGTGTTCGTCTGCCACTGCGGGAAGAACATCGCGACCACGGTCGACGTCCCGCGGGTCGTGGACGCCCTGTCCCGCCACCCCGGCGTCGCCTACGCCGCCCGTCACGAGTACATGTGCTCGGACCCCGGCCAGGACGTGATCAAGAAGGCGATCAAGGAACACCGGCTCACCGGGGTCGTCGTCGCCGCGTGCTCGCCCTCGATGCACGAGACCACGTTCCGCAACGCCGCGGAGGAGGCGGGACTCAACCCCTACCTCCTCGAGATCGCGAACATCCGCGAGTGGTGCTCGTGGGTCCACGATGGCCCGGAGACCACGGACAAGGCGATCCGCATCACCCGGGCGATGGTGGAGAAGGTGAAGGGGAACCACCCCCTCGAGCCGGTCGAGGTCGGCCACGCCGCCAAGTGCCTCGTCATCGGCGGGGGGATCAGCGGGATTCAGGCCGCGCTGGATATCGCAGACGCCGGGTACGAGGTCCTCCTCGTCGAGCGCTCCCCGTCGATCGGGGGGCGGATGGCCCAGCTGTCGGAGACGTTCCCCACCCTCGACTGCTCGCAGTGCATCCTCACCCCGAAGATGGTCGAGGTCTCCCGCCACCCGCGGATCCGCCTCCTCACCTACTCCGAGGTCGATTCGGTCACGGGGTTCCTCGGGAACTACCACGTGGTGATCCGCAAGAGGCCGACGTACGTCGACCCGGACAAGTGCAACCTGTGCGGGGACTGCGCCAAGGTCTGTCCGATTCGCGTCCCGAGCGAGTTCGACCGCGGGCTCTCCCAGCGGGCGGCGATCTACATCCCGTTCCCCCAGGCCGTTCCGTCCTCGTACACCCTCGACGAGGCGAACTGCCTGGGCCTCAACCCGCTCCGCTGCAGCGAGTGCGCGAAGGTGTGCACGGTCGGGGCGATCGACTACGACATGGCCGAGGAGCGGATTGAGGAGGACGTGGCGGCGATCGTCGTCGCCACCGGGTACGACCTCTACGGGAAGGAGGCGATGGCGGAGTACGGCCACGGGACCGTGCCCGATGTGATCGACGGCCTGGAGTTCGAGCGGATCCTGTCCGCGGGCGGGCCAACGCGGGGCGAGGTGCGCCGCCCCTCGGACGGGAAGGTCCCGAAGGAGGTCGTGTTCATCCAGTGCTCCGGGTCGCGCGACCCCGAGCTCCACAAGTCGTACTGCTCGAAGATCTGCTGCATGTACACCGCCAAGCACGCGCTCCTGTACCGCCACAACGTGCACGATGGAACGGCGTATGTGTTCTACATCGACATCCGCGCGGGAGGGAAGGAGTACGAGGAGTTCGTCGTGCGGGCGATGGAGGACGAACGGATCCTCTACCTGCGGGGCAAGGTGGCCAAGGTGTTCCGGGACGGGGACAAGGTCGTGGTGTGGGGCGTGGACACGCTCACCGGAAAGCGGATCGAGGTCGCGGCGGACCTCGTGGTCCTCGCCCAGGCGATGGTTCCCTCGGCGGGAACGGAGGAACTGGCCCGCAAGCTCCACATCGCGTGCGGCGGGGAGGGATTCCTCAAGGAGGCCCACCCCAAGCTCCGCCCGCTGGAGGCCCTCACGGGGGGGATCTTCCTCGCCGGCGCCGCCCACGGCCCGAAGGACATCCCGGAGGCGGTGGCCCAGGGCTCCGGCGCGGCGGCGAAGGCGATCGCGATCCTCGCCGCGCCGACCCTCACCCACTCCCCGGAGGTGGCGGAGGTGGACGAGGACCTCTGCTCGGGGTGCGCGGTGTGCGTGCCGCAGTGCCCGTACGGCGCGATCACCCCCGGCGACGTGGCGCACGTGAACGAGCTCCTCTGCGAGGGGTGCGGGACGTGCGTCGCCGCCTGCCCGTCGGGGGCGATGCGGATGAGGAACCAGACCGACGAGCAGGTCAAGCGGATGATCCGGGCCGCCCTCGCCGGCGAGCCCCTCGAGGTGGGCCATGGCTGAGGTGCCGTTCGAACCGCGGGTCGTGGCGTTCCTGTGCCGGTGGTGCGCCGGGGCGGGGGCGGACCTCGCCGGGACGAGCCGGATCGCCTACCCCTCCAACGCGGTCGCGATCCGGGTCAACTGCTCGGGACGGGTCGAGCCGGAGTGGGTGATGGAGGCGTTCCGCTCGGGGGCCGACGGCGTCCTCATCGGCGGCTGCCACCCCGGGGACTGCCACTACGTGTCCGGGAACTACAAGACCCGGCGGCGGATCTACCTCCTGAAGAAGCTCCTCGCGGAGATCGGGATCGAGCCGGAGCGGGTGAGGCTGGAGTGGGTGTCGGCGACCGAGGGGGCGAAGTTCGCCCGGGTGATGAGGGAGTTCGTGACGGAGCTGAAGAAGCTCGGCCCGTTGTCCGTGGAGCGTGATCCGTTGTCCGTCAACCGGGGTCCGTCGTCCGAACACCGTGAGTCGGTGGTTGCGGAGCGGCAGAGGGGGATCCGCGTTGACGCCTAGAACCCATCGGGATCTGGACGCGTGGAAGGAGGGAGTGCTCCTCGCCCAGAAGGTGTACAAGGTGACGGAGGCTCTTCCCGACCAGGAACGCTACGGCCTCACGGCTCAGATGCGGAGGGCCGCCGTGTCGGTCCCCAGCAACATCGCCGAAGGGGCAGCGCGAGCGTCGCGGAAGGAGTTCGCTCAGTTCCTTCACCACGCGCTCGGCTCGCTGGCTGAGTTGGACACTCAACTCGTGCTCGCAGAGAAGCTTGGGTGGATGGGAGAAAGCGGCATCACGGCCGACGTGGAGCGGGTGAGAATGGTGATCTACGGCCTGATTCGACATCTGAAGAAGGAGCCCAAGGATGAGCGCTAGTCGGCCGAACACGGGGCTGCCGAAGTCCACGGGATACGGACCACGGACCACGGATCGCGGATCACGGCCCAAGATCGCGGTGTACTGGACGGGGGGCTGCGGGGGGTGCGACGTGTCGTTCCTCGAGCTCGGGCCGGCGCTCCTCGACGTCCTCGCGCAGGTCGAGATCGCGTTCTGGCCCGCGCTCGTGGACACGAAGCGCTCGGAGGTGGAGGCGTTCCCCCCACGGTCGATCGCCGCCACGCTCGTCAACGGGACGCTGCGCACGGAGGAGAACGTGGAGATGGTGCACCTCCTCCGGGAGAAGTCGCAGCTCGTGGTCGCGTTCGGGGCCTGTGCCTACCAGGGCGGCGTGCCTGGCCTCGCCAATCTCTCGCCCCGGGACCAGCTCCTCCGCCGCGTGGCCAGAAACGGGTTCCGCCCGGCCCCCCCGCCGGGGGGGGAGGCGGAGGACGCGCCCCCGGAGCTCCTCCCCGAGGCGAAGGCCCTCGCGGACGAGATCGCCGTGGACTACGTCGTCCCCGGCTGCCCACCGATGCCGTCCCTCATCGGTCCCTTCTTCGCGGCCCTCCTCTCCGGGGACCTCCCCCACCCGGGCCACGTGTTCGCCCACGACAAGGCCCTGTGCGAGGAGTGCCCGCGCACGCGCGAGGAGCGCAGGCTCACGAAGGTCGTCCGCCCCCACGAAGCCCTCCCCGACCCGGAGGTGTGCCTCCTCGACCAGGGGATGATCTGCCTGGGCCCGGTGACCCGTGGCGGGTGCGGGGCGGCGTGCCCGAAGGCGGGGATGCCGTGCACGGGCTGCGTCGGCCCGACCCCGAACGCGGGTGATCCCGGGCTGGCGATGATCTCGGCGCTCGGGTCCCTCGCCCGGGCGGGGGAGGAGGGACCGGGGGCGTTCGCGGCGGAGGACAAGCTCCTCGACGCCCTCGTCGACCCCCTGGGCACGTTCTACAAGTACTCCCTGCCGACCTACGTCCGGCGCAAAGGGGGTAATGGATGAAGAAGATCGTGATCGATCCCATCACGCGGCTCGAGGGGCACGGGAAGATCCTCCTCTACCTCGACGAGGGGGGCGGGCTCAAGGGCGCCGCCCTCCAGGTCCCCGAGCTGCGGGGGTTCGAGGCGTTCTGCCGCGGCCGACGGGGAGAGGAGATGCCCCAGATCACGGAGCGGATCTGCGGGGTGTGCCCGGAGGCCCATCACCTCGCGTCAGCGCGGGCCCTCGACGCGGCGTACGGGGCCGAGGTCCCGCCGACCGCGTGGATCCAGCGCGAGCTCTTCTACAACTGCTACATCTTCGCTGACCACCTGCTGCACCTCGTGTTCCTCGGCGGGCCGGACCTGTTGCTCCCGGCGGACACGCCGAAGGCGAGCCGGAACGTCCTGGGCGTCCTCCAGGCCTACCCGGAGCTCGGCCGGGAGATCGTGACGGTGCGGGCGCGCGCGCAGCGGGTGCTCGAGATCATCGGCGGCCGGGCGATCCACCCCGTGTTCGCCCTCCCCGGCGGCGTGGCCCGACCCCTCACCGCGGACGAGGGGAAGGAGATCGCCGGCCACACCGAGGCGATGGTCGCGCTCGCCAAGGCGTTCGTGACCTTCTTCCACGAGGAGGTCCTCCCCGACCCGGGGTACCAGGGGCTCCTCTCCTCGCCCCACGCCCAGCTTCCCACGCACTACATGGGGCTCGTGGACGGGAACACCGCGCCCCACTTCTGCCGCGGCGAGGTGCGGGCCGTGTCTTCCGATGGAACGGAGCTGTTCCGTCTCGATGGGGCGGGAGCGCTGGCGAAGATCGCCGAGCGGGTCGAACCGTGGACCTACGTGAAGTTCCCGTACCTGAAGGAGCTCGGGTGGACCGGGTTCGCGGCCGGGCCGGCGTCCGGGGTGTACCGGGTGGGGCCCCTGGCGCGCCTGAACGTCGCCGAACGGATGGCGACGCCGCTTGCCCAGGAGGAGTACGAGCGGTTCCTCGACTTCTTCGGGGAGAAGCCGGTCCACGCCACGTTCGCCTACCACTGGGCGCGGCTCGTGGAGATGGTCCAGGCGGCGGAGGCCGCGGCCGCCCTCGCGGCGGAGAAGGGCCTCACCGGGACCGAGGTCCGCGGGAAGCTCGGGACGCCGGGAGAGGGCGTGGGCGTGGTGGAGGCGGCGCGGGGGACCCTGTTCCACCGCTACGTCCTCGATGCGCAGGGGCTCGTCCAGGACCTCGACCTCATCGTCGCCACCACCCACAACGCGGCGGGGATCGGGCTGTCGGTGAAGCAGATGGCCGAGGACGTGGTGCGGGCGGGAACCCTCGACGAGGTGCTCCTCAACCGGATCGAGATGGCGTTCCGCGCCTACGACCCGTGCTTGGCGTGCGCGACCCACTTCCTGCCGGGCGAGATGCCGCTCGTGGTGGAGATCTACGACACGGAGGGGAACCTTGATCGCCGGATCTCCCGCTAGGACGGTGATCGTGGCGCTGGGGAACCCGGACCGGGCCGACGATGGCGTGGGGCCGGCGGTGGTCCAGGCCCTGGGCCCGCAGCCGGGGGTCGAGGTGTGGGAGGCGATCCGTGGTGGGCTCCCCCTCGCCCAGGCCCTCGTCGGGTTCGAGCGGGCACTCGTCGTCGACGCCTGCCCGGCGCTTCCGGTGGGCGAGGTGGCCCTGCTCCCCCTGTTCACGGACCACGGACCACGGATCACGGACCACGGTTCCTGGGTCCACGGGATGGGCCTGGCTCAGGCACTTGGGGCGCTGGAGATGGCCGGGCTTGCCGTTCCCGAGACATGGGCCGTCGCGATCGGCGTGGAGGCTGTGCTCCCGTTCCGGCGGGGGCTCTCGCCGCAGGTAGCCCGGGCCGTGCCCGCGGCGGTGGCGGAGGTGAACCGATGGCTAGCGAACTAGACCTGTCCCGAGATCGGCTCGACGCGCCGTTCGCCCGCCGGGTGGAGGAACTGTCGGGTGAGAACCCGTACGCCTGCTACCAGTGCGGGAAGTGCTCCGCGGGGTGCCCGTTCGCGGACTACATGGACGCCCTCCCGAACCAGGTGTTGCGCCTCGTCCAGCTCGGCGACGAGTCGGCGCTCACGCTCTCCGCCCCGTGGGTCTGCGCGTCGTGCCTGGCGTGCGGGGTGCGGTGCCCAAAGGGCGTGGACATCGCGAAGACGATGGAGGCGCTGCGGATCCTGGCCCTGCGGAAGGGGATCTCGCCGGCGCCGGTGCGGCCGGACCGACCCTGCCCCCAGATCGCCCTCGTGGGGGCATTCAGGAAGCTCACACCGTGAAACGCGGTGACGAGTGATGGGTGACGCGTGATGAGTGAAACCCGAACGCATAAGGACCTGGACGTGGGGAACGGGGCGATGCGCCTCGCCGGAGAGGTGTACAGGCTGTCCGCGACCGTTCCCCAAGAGGAGGCCTACGGCCTGACCGCGCAGCTCCGGCGCGCCGCCGTCTCGGTCCCGAGCAACATCGCAGAGGGAGCGGCGGGCAGTTCGCGCAAGGAGTTCATCCAGTTCCTGTACCATGCACTGGGTTCACTCGCCGAGATGGAGACGCAGCTCTTGCTGGCAAAGGATCTGCACAACGTGCAAGACAAGGAAGTCGAAGTGACCATGGAGAGGACACGACGAATGCTCCTCGGGCTCATCCGCAGCCTGAAGCGGCCCCGGTCGGCAACGGGGACCGTGACCACGGGAGGCGTGCATGCCAGCTAACCCGTTACCCGTCACGCGTCACCCATCGCGGCTGGCGTACTTCCCTGGCTGTGCGATGAAGGATCAGGCTCGGGCCGACGAGGCGGGCACGCTCCACGCGCTTGCCCTCCTCGGGTACGAGATCGCGGAGATCCCGCGCTGGAACTGCTGCGGCACGGTGTACTCGCTCGCCCAGGACGACCTCATGCGCCACGTGGGGCCGGTGCGGAACCTCGTCCGCGTCCAGGGGATGGGCGAGAGGCGCGTCCTCACCCTGTGCGCGATGTGCTACGGCACGCTCACCCGCTCGGCGCGGTTCGTCCAGGAGCCGGAGCGTCTCCAGCGAATCAACGCGTTCATGGACACCGAGGACGACTTCCGCGGCGGGATCGAGGTCGTCCACCTCCTGACCCTGCTTCGGGACGAGGTGGGGTACGAGAAGCTGGCCGCCCGGGTCAAGCGAACCTTGGACGGGCTGAAGGTCGCGACCTACTACGGGTGCGTGCTCCTGCGGCCACGGGAGTTCGCGGTGGATGACCCGGACCGGCCGGAGGTCATGGAACGCGTCGTCGAGGCGCTCGGCGGAACGCCGGTGGCGTTCCCGGAGCGCATGGAGTGCTGCGGCGCCTACCTCACGGTGGGGCGAACGGATATCGTCGGCCACCGAGTGGAGCGGATCCTCCGCTCGGCGCGAAGCAACGGGGCCGACGTTGTCGTCACGACGTGCCCTCTGTGCCAGTTCAACCTCGACGAGCGCCGGCCGGCAGGGGCGCCGAGCCTGCCTGTGCTCTACCTCGGACAGCTTCTGGCGTGGGCGATGGGCGCCGACGAGCCGGCAGTGGCTGCCCTGGTAGCAGACGAACGTTCAGCCGGGCGACTGGTTTCCACGGGGGTGTGACGTGAACGAGATCACGGTGTTCATCATGGGCAAGGGGTACCGCGTTCCGGCGGGATTGACGATCATGAAGGCGATGGAGTACGCCGGGTACCGGCTCGCCCGCGGGTGCGGCTGCCGGGGCGGGTACTGCGGGGCGTGTGCCACGGTGTACCGGCTTCCGGGCGACTACAAGCTGTACGCGGACCTCGCTTGCCAGACCCCGGTTCAAGATGGGATGTACATCGCTCAGCTCCCGTTCACGCCCGCCGAGCGGCCCCCGTACGCGCTGCAAGACCTGACCCCGGACGGGAAGACGCTCCTTGCCCTGTTCCCGGAGCTCGCCCGCTGTGTCGCCTGCAACACCTGCACCAAGGCCTGCCCGCAGAAGCTGGAGGTCATGGACGCGGTGCAGGCGGCGCTGCGCGGGGACATCCGCCAGGTCGCCGAGCTCACGTTCGACTGCGTGTCGTGCGGGCTATGCACGATGCGCTGCCCGGCGGAGATCTCGCACCACCACGTGTGGCAGCTGGCGCGACGGCTGAACGGGGCGTACCTCACGCCTCGCGCCGAGCATGTCCAGGCACGCGTTGCCGAAATCGCGGCGGGGAAGTTCAAGGGAGAGCTGGATAAGCTCGTGACGATGTCCAAGGACGAGCTGGTCGCGGCGTACAAGGCGCGCCAGATCGAGGCCTGAGGGAGGGAGCCGTGGGCACCTATCCGCGAGAGATCCAAGAGTCCATCGAGCGCGTCGAGGCCACGCGGCCGGCGCGGCTCGCCACCAAGCCAGCGCGGCTCACGCTCCAGGAGCAGGAGACCCTCCTCAAGGGGTTCCACCCCGACTACCGGGCGGAGGGGAAGCGGAAGCTCCGGGTGGGAGCGTCGTGGGGCGAACCGGTCCCCCACGAGCTCGCCGACCTCCTCGAGGCGTACCCGATCCTCGATCCGGGAGCCGTGGACGTGACGAAGCCGGACCACGACGTGGACCTCCTCGTGATCGGGGGCGGCGGGGCGGGCACGGTCGCCGCGATCTGGGCCCACGTGTCGGGCGTCCCCGCGGAGCGAATCCTCATCGCCACCAAGCTCCGCCACGGGGACTCGAACTCGATCATGGCCCAGGGCGGGATCCAAGCTGCGGACAAGCCCAACGACTCTCCGGCGATCCACTACCTCGACGTGTTGGGCGGCGGGCACTTCACGAACGACCCCAAGCTCGTCCGGGCGATGGTCGAGGACGCGCCGGAACTCATCCGTTGGCACGAGGACCTCGGGGTGATGTACGACAAGGCCCCCGACGGAACGATGTCCACCATCCACGGGGGTGGGACGTCCCGCAAGCGGATGCACTCCGCCAAAGACTACACCGGCCTCGAAATCATGCGCGTTCTGCGCGACGAGGCGCGAAGCCGGGGGATCGGGGTCCTCGAGTTCTCCCCGGCGGTGGAGCTCCTCACCGACAGCCAAGGCCAGGTCGTGGGGGCCGTCCTGTGGAACCTCGAGACGAGCGAGTACACGGTGGTGCGGGCCAAGGCAACGGTCCTCGCCACCGGTGGATGGGGCCGACTCCACATCCAGGGGTTCCCGACCACGAACCACTACGGGGCGACGGCGGACGGCCTCGTCCTCGCCTACCGCGTGGGGGCGAAGCTCCGTGACCTCGACGCCGTGCAGTACCACCCCACGGGTGCCGCGTACCCGGACCAGCTGGTGGGGCTCCTCATCACGGAGAAGGTGCGGGGGATGGATGCCCAGCCCCTGAACCGGCTGGGCGAGGTGTTCGTCCACCCGCTGGAGCCGCGCGACGTGGAGTCGGCGGCGTTCATCCGCGAGTGCGCGCTCCCCGAGAAGGGCGGGCGCGGTCTGGGCGTGATCACCCCCACCGGGATGGTCGGGGTATGGCTCGACACACCCATGGTAGACATGATCCACGGGAAGGGTTCGTTCGAGCGAGCGCTGTCGTCCATCTACCGGATGTACATCCGGTTCGACATCGACCCCACCAAGGAACCGATCCTCGTCTACCCCACGCTTCACTACCAGAACGGCGGGGTCGTCATCGACGAGCACGGGTGGACGGGAATCCCCGGCCTGTTCGCCGCGGGGGAGGTCGAGGGCGGAGTCCACGGCAAGAACCGGTTGATGGGGAACTCGCTCCTCGACTACAACGTGTTCGGCCGGCGGGCCGGGATCGCCGCCGCGGGGTGGGTGAAGAAGGCCTCGCCCGGAACACCCAGCCTTCATCATGCCCAGCGCTACGTCGAGCAGCTCAGGTCGGCAGGGATCGCGCCGGAGCGCAAGGCGCCGATCCTCCTCCCCGAGTACCGGGGCGAGAAGGCCCTGTCGCGGATGGTGGACCTGCTATGACCCGCCAGGTGAAGCGCTGGAAGGTGCCCCAAGGGCACGTGTACGTTTCCGACGACATCTGCAAGGGGTGCGGGTTCTGCATCGAGTACTGCCCGCGGAACGTCCTTGCCCCGGCGAAGCGGTTCAACGTCAAGGGGTACCACCCCCCGGAGGTGGTGGATGCCGACGCGTGCGTGATGTGCGGGTTCTGCGAGCTCGTGTGCCCAGACTTCGCCATCTGGACCGAGAAGCAGACCTCGAGCGGTGGGGACGAACCCGGCGAGGCTGCTCATCACCAGAACACGGAGGACCCAAAGACACGATGATGAACCCCAGAACTGTGTTTCACCACCGAGGACGCCGAGAGCGCAGACGGCAGCGGCGAGGGTTCACCCCTCTATCCCGAGCAGGACGTGCGGTCTTGGCGCAGGTTCGTCAGCAACCGACTGGTCCCTTCGCGTCCTCCGCGCCCTCTGCGGTGGGAACGCTCGTGCAGGAGGTGGGAGATGCCACCTAAGGCCACCCTGTCCGGCGTCCACTTCATGAACGGCGACGAGGCGATCGCCGAGGGCGCGATCGCTGCCGGGTGCCGGTTCTTCGCCGCGTACCCCATCACCCCGCAGTCCGAGATCTCGGAGCGCCTGGCGTGGCGGCTGCCGCGGATCGGCGGGGCGTTCATCCAGATGGAGGACGAGATCGCGGCGATGGCCGCCGTGCTCGGCGGGGCGTGGGGGGGGCAGAAGGCGATGACCGCCACCTCCGGCCCCGGGTTCTCGCTGATGATGGAGAACCTGGGCCTGGCGATCATGACCGAGACGCCGTGCGTGCTGGCGAACGTTCAGCGCGGCGCACCCTCGACGGGCCTACCGACTGCGGTCGGCCAAGGGGACATGATGCAGGCCCGATGGGGATCCCATGGTCACTACGAGATCATCGCCCTCGTCCCGTCGTCCCCCCAGGAGGCGTTCGACCTCACCGTGCGGGCGTTCGCCCTGTCCGAGCGGTTCCGGGTACCGGTGCTCCTGATGACGGACGAGGTGGTGGGGCACATGTACGAGCGGGTGGAGATCCCGGACGAAGTCCCGGTCGCTCCCCGCCGCCGCCCGACCGTCCCCCCGAGCGAGTTCGTCCCGTTCCGGCCTGATCCAGATCTCGTGCCGCCGATGGCGTGCGCGGGCGAGGGATACCGGGTGCACGTGACCGGCCTCACCCACGACGAACGCGGCTACCCCGACATGTCCGACGAGACCCACGACCGGCTCGTGCGGCGACTGTGCGAGAAGATCCTCCGCTACCGAAACGAGATCACGTTCTACGAGGAGATCAACCTCCAGGACGCCGAGATCGCCGTGGTGTCCTACGGGATCTCCGCTCGGGTTGCGTACCGGGCCTTGGCGCTGGCGCGCCAGAAGGGGATCCGAGTGGGGATGCTCCGGCTCATCACCGCGTGGCCGTTCCCCGACGAGCGGGTGCGCGCCCTCGCCGATCAGGTGAAGGGGATCGTGACCGTGGAGCTGAACCTCGGCCAGATGAGCCGCGAGGTGGAGCGGGCCACGGGGGGCCGCGTCCCCCTGGGCGGGGTGTTCCACGCCGGCGGGCGGATCCACACCCCGGAGGAAGTCCTCGCCGGGATCGAGGAGGTCGCCCGTGCGCGGTGAGAAGGGTGTGGGAATCACAGCCCGGCCCCAAGGGACGAAGCCATTCGTTCTGAACGAGCTTTCGACGGATCACGGGCCACGGATGACGGACCTCGGGCCCGAGGAGGTTGTGCGATGCAGGTGAAAGCGAAGCCGGTTCCAGAGATCGTTCCCGGAGCCCAGCACCCGATGGAGAAGTACCTCCGGACGGAGCGCATCCCCCACATCTGGTGCTCGGGGTGCGGTCTGGGAACGATTTTGGGGAACTTCCTCTACGCCCTCGACGAGTTGGAATGGGATCCTGACTCGGTGGCCGTGGTCGCCGGGATCGGTTGCACCGCGCGCATCCCCGGCTACGTGCGGCTCGACACCTACCACACGACCCATGGCCGGGCAATCGCGTTCGCCACGGGGCTCAAGCTCGCCAACCCGAAGCTCCACGTGGCCGTGATCTCCGGGGATGGCGATCTGTTCGCCATTGGGGGGAACCACCTCATCCACGCCGCGCGGCGCAACATTGATCTGACGGTGATCTGCGTGAACAACTTCAACTACGGGATGACCGGCGGGCAGTCCGGCCCCACCACGCCCCTCGACGGAAAGACGACCACGACCCCGTTCGGCAACTTCGAGCACTCGTTCAACCTCGTCCACCTCGCCGCCTCGGCGGGGGCAAGCTACGTCGCCCGCTGGACGACCCTCGACGGGCGGCGCCTCCAGCGCGGGTTCGTGGAGGCCTTGTCCCACAGGGGGTTCACGTTCGTGGAGGTCATCTCGCCGTGCCCGACGAACTACGGTCGCCGGAACAAGATCGGCGAGGGCGTCGACGAGCTTCGGTACTACGCTGCCCACGCGATGATCCGCCACGGGGCGGATCCTCGGGACGCGGAGATCATCCCCGGGAAGCCTTTCCTCGTCGGGAAGTTCGTGGAATCGGACAAGCCGACGTACCACGAGATGTACGCGGCCAAAGTGGCCGAGATGACGGGAGGGAAGAAGTGAACTTCGCACAGGTGCTGGGCGAGGCGATCGGCAAGGCGGCGACGATCCTTCCACGGGATGTCGTGCAGGCACTGGAGGCCGCGCGCGACCGGGAGGCGGGGCCCGCGCGGGTGCAGCTCGAGGCGATCCTGGAGAACGTGCGGATCGCCCGGGACGGCAGGGTTCCGATCTGCCAGGACACGGGAACGATCTCGTTCTTCGTGAAGATGGGGACGAAGTTTCCGCACCTCGACGCTCTCGTCAGCGCGCTTCCCGAGGCGGCGCGAGCGGCAACGAAGGCCGTTCCCCTGCGACCGAACACGGTCCACCCGTTCACGGGGAAGAACCCGGGCGACAACACCGGCCGCTACGTCCCCGCCGTGACGTGGGAGATGGTCGCCGGCGATGGTGCGGAAGTTCACGTGCTCCCCAAAGGGGGCGGATCGGAGAACTGCTGCGCGTTTCGTCCGCTCCCTCCGGGCGTCGGGCTGAAGGGCGTGAAGGAAGCGGTGGTCGACCACATCGTGAAGTGCGGCGGCCTCCCTTGTCCGCCGACGATCGTCGGGGTCGGGATCGGCGGCGGGGCAGACCTGTCCCTGAAGCTGGGGAAGATGGCCCTTCTGCGCCCGGTGGGGCAGCGGCACCCCGAGCCAGAGGTGGCGGCGCTGGAAGCGGAACTCGAGGAACTCATCAACGCGTCCGGCGTCGGGCCGATGGGGTTGGGAGGGAAGACAACCGTGCTCGCCGTTCACGCCGAGTACGCGCACCGGCACCCGGCGTCGTTGCCATTGGGGATCGTCGTCCAGTGCTGGGCCCACCGCCGCACCACCGTGCGCATCTCCGCAAGGGGGGACGTCACCCTCGCTTGAGGGAGGATGGCCCGCGCCGGCCGGGGTCCGTCGCGAACCCTCTCCGGAAGCGGGAGGGACGGAGCCAACACCCTCTCCCCTGGGGGGAGAGGGTAGGGTGAGGGGGAAGAGATGGACAAGGTGCTGACAACGCCGATTTCAGAGAAGGACGCCCGGTCGTTGAAGGCCGGGGACGTGATCTACGTCTCGGGAACGATGTTCACGGCCCGCGACGAGGCCCACAAGATGATGCTCGAACACGGGAGTCCCCTCCCGGTGGAGGGGCTGGCCCTCTTCCACTGCGGCCCCGTGGCCCAGAAGAAAGGTGGTGGGTGGGAGATCCTCGCCGCCGGCCCCACGACCTCGGCCCGGATGGAGCTGTTCGAGGCCGACTTCCTCCGCCGGTTCAAGACCCGAGTCATCGTCGGGAAGGGCGGGATGGGCGAGAAGACCCTTGCCGCCCTAGGGGAAGTCGGGGCGGTGTACACCCACTTCACCGGCGGGGCCGGGGCCCTTGCCGCCAAGGCCGTGAAGCGGGTCACCGCCGTCCACTGGCTGGAGGAGCTGGGGATGCCGGAGGCGGTGTGGGTGATGGAGGTGGAGCGATTCGGGCCGCTCGTCGTGGCGATGGACTCCCACGGCCGGTCCCTGTACAAGGACCTTTCGGTCACGGTGGACAAGAACATGGAAGCGATCCGGGCCCGGATTCGGGCGTAGACTCCCTCCCCCGGGGGAGGGATCTAGGGAGGGGAGATGAACGAACAGAAACCGAACGTCGGCGAACTCCTCGCCAAGGCGAAGGAACCGGCGCGCAAGGCACCAGCGTGGCACGCGTTCTACCGGGGCAAGGTCGGATTGGGCGTGAAGTGCGCCATCACCGGCTACGACGACTTCGCCATCTGGTACACGCCCGGTGTGGCCCAGCCGTGCCGCGAGATCGCCGAGAAGCCGGAGAAGGTGTTTGAGTACACGAACAAGGGGAACATGGTCGCCGTCGTGTCCGACGGAACGCGGGTGTTGGGGCTGGGCGACATCGGCCCCCACGCCGCGCTCCCCGTGATGGAGGGGAAAGGGCTCCTGTTCAAGTACCTCGGCGGGGTGGACGCGTTCCCGGTCACCCTCGCCACGAAGGACCCCGAGGAGATCATCCAGGCCGTAAAGTGGATCGCGCCCGCGTTCGGGGGGATCAACCTCGAGGACTTCGCGAGCCCGAAGTGCTTCTACATCCTCGATCGGCTGCGGGAGGAGCTCGATATCCCCGTCTGGCACGACGACCAGCAGGGGACGGCGGCGATCACGTTGGCCGGCGTCCTCAACGCCCTCAAGGTGGTGGGGAAAGATCCGAAGCGGGCCACGTACTCTGTGATTGGCTCCGGGGCGGCGAACATCGCGTTCGTGCGCGTCGCCCTCACCTACGGGATCCCGGCCGGGAACATCCTGATGGTCGACTCGAAGGGGATCCTGAACCCGCAGCGCGAGGACCTGGAGAAGGACAAGGACCACAACCCCTACAAGTGGGACTACGCCAACCGGACGAACAAGGAGCGCCGCACCGGCGGGATCGCCGAGTCCCTCGTGGGGACCGACGTGTGCGTGGCCGCCTCCAAACCCGGCCCGGGCACGATCAAACCGGAATGGATCAAGCGGATGGCCAAGGACGCGATCGTCCTCGCCTGCGCCAACCCGATCCCCGAGATCTGGCCGTGGGAGGCGAAGGAGGCCGGAGCGCGGATCATCGGCACCGGCCGCTCCGATTTCCCGAACCAGATCAACAACTCGATCGGGTTCCCGGCGATCTTCCGCGGAACCCTCGACGTGTTCGCGAAGACGATCACCGACGAGATGGCCATCGCCGCCGCCGAGGCCATCGCCAAGACCGCCGAGGACAAGGGCCTCCGCGACGACTACATCGTCCCCTCGATGATGGACCTCGACGTGTTCGTAAACGAGGCGGTAGCGGTGGGCCTGAAGGCGATCGAGCAGGGCGTGGCGCGGAGGGTGCTCTCCGCGGCTGAGCTCCGAAAACAGGCGGAGACGATGATCAAGCGGGCACGGGCCGAGGTGGACATTCTCCAGAAGGCGGGCCACGTTCCGCCCCCACCGAAGGTGTAGCGCTCCGAAGGGCAGGCGTTCCCAGGGCCGACCCCGCGTCGGCCCTGTTCTCTGGTGGGCTCCGTTCGCGCGAGCGGAGCCCCCTCGGATGCGGCGCAGACATCTCAACGCGCATCACCCGCCGCTGCCACTTTGCCAAGCCTCGGGACGCCCATCCGCTTGACTCTGTCTCCCCCGCCGGGCGGAGGTCGTGATGCCTCAGAAGTAGGTGTTACCGAAGCCGGTGTCGATGCCTCAGAAGACATGTTACCGGGGCAACCTCGCGAGGGCTCGTAGGTTGGCCTCGATCCGCCGCTGAAGACCGGCCGGGTTCAGCGTGTTGTAGGTCTTCTCGGCCTCGACCTTCTTCTCCTCAGGGACGTCGGATGCGGCGAGCACCCGCTGGTGGGGTGTCTGAGCACGGTCGTATCTCTTCCGCACCTTGCTCCCCACGCGTTCCTTGGCGATCAGATTCCGCACCGGCTGGAAGTAGTTCACCATCAGCCTCCAGTCGGCGTAGATCGCCGCCAGGAGGTCGCACGCCTCCTGCGACTCGTACCGGTGGTACCCCACCAGCTGGCGCACGACACACCAGTTCTTTCCCTCCACGTACGCCTGATCGTTCTTCTTGTACGGCCGCGAGCGGGTGAACTGGATCCCTTCCCTCTGGCAGTACGGGTAGAGGTGGGCGTTGAGGAACGCCGAGTCGTTGTCGGAGTCGATCCCCCGCAGCGGGAACGGAAGGCGCTCCCGGATCCGCTGGATCGCTTTCCGTACGACCTCCTGGCTTCGGTTGAGCACGGCCACCGGCTCGCACCACAGGGTGGCGACATCTACCGCGTTCAGGGTGTGCAGGTACTCCCCCGCCGTCGTCTCCCCACAGTGGGCCACCAGGTCCAGCTCCAGGAACCCCGGGCCCACAGCCTCCCAGTCAGCGAACGTGCGTACAGGAACCTTCGCCTTGAGAAGCGTCCCTGGCTTGGTTGCAGGCCGTCCCGTGTCCCTGCGGTAGCGGTGGGTAACAAGCATCCGGTCGATCGTGGCCGGGCTCAGCTGGACGAGCAGCCTTCGCGTGTCCGGGGCCACAGCAAGTTCCCCTTCCCGCTCCAGCACCGAGACGATCTCGGGGAGAAACGGAGCGAGGCGCTTCGAGCAGATCCGTCCGCAGACCTCCCACACCTGAAGGAGCGCTGCCTTCACGTCCGGGGTGTACACCCGGGGACGTCCCCGACGGTTCCTGCCCTGGGGTCTCCTTCCGTTCCGGAGGACACGGATCGCGGCCTTGCGGTGGTACCCGGTGAGGGCCACGAACTCGTCGAGGATCATCGTCTTGTCGCCACGCCTCGCACGCAGGTAGCGGGCGCGCAGGGCTCCCACGACCTCCGCCACGCTCGCTTGGGTCATCGGTACCTCCTCTTCGGTAACCCGAATTCTGAGGAACCGACACCCCGCCCGGTAACACTTTCACTGAGGCAACTCGGGAGGTTTGATGACCGAGCAGCTTAGTGGTATGCTGCCCTGTTTGGGCATTTCCAGGGGTTCGAGCAGGGCGTCAGGGGGGGAGATGCACGTCGGGCTGATCATGGATCGCCCGCCGAGTGCAATCATGCTCGAGGTCATCGGGCGGTTGGCGCATTGGGGTATTCGCATGGAGGTCCTCGATGCCGATCGGGCGCTCGTAAACCTTGGTGAGTTGTCACTTGCCCACGACTGGTATGTCCTGAAGGGGGGCAGCCAAGCCGCGTTGACCATCGGCGGGATGCTGCACATGGCGGGCGCCAAGCTCCTCCACTCCTATCCCACCACGGTCATCCTGCGGAACAAACTGGTTGTCATGCAGGCGCTGCAAGAGGGCGGTCTGCTAGTGCCGGAGACCTTCTTGGTGACGCGGGCCGCGGATATCGCCCCGTTGCTGGCATCGGGCCCGCTGATTGTCAAGCCCAACGACGGGCGGCGCGAAGAAGGCGTTCAGGTGGTTCGGACGCCAGAGGACCTTCTCAAGCTCAACATCCCTGCGCCTATCCTGGTACAGCGCTACTGCCCGCCGGACGAGGTGTGCCCCGTTTCGGGTCGGGATCTGTATCTGAAGGTGTATCGCATTGGTGATCGGATCTTCGGCACCCGACGGGTGTGGCCGAGGCTGCCCGCAGGCGGCGCAGCTCCAGAGCCGTGCCCGGTGTCGGCCAACATCGAGCAGATCGCGCGGGCCGTCGGGGAGATCTTCGGACTGACCCTGTACGGGCTGGACGTGGTGGTCAGCTGCGGGCAACCCCATGTGGTGGATGTCATTCCGATGGGTTCGTGTGACGGCGTTCCCAACGCAGCCCAGCACCTTGCAGACTACTTCCGGGAAGCGGGGGAGAGGTTCGCATGACGACGGCACAGCTGGCTTACTGGCGCGAAGTCAGAGCGATTCGGCGCCGCATGCAGGAGGTGGACGACCCGCTGATCGCTCTCATCTCCGGGGTGAACGGGATCGGGAAGACAACCCTCAGCTACGAGCTGTCACGTCGGCTGGGTATCCACCAGCACGTCGGGCTTGGGACGATTGTGAAGACCCTCCGGGAGTTTGGGATCCCCCCGGAGGCCCCGGAGATGGCGCAGGCGATGGACAACGGGTTCCGTCTTGAGGAGCCAGCCCTACAGCTCGAGCGCCAGGCTGAGGTGATCGCCCGCGTCGTCAACCGCCTTGTCGGCGCGTACCACGCGCAGCACGTGCACTGCGTGGTGGAGGGGGTGCAGCTTCTGCCTTCTCATCTGCGCCTGCCACCGGGGGCTGTCCACCTGCACCTTCGAATCGGCGACCCTGAGGCGTACGCTCGTCGGATGAGGAGCGCGAATCCGCTGAAGTACGGTTCAATCGACGATGAAACCGTGGACTACCTTCTCAACATCGATCGAGTACTGGAGGATGCCATGAGCGCCTCCTCCAACGCGGTCCTTCCGGATCAACGGCCAACGGTTCGGGAGACGGCCGAGGATGCAGTTCATTCCATCTACGCGAGGTACGCCAAAGGAGGGATGGGTCTATGACGTGGGAGAAGATCATGGAGTGGGGGGCAACGCACGGGGTCAACCTCCTCGCAGCGCTGGCCATTCTCGCAGTCGGCTACTTCGTGGCGAGGATCGCGCGCCGCGTGGTTCGTCAGCTGCTCAACCGGGCCAAGGTGGATGCCACGGTAAGTTCGTTTGTCACCTGGCTCGTCTATTTCGGGATCCTTGTCGTGGCCCTCGTCGCCACGCTCGCCCGATTCGGCATCGAGACGGCGTCGTTCGTGGCGCTGTTCGGTGCGGTGGCGTTCGCCATTGGCTTTGCGCTGCAGGGGGCGCTGTCCAATTTCGCCGCCGGTGTCCTGATCCTCATCTTCCGACCCTACAAGGTCGGCGACTTCATCGCCGCGGGTGGGGCCTCGGGAACGGTCCGCGAGATCCAGCTCTTCAGCACCGAGGTCGTCACCCCAACGGGCCTGGAGGTCATCATCCCCAACGGGAAGATCTTGAGCGACAACATCACAAACCACTCTGCCTTCGACCCCCGTCCTCTGGACATCTCGGTCGGGATCAGCTACAACGCTTCCATCGAGCGCGCGGTCGAGACGCTCCTTGGCCTCGGTCGGAGCGACAAACGCTTCTTGGCCGACCCAGCCCCGCGGGTCTTCGTCACAGAACTTGCGAACTCCAGCGTGATCATGATGCTGCGGGTCTGGGTGCCGCGGATGGCGGAGGGTGACTTCCACGCGTTGCGGTTCGAGCTTCTACGGCGGGTCAAGGAGACCCTGGACGCTCAGGGAATCGAGATCCCGTTCCCACAGCACGTCGTCCACCTGCAGCAGCCGGCTCTGGGCGTGCCCGCCTCCCGCTAGAGGTGCGAAGCCCGATGTTCCACGTTGGACTCGCGCGAGGGGGAAGAGATGGATGGGCATTCCTGCCGAGGTCGAGCATGAGTGGCATGTCGGATGACAGCAACGTGGACTGTCGCCACTCTCATCTCGGGAATGGGGGAGGGACGGGTCTATGACGTGGGAGAAGATCATGGAGTGGGGGGCAACGCACGGGGTCAACCTCCTCGCAGCGCTGGCCATTCTCGTAGTCGGCTACTTCGTGGCGAGGATCGCGCGCCGCGTGGTTCGTCAGCTGCTCAACCGGGCCAAGGTGGATGCCACGGTAAGTTCGTTTGTCACCTGGCTCGTCTATTTCGGGATCCTTGTCGTGGCCCTCGTCGCCACGCTCGCCCGATTCGGCATCGAGACGGCGTCGTTCGTGGCGCTGTTCGGTGCGGTGGCGTTCGCCATTGGCTTTGCGCTGCAGGGGGCGCTGTCCAATTTCGCCGCCGGTGTCCTGATCCTCATCTTCCGACCCTACAAGGTCGGCGACTTCGTCCATGTGGGTCCGCTGCAGAAGGGGAAACACGCTGCGATCGGGACCGTGCGCGAGATCCAGCTATTCACAACGGAGATCGTCTCGTCAGACAACATGGAGGTGCTCGTCCCCAACGCCCAGGTCTTGAGCAACATCATCCGCAACGCGTCAGCGTTTGCCACGCGGCGGATTGAACTGCCCGTCGAGGTCAGCCCGAGCCTGCCCGTTGAGGACGTCACACGCTCCATCCAAAGCGTCGCCCAGAGCGACAAGCGCGTGCTCGCCGACCCACCTCCCGAGGTTCTCGTCAGCGAGATACGAGAGAAGGCCGTGGTCTTGCTGGTTCGGCTGTGGGTAAGTCGTGACGACTTCGACGCAGTGCAGTTCGACCTCCTGCGGGGGATCAAGACCGCGTTGGAGAAGGGCAAGGACTGAGGCCTGGCATAGCGGCCATCGAGTCCGCAGAGGGAGGCCAGTTCGGCATGGAACGCTGTGCGAAGGAGATTCGAGTTGCCCTGATCGGCGTGGGGAACTGCGCCAGTGCCCTCGTGCAAGGGTGCGCATTCTACTCGGGGATGGGGATCGGCAAGCCGGGGCTGCAGACTGTCTGTCTTGTCGGGTACCGCCCCGAGGACATCGTGTTCGCGGCCGCGTACGACATCGATGCGAGAAAGGTTGGGCTCGATCTATCAGAGGCGATCTTTGCTTCCCCGAACTGCACCACGCGGTTCGTGGAATCCATGCCCCTCTCCAGCTGCGTGGTGAGACCCGGGTTCGAGATCGACGGAGTCGGGCCTGTCCCCGTACGTACGCCCGAGCACAGGAGATTCCTGCCGATCGAGAACGTCTACTCGAGCTTGGAGGATGCACGCCGCGCGATTGTGGCCGAGCTTGTGGACGCGCGCGTTCAGGTGGTCGCCAACTTCCTGCCTGTCGGCAGCAACCGAAGCGCGCGGTTCTACGCCGAGTGCGCACTCGAAGCAGGCTGCGCGTTCGTGAACGCGATGCCCTCCCTCATGGCGCACGAGATGGGAGAGCGCTTTCGCCAGACGGGCCTCCCTTACCTGGGCGATGACGTCAAGTCCCAGGTCGGGGCGACGATCCTCCACCGTGCGCTGGCGTCGTTGTTCTGTGATCGCGGTATCCCGATCAAGCGCACCTATCAGCTGAACGTAGGGGGGAACACCGACTTCCTGAACATGCTGGACGAGGATCGGCTCGAGGACAAGCGCCGGAGCAAGACCGAGGCCGTGCTCAGCCAACTCGACGCTTCCTACCTGGACCCAGACGGGGTGTACATCGGGCCAAGCGACTACGTATCCTGGCTGAACGACCGCAAGGTCTGTTTCCTCCGAATCGAGGCCGAGCAGTTCGGTGGTGTGCCCATGGAGATCGAGATCAGGCTGAGCGTCGAGGATTCCCCAAACTCCGCGGGCGTGATGATGGATGCAGTACGAGCGGCGAGAGTCGCGCTTGACCGAGGCTTGGCGGGACCCATCTCTGATGCGTGCGCCTACCTGTTCAAGTCCCCCCCGGTCCAGTTCGATGAGCAGACGGCACGCCAGCTCTTCCGGCAGTTCGTGGCAGAAGTCAACCCCTCCGGGGGGGGCTAGCTCAGGAGCCTCGTCGAGGGCATGGGGAGCGGACATGCTGACGGAGCCGCACCAACTACTGCACCGGCTCTCCCAACACATGGTTGGACGGGGGGCGCGGAGATGCTCATGCCGGAAGTGGGTTCTCGGGTGAAGGCCGGCTGGGGAGCGGCGCTCGCCCCAGCCGGCGGCTGAGCTGCCAGCCCACAAGCCTGGCAGCACCAGGAGCTCGTGCTGTTCTCAGGATGTGAGCACCGAATCCGTGAAGGAACGCAAGGAGGAAGAACATGTCACAGATCAAGCGGGTCGAGATACACGTTCGGACGGCCCACGTACCGGGAAGGCGGCCGGACGGGGATCTGTATGTCGGTGTCGGAGGCCGCGAATTCGTGGTTTCCCTCAAGCGCGAGGACTTTCCCCCTGACAGAGTGCTCGTGTACGCATTCGGTGAGAATCCATCTCCGACGAAACACGCCGGAGAGAATGACCCATCTGCCCAGCGGCTGACCACCGACACACTCCGGGACTACCCCGTGTACGTTCGCTACGAGCCCGACGGGAAGAAGGACAACTGGTGTGTTGAGGACCTGAGGATCGTTGCAGACGGCAGAGGAGGAGACGAGAGGCGGTTCCGTGCGGCGATCCTCGGCACGACGGAGGGGAGAGAGGCGCCCCAGATCTGGTTGGGGAAGAGGTTTGGGAAGATGATCTGCCTCGCCGAGGAGGCCGCTGGATAGCACCCCTTCCGGCCGGCCACGGGTATCGTGTGCCGGCCGGTACAATCCAGCCGGAGGGACTGGACATGAGGACGACGCTCTACTACTTCACCGGAACCGGGAACTCGCTCGCCTGTGCGCGGGCGATCGCTAAGGGACTCGGCGATACCGACCTCGTCCCGATCGCCTCACTTCGCGAGCAGGATCGGATCCGAGTCCCCGCCGAGCGGATGGGGATCGTGTGTCCAGTGTACTTCTACAGCCTTCCCCTCATCGTCCGGGAGTTCATCCCCCGGCTGGACCTGTCCGGAGTGAAGTACGCGTTCCTCGTCGTCACGATGGGGGGCCTCCCCGGCCTCGCCGTCGAGCACGGGGAGAAACTATTCAAGAAAGCGGGAGGAGAACTCCACGCTGGGTTCGCGGTGCGGATGTTCGCGAACTACATCGCCGAGTACAACGTGCGCGGGGAGCGTTCCGTCCGCGCGATGGGGAAGCGGATGGAGCGGCGGGCGGCGGAGATCGTGCGAATCGTCCAGGCCGGCGAGCGCCACCTCGAGAAAGGGGGGCCGTTCGACCGCCTGCTGGGGCGGGCGATGTTCAGCCTGCTCGGCCGAAAGTTCGTGCAGGAAGCCCGGACCCGGGACCGACGGTTCACCGTGGACCCGTCGTGCGTCCACTGCGGGACGTGCGCCTACGTGTGCCCCGTGGAGAACATCCAGATGGTGGACAAGTCGCCGCAGTGGCTCGGGCACTGCGAGCAGTGTTTCGCCTGCATCCACTTCTGCCCCGTGGCGGCGATCCAGGTCCAGGGCAAGCGGACCCGGATGCGGGGCCGCTACCACCACCCCGACGTCCGCGCCGGCGACATCACCGGGCAGCGGACGCGTGGTCCCACATGTCGCTAGGCTGTTCGGTTTCACAGTAGTGTTGACAGGTGGAGGTACACGGAGGGGGTAGCAGGAGCGAGGGTCACCGTGGCAAGCTCACCAGGGATCCGACAAGAAACCTGGGAGGTGGCCCGATGACCCTCGAGACAAGGTACACGGTTTTCGGCTCCATGCACTCCGCCGAGCGGAGGAGCTGGGCAACGTGAGCGCGGCGTGTCGAGAACTCGACATCTCGCGCACGGTGTTCTACCGGTGGAAGAAGCGCCTCCGGGCGTACGGGGCGGATGCTCTTCATCCCCGACGAACGTCCGCTCGTCCCGGACGACCACCGCTGCTGGGGCCCGTGGAGGAGCGTGCGATCGTAGCGACGGCGCTGGCGTGGCCGACGTGGGGACCGAACCGGGTGTCCTTGCAGCTTGCACGACAAGGGGTCCACGTCTCCCCAAGCACGGTGTGGCGGGCGTTGCGGCGGATGGGGCTGGGACGTCGTGAGGCGCGGCTCCTGGCCGTGGAGGGGCATGTAGCGAAGACCGCGGGGCTCCTCACCGAGCGCACGCGACGGAACCTCCGGCGGACCCGGCACGTAGCTGTCGACGAACCCGGGGAGCTGGTGTGCCTGGACACGTTCTTCATCGGCAAGCTCAAGGGCGTGGGGCAGATGTGGCAGATCACGGCGTGCGATGCGGCGAGCTCCTACGCCTGGGCGAAGGTGATCCCGGCCCGCAACGCGGTGGAGGCCGCACGGTTCCTGGCTGAGGTGCTCGTTCCCCAGTTCGCCAAGGCGGGGTGGAAGCTCCGCCGTGTGCTCACAGACCGGGGGAGCGAGTTCAAGGGCGAGTTCGACCAAGCCTGCCGGGACCTGAGGATCACCCACTCGCGGACGAAGCCTCGGCACGCCTGGACGAACGGGTTCGTGGAGCGACTACAGGGGACAATCCTCCACGAGCACTGGCGGGTGGCGTTCCGACGAAGGTACTTCACCCGCGCTCACCAACTGCAGCTGTCCCTTGCAGGGTTCCTGCGGTTCTACACGAGGAGCGACCGCACCACGGGTACCGGACCCAGGGACGCACTCCGGCCGAGGTGTTCTGGGGAGCGGCGGCTCACGCGTCAGACAAGGAGGCCTAACGTGTCAACAGCATTGCGGTACTGGACACGCTAGGCCTGTTCTGGAGGTGCTGGGTGTCGCAGCCATCGGGTGCACCTCAGCACAGGAAGCGCCGGGCCATTGCTCTCCCGAGCTCTAGTCTTAACGGGACAGACCTACAGGGAACGCCGCGACTGAAAGCGGGAAAGCTGTGGACGCACGGAACAAGATCGGCCCCCTGTAGGACTGCACCCGCCCCTCAGCGGCCACATCACCCTGGCATGACCCTAGTGTAGTGTCGCTAACATGTCCTTCCAGAGCGTCGCCGCTCTTTGCACCAACGTATTGCTCACTCTCTTCCTCCTCACCATGGGCTGGGAAGAGGACATTCGCTGGGCGGGTGGGCGGATGGTTCCAGACAGACGATTGGCAAAGCATCTTCGGGACACTACACTAGCTGCCCGCGCTTTCGTATCGGCGCCTTCCCCGGCGCCACAGAATCCCGACCAGACCCCATAGCCCCAGGCCCCAGGATGGTGCAATGACAAGCCACTCCCAGGAGGTGTCCCGCAGCACGCTTGCACTGGGAGCGTAGGCCACCAGGCCTAACGGGAATACGAAGGTGAGCACCCACCTCAGAAGCGGCGGGAAGATGGTGATCGGGTACTGGGCGAACCCGATGATCTGCATGAGGGGCCTGCTCACCCCGCTTGTCGCCCGGGCCCAGAACGAGATCATCGCGAGGGCAGTGAATATCCCGCCCAGGATGAGCACGCCCAACACGATCCCTACGAAAAGCAACAGTACGTCGACTGGGCTGGGTCGCCACGCAAGCTGGACAGCTGCGTACGCGATGATGCCCACCCCGACCGCCACCCCGTTGAGCTCGGCCAGGCTGTTGCCGATCCCTTCCGCAGCGATCTGCAGGAGAGGTGGCACAGGCCGCACGAGGATCACGTCCAGTCGTCGCTCGATCAGATACCGGCGTGAGAACCAAAGGGTCCAGGCAAACAGCATGTAGAAGAGGCCCGAAACGACATGGAACACGCCGAAGATGAACAGGACCTCTGCGAAGCTCCACCCGGCAAGCTGAGGCACGTGAGCGAAGACCACCGCGAGAAAGGCAAGCCCAAGGCTCTGGTACAACGCGAGCGTCAGGAACCCGATCCAGAAGTTGCCGCGATCGGCCATGTGTGTCTTGGTGGCCTGCAAGGTGAACAGCAATACGAAACCCAGGTTCATGCGCACCCGCGCGATCCAACCGTCCGTTTTCATCCTCCCAGGATCACCAGCTTCCTCCGCGCTCTGTTGAAGACCAACGCGGTAAGCGTCCAGAGGCCGATCGCCCAACCCGCCTGGCCGAGCAGCACGTCGGGCCGATGGTAGCCGAGGTAGAGTCCAAGCGGAACGTCTACAACGGCGCGAAATGGCAGCCACTCGGCCAGCTGGGCCAGTGGTCCGGGGAACAACACAAGCGGGACCAGGGCTCCCGAGAAGAACTCCTGGGCGAACAACCTCACCTGGACCAGCCCTTCGTTCTGCCGGAGCCAGAACGCCCCGAGGCCGACCAGTGTGGCAATGCACAGGTTCACCGCGAGTGCAAGCGGTAGGCTGAGCAGGAACCAGCCGAGCTGGCCGGGCGTCGGAAGGCGGATGCTTGCGGCCACGCCTACGAAAACCAACGGCACCACCACCCAACCGATGCGCCAACCTACTGCGGCCAGAGTCTGCGCCAGGAAACGCAGCTGAAGGCTGTACGGGCGCAGAAGGTGGAGGACGACTGAGCCCTGGGTTACCTCAGCAGCGAGGGCGCGCGCGATATCAGGTGGGTCGGTCAGTGCCTCGACAATCTGAACAAGCACGATATACGAGACCATGAACGCGAGGTCCAGTCCCCCCGTGCCCGGTCGTGCCAGGAACACCGCCCGCCACAAGAAGTAGTAGACGGCGACGGCGATCAGGGATCCCACAAGGTCGATAACGAAATCGACTCGGTAGGTCACGTTCTCACGCCACTGCACCCGCATCAGCGCTCTTGCTTGCCGGATCGCGCTCATCGCTCTCCGCGTCCTCGGTAGAGGGCAAGGACGACCTCCTCGATCGTTGGCTGCTCAATGCGAATGTCCCGCGGCGAGCACTGCTGCATCAGCTGGTGGACAAAAGGCGTGATCTCACGAACCTTGAACCTCAGGACACACGGAGCGTCCGAGTCGGCCTCCGGCTCCCCAAGTTGCGCGAGCACAGTCCGAACGGAATCAGTGGGCTCCTCGTCCAGGAACACAGTGACGCGGGCTGTGAAGTCGGTGTAGCGGCTCTTGAGTTCGGGGATGGTCCCGTCGAAGATGAGGTGTCCTGCATCGAGCACCAGGGTGCGAGCTGCCAACCCTTCGACATCGAGAAGGTCATGGCTAGAGAACACAATCGTCGTCTTGCCTTTCTTCGCCAGCTTCTGGAGGAAAGACCGCAAGCTCAGCCTTGTGAGGAGATCAAGGCCGATAGTTGGCTCATCAAGGAGGAGAAGCGGCGGGGAGTGGACAAGAACGGCCGCGAGTTCGCAACGCATCCTCTGACCTAGCGACAGCTCACGGGCCGACAAGGCCAGTAGCGGATCGAGATCTAGGACCTCGCGGAGTTCTGTCAGGGTTCGACCGAACTCTTCCCGCCCGACACCGTAGATGTCCGCCAGAAACCGTAAGCTCTCAAGCACTGGGATGTTCCACCAGAGGGCTGATCTATGGCCGAACAGCACCCCGATCAGACGGCGATGGCGGATCCCCTGCGTCCATGGGTCCACCCCGTTCACCAAGACCGTGCCCCGCTCTGGACAGAGCACTCCCGCCAGGATCTTCATCAGGGTTGACTTCCCCGCGCCATTGGGGCCAAGGAGCGCCACGCATTCCCCCGGCGACACAGTGAAACTTACGTCTGCCAGCGCGGTCACCCTGAACACCTCACGCCGAAGAACCAAATCCCGCAATGCTCCTCGCACCCCCTCCCTTCGGCGGTAGGTGGAGAAGCCGCGCGTAAGGTTCCTAGCTTCTACTCCGCCTTGCATAGAGAGACCTAGAAAAGACCGGGCAACACGCGCTGGAAGTTTGCGATCCTGAAGTCGCGTTCGCAAAGCTTGTGGCCGAACTCCCCATCATGTTCCAGTGACGCAATGGCCTGACATCCTCCTCTGCAAAGCGGAAATATAGAGCAGGTAAGGCAATCACTATCCCACGCATCTCGATCAGCGAAGAGCTGCCCGGCCGTGTCCACCTCGCCAACCGGTTGGCCAATGTCACCGATCGCGTACTCGTGAAGACCGATTACTCCAAAGCACTTATAGACTTTACCATTGGGGGCAATGGCAAACGAGCGGTGCGATTCCCGCGAGTCGACTGCCTGCACGAGCGGGTGCAGAACCCGCCATCCGCGCTTCATAGCGATCAGGTACGTGTCCATGATCTTAGCGAAGATCTCCGGCTCTTTGCCAAAGAGCACCTGATGGCATCGGGCAAACGCTGGCCGAGTCGGGATCAACATTCCGAAGATCCACACGAGATGTGTCTTCAGATCGGGTCTCGCAGAGGTGATCCTGTCGGCTACGTCGAGCAGAGCGCTCAGTTCACCTACATTCTGAGAGTCTACGACAACATTCACAGTGGTGTGAATGCCTTGTGATGAAGCTGTCAATATGGTTTCCCACACTTTGCCCCAAGAACCATTGTTCGTCCGGCGTCGCGCGTTATGGGTATCCGGCAAGCCATCTACTGTGATCTGCATGTGCCCAAGGCCGAGCGATCGAAGCACTTCGAGGCGTGCAGGGCTCAACAAGCTGCCGTTGGTGACTACCCCGAAGCTAAGTTCCTTGACTCCTACCGTGCGGGATTGACGGTGTAGCTGGAACATCATATCAAGCATTCCATCGTAGTTAAGGAGAGGTTCGCCACCGTAGAAGAGAACATCTAATGAGTCCCCTCCCTGGTGTTCTAACATCTCAATACTGAAGTCCACAGCTCTCCGCCTGATCTCTGGTGGCATTTCAGTCTCAGGGCCGTACTTGCCTTCCTGAACGCAGTAAACACAGTTGAAGTTGCACCTCGATGTCACGCAGTACGTCATAGTTACGCTTCCAGCCCGCTTCCGTCGCTTGAGTTCCTCAACCGCCACGGCTGCTTCGTCAACGCTCTTGTCCACCAGAATCCCTAGACCCTTCAGGGTGTCTAGGTGTTCCTGCTCCTCTGATGTGGAGGCATACGTCTCGCCACGTAGAAGTTGCTGATGGCGATGGTCCAGATCTACCACTGAACTCCAGAGCGTGCTGAGCACACGGAGATCGCCATTCGGGAGCTCTGCGGTCAGCACGTAGCGACTGAGTGTGAGCTCTACACCCTTTAATGGGTCTCGCATCTGATCACTCCCTTCGCGGTTGACAGAGATTCCCCATCATCGCACGCAACTTCGTAACACACAGATGCTCCAGGAGACAACATTCGTCTGGCATGCGTACAACCAGCCGACGCACCTATTCTGCCCCGTTTCCGAGGCAAACCTTGTGCCACCACGGCCGTAAGCGACGGCCCGCTGCTTATGCAGACGGGCCGCGCTATTCGGTACTCCATCAACAAGCAACCTCCGATCCCAAGAACCGCTATTCGCTTCACGCCACGCACGGGGTGCCAGAGCATCATCTACATCGGGTCTTTGGGTGCACTGTGGCTCCTGCAGCACATTATCACAGCTTCAGGCGAGCGCTCTCTCACGACACGCATCTGGACCACCTCCCTTCCCCATTGATGGCAGCTTGGGCGCAGGCTAGTCTTTTTAGTTATAAGTATAAGTAATTATAGTGGTCTAGCTCACATCCGTCAAGGTGACGAGTTGCCTAAGCTAAGCTTTCACCCAAAGGGTAACGGTTCCTCAGAGTTCAGGTTACCCAAGCGGAGGTACCGATGGGCCAAGCGAGCGGCGCGGAGGCATTGTACCCTTCTACCTGCGCTCTGGGCGAGAGGACAAGCCAGGCGGCTGAGGGATCGGATACTGGTGTTGCCTATCCAGTTACCTCCTCGGCAGGGACTCTGAACAGTTCGCCGCTCTTGTAGATGGCATGGGCCGGAAGCAGGCGGTTCCGGGCCTCGGCGATGTGCGCTACCTCATTCCTCGCAGCGCGGGAACAGGGGATCGCCTCGCTGGAGCGGGGTGGAGAGCTCCAGGCCCCCCACCGGAGCCATTCGTCCAGCCGCCCGCCGTCGGTCTCAGAGAGCAGGCGTGCTTGGCCGACGCAGCCCAGCCGGCGCAGCGCCTCGGCCATGCGCTCGGGCATCATCGGCCAGAGGAGAAGCGCGGCCAGCCGCACCGCCTCGGCGGATTGGTGCAGGATCGAGCTCACCTCGGCGGACCGCGACGGGTCCTTGGACAGCCGGAACGGCTCGGTCCGCTGGATGAACGAGTCCACGGAGCGCACAAGCTCGAGTGCTTCCGAGGCCGCTTCGTCAAGCTTCAGGTCCTCATAGGCCACCACCGCCCCCGAGACGCAGCGCTCGGCGGCGTCGCGGCACTCCCCGCGCTCGGGGATCGGCCCGGAGAACTGACCTCCCAGGTACCGCCCCGCCATGTTGCACACTCGGCTGAGGCAGTTTCCGAACGCGTTAGCAAGGTCACCGTTGTACACCTCCACGAACCGCGCACGGGCGAAGTCACTGTCCGTGCTACCCAATGGTCCGCGCGTACATAGGAAGAACCGCAATGCGTCCAGCCCAAACGCAGCCACGTAGCTCTCCAGCTCCTCGAGGCCGACGAAGTTGCCCGCACTCTTGGACATCTTCATCCCCTCTGCGATCCAGAAGCTGTGGGCGTACACGCGGCGCGGAAGGGCGACCCAGTCGTAACCGGCCGCTTGCGCAGAGCCATCAGCACCGCCGGCCAGATCACAGCGTGGAACCAGAGGATGTCCTTCCCGATGAGGTGGACGTCGCACGGCCAGTAGTGGCGCCGCTCGTCCGTGTCAACCGCCGTGAGGTAGTTGAACAAGGCGTCGATCCACACGTAGATCGTCTGTTTGGGATCGCCGGGCACGGCGATGCCCCAGCCCTCGCCTCCACTACGACTGATCGGAACATCGTTGAGGCCCTCGTCGATCCGCCCCAGAACCTCTTGCCGTCGAGCGTCGGGCTGGACGGCCGTAGGATTCTCGTCGATCCAGCGGCGCAGATCGTCGGCATAGGCGCCTAGGCGGAAGAAGTAGTTCCTCTCGCGCTTGCGCACAAGCGGTCTGCCACTGACCGGGCTTCGGTAGTCGGCCTCCCTTGCCCGGGTCTCGGGAACGTACTCCTCTTGACCCGCGTCGTACCACCCCTCGTACTCGCCCGGGTACACATCGCCGCTCTCAAGGAGCTCGGAGACGTAACGACTCACCCGGTGTCTGTGTCGATCCTGGGTGGTGCGGATGAAGTCGCTGTTGGAGATCCCGAACTGGGCGAACGCCTCTTGGAAGTACCGCGCGTTCTCCTCGGCCCACTCCTGGGGCGTGCGCCCGTGCGCGGCAGCTGCTTCAACCACCTTGGAGGCGTGTTCGTCCGTGCCTGTAAGGAAGAACGTATCTCTGCCCCGAACCCGATGGAACCGCGCCACCGCGTCGGCAACCGTCGTCGTGTAGATATGGCCTATGTGAGCGCGGTCGTTCACAGAGTAGATCGGCGTCGTGATGAACAAGCTCTGTCGGGCCATGGGCGGATTGTAGACGGAAACCTCGACCAGCAGATCGGCCTGTGGCATCCTCACGAGGCTCCAACAGAAAAACGGTGTGCGTGGCGGGCCGGACGGTGCGCTACACTCCCGGTCAGGCCGGACGCGACGCATGAACCGGAGGAGGAGATCTGTGCTCCACCCAAGACCGCATCCTGTACGCCGGGAGCTTCAAGGCGGGATGGTCCTTAGAACGCTCGAGGCTGAGGCAGAGCTCAGCGGTCCGTGCGCGGTGAACGCTGCTGTCCACGGTCCAGAGGTAGGGGCGCTGCTTCGAAGCCTAGCCCTCCATCATCCCGACATGGACCCGCGGGACGTCATCTGGGTCGAGGACCAGGGTGAGGTCGTGTCGACGGTGTGCGGCATCCCATGGGGGCTCTACTTGAGCGGTGTCCAGCTGAGCGCACTCGAACTGGGTTTGGTGGCCACGCTCGAGCGTTGGCGAGGCCGAGGATTCCAGCGGGCCATGGTCGGTTTCTTCCGTGAACGGATTCAGGAGCGGGGGGCGCACCTTTCGATCATCCAGGGAATCCCTGGGTTCTACCGCCAGTTCGGCTACACGTACGTCCTCCCTCTGGAAGGTGGCCTCATCCTGGAGCACCGACAACTCCCGGCAACCGAACATGGGTTGCGGGTAAGAAAGGCGACACCGGGCGACATCCCCGCGCTCGCCGCCCTCCACCAAGGACTCACAAGGGAGCTTGAACTGCATGCGACACGGTCCGAGGAGGTGTGGTCGTACCTTCTTGAGCACGCTGTCGAGACGGGGACGGAAGGAGAGTTCTGGGTGTGCGAGCGCGCCGATGCGGCGGCGGGGTACATGTTCTTCCCGAAGCATCACTTCGGCGACGAGTTGGTGGTCTCCGAGGCCGTGGCCACGGGGACGGACACGGCGCTGGCGATGCTATCTCATGCGGTGGCCCTATCACGGGAGCGGGGTACGCCCGGAGTACGACTCAGCCTGCACGATGGGAGCACGATCAGCCAGCTCGCGCGCGCTGGGGGCACGCGACACGGGCCGCTACGCGTGGCAGGTGTGGTTCCCCGACATACAGAGGCTCCTCGACGCGCTGCGGCCAGCGCTCACCGCCCGACTGCGCGCGTCGGCATGGGCCGACCACACTGGAGAGATTGTGTTTGACCTGTACCGGTACACGGTGCGGCTTCGCGTAGAGAACGGGGCGGTGTGCGCCGTGGATCGCGAGCTATCACCCGGCCGTGGCCACCTCCGGGCCCACGAGGACCGCTTGCTGGCGCTCGTGCTCGGACACCGGACGGTCGGTAAGCTCGCTGCATGGTACCCTGACTTCATCGTACGCCGCGGTGCCCAGCCCCCCTGGAGGCTCTGTTCCCGAAGTTGCGAGCTTTCCTGTACCCTGTGTACTGAAGCCGGAGAGCGAGCTGTCTCATCCAGGATGCTGCGGAAGGGACCGTCGACTTCTCACCCTGGGTGTTGTGCACGACGGTCAACCGCTGAGGACATGAAGGTTTCGGTACACCCTCCTTCTCACCTTCGTTCCCCCTCTCCCCTCTGTGGCAGACGGTTGGGGTGAGGGGGCCACCGTGCGGATCGTCTCTCCGACACGAGGAGAATGGGGGAGATGTCACCCCAGTGCCCGCTACAGATCTCGGATGTCGAGGTAGAGAGGGGGAACAGGTAGGCGGCCCGCCAAGGGAAGGGCAACAGTCTGGTAGCTCAGGGTCTCCTTGAGAAGGATGGGGGGCAACTGCACGAGCGGGTCCCCGTGACTCCTAAACACGGCCAGGAGGTCTGCACCATTCGCATGAGCACGGCACAGAAGATCGGCGAGGATTCGCTTGAGCTGGCGGCGCCCATCCGGCCCGTCGACGAGCACGTCGAACACGTGCCAGAGCGCGAGGGTCTGTCCGGGAATGGGGAGGCGCGGCAGCGGGAGCAGTCGGGACAGGGGGTTGATCCCTTCCGCGAGCACGCGGAACAAGCGGGGCACGGCCAGCACCCGCTGTCGATGAACGTGTGAGCAGTCCCACACACTCGCCTGGGCATAGCCTCGGCGAGTCTGACTGCTGAACACTCCTCGCAGGTATCCCAGCTCCGTCCCGCGTGCGTAGACCTCTGCCACATCTGGGGGACGGAGGTCGCGCCGTCCCACGGCTTCACTGAGACGCGCGACGGCACCGTTCCATTCTGGGACTGGGTTGAGCTGGACGCGACCGGGCCGCGTGGGAAGGAGTAGCACGTCGAACCCGCCCACCACCTGTCCCCCGCCCTTGGTGAACACCCGTATTGCCTCTACGTTGTCTCCCTTCACGTGGCCGTAGACGAACCACGCCCCCGCGGCTGCGGCCTCTTCCCGAACGGCTCGCCACAGCTCCCACAGGCCTCGCTTCATGCTCCGCCGGTACGCGGGGTCGGAACGCAGGTCGTAGAAGTAGGCAACCGGAACGGGCTCGCCTCCAACGAACACCTCCTTCAGCGCGTACGCCATCACCCCCACAGCCTGTGCTCGCTCGAGGGCGAGGAGCACGCGGGCTCGCGAAAAGAGGTCAGAGCGGTAGAAGAACGTCGTCCGTTCAGAGGAGATGCGTGCGTCGTGTCCCTGGGGGCTCGCGTCCTCCAGACGTCGAAGCACGTCCTCATCAGCGCGCGTGGCCTCGCGGATCGTGACCATCGCAAGAAGAGTATAGGCCGCTCAGGGCGGATCTCCACGCACGCCGTCGCGCCGGTGACCCACGAGAGAGCGCTGGATCCCCGCGGCAAGGACCGTAGTGCGCCGTCCGTCCGTGGAGCGGACGAGCCCACACCGGCGGCAGATCACCGGCCACCGATCACGGAGCTACCTACCGCAGGCTGGCGTGCCGAGGGTCCGCGGATCACCGCACTCCGATGGCGGCTGCTAGCCGGGTCGCCCGCCAGTTCGGCGCGGGTGGGCGAAGGTCCCCTCGTATCGGCGACGGAGCCTCTCGACGAGGTCCTCCACGGTCCCCTCGTTCGGAGAGAACGCGGACAGGGGCATCGGCTCACTGAACCGAACCCGCGGGACCCGGTCCGGGGCCACCTCCGGCCGTCCAGACCCGCGCTGGGCGTTCTCAAGAAGCCGACGCACCAATCGATCCGAAGTCCCTTCCTCGTTGTACGCAACGAGTAGCACCGGCCTCTCCCCCGACCCGTCCGCCAACCCCCGCACGATCCGACCGATCCCGGGGTACCACCGCTTCCCCGATCGGTTCCATCCAGAGGGAGCGATGAGGAGGGACCCCCCACCGCGCACGTGGGCCGTGGCACGCTCGAGGGCAGCCCGGTTCCGCTGCCGCGCCGTCGGCCGCGGGGGCACGGGACGGAGCCGGGTGGCCCAGTACGCCACGACCAACCGACCCAGGCCGCCCTGCCACAGCTGCTTCCACCATTGGTTGACCGGAAGCTCGACCGAGATCGCGTACTGCCCGAACGCGGGCAGGAACTTCTCGAGGAAGCTCGCTGCCACGATTCGATGGTCAGGACGCTCGACGTGCGCGCTCACGAGGAACGGCGTGAGAAGCGTGGGGTGATTTCCATAGAGGATCACGGGCTCCGAGGCCAGAGCGGCGCGGGTTGCAGGGGGAACCTCGGACACCCAACGTCCGACCCCTTCATCGAGGAGCCAGCGCGAGGCGCGGGCCAGCCCGTGCTCAGCCATCCGCCGATCCAGTTCGTGGGCCACATCGAGCAGGCTTTGAAGAGGATAGAACCGGTTGGAGAGACGCAGCCACATTCCGAGCCCGGGCTCGGCCACCGCCTTGTACCACAGATTGCGGATCGAACCGACGTCCCCGTCGGCGTAGGCCACGCGGAGCTGACGGATGAGGTCCGCCCAGCGGCGCCTGAACCCGCGTTTGTCTCCCATCTCCTTCATTCACCTTCACCCGCTCGGCGCCGTTCCCGTTGTCCCCAAGCATACCGAGTCTGGGCTGGGGAGACGGCGATCGAGGTCAGCGAGAGCCCTGGCCGGGGGGGAGTCCCTCACGTGGGCCCGTGACCCGGCTCCCCCACAGCGTAGATCCGGAAGTCGCACCGCGCTCCGCCCTCCATGAGGGTCGAGGTGCGCTGCATCCGCAGATCCCCGTTGAACGCCCGGTACGCAACCTCGTCCGTGCTGCACGCCATCAGGTACCCCACACTGGGGTGCCGCTCCCGAAAGTACCGCGCCCACTCGCACTCCACCACGTGGACCACGGCCTCGCGCCCCGCGGCGCGCACCGTCCGCTTCTCCAGGCCGGCAGCGAAGATGCTCCCCTCGACGGGCGGTGAGACGAAGCCGGCGACGAACTCCTCTACCGTTCCCGTCTTGCCGCCCGCTGCGGCGATCCGCGCCTCGCGCAGTGCGTCGTAGGCGATGAGCTGGCCTTCGACTCCATGATGGCCCACGAGGGCCTCGACGAGCCGTGCCTGCCCATCGAACGCCAGGTGCAGTGCTTCGTACGCCGTGACGCGCTTCTGCACGTTGAGCGAGGGGAACCTCCGCCGGATCTGGGGGAGGGGCGGCATCCGTTCGACGAGGCCCCGCGCCTCGGCGCGGGTCATCCCCTCGACCCGGGAGCTGAAGAACGGAGCGCAGGCGCGATCGATCGACTCCTCGCCATCGACGGCCTCGCCCTCGAGCATGGGGGTCCATCCCTCGCTTAGGATCCTGGAGAGCAAGGGGTCGTCGTTGTCTCGACAGGCCTCCTCCCACAGCGCACGCGCCGGGGCCGGACCGAGACGTTCGAGGAGGTGGCTCAACCATCGCAGGTACGCTGCGTACCGGATGGGGAGCCATTCGGCAAGCTTGAGCGGGAAGAACCTCTGCGTACAGGGAATCCTGTCCATCGCCCCGTCACCCGCGGATCATGACGAGGAGCATCTTGAACCGCTGGGATGCCCGTACTGCATGCGAGACGTGCGCGGGCATGAGGATCGCCTGCCCTCGGGTCAACCGGTACGGCGTGCCGTCGAGGATCACCTCCGCCTCGCCCTCCAGAACGTGCACCAGGGCATCGAACGGAGCGGTGTGCTCGCTCAAGGCCTGCCCGAGGTCGAACGCAAACAGGGTTATCGTTCCCGCGTCGCGCTTGACGAGCGTCCGGCTGACCACCGATCCTTCCTGGTACTCGACCATCCCCGCGAGTTCCACGACCTTCGCCCCTTCCATCGCGCCTCCTTCGACCATCCAAGGTTACCCGGAGCGCGGTCGGCGGATGGCGGCGCACAACTTCACGCGCCGCTTCGTGACCCGATCCTCAGCGTCTGGGGGTTGTTCCGAGGGCGTTGGGCGCGGTTACACTGAGGAGCGCCCCAGGAGGAACGGTGGCAGAGGAGAGCAGGCGGTCCGAAGACGTTACCGAGGCGGTGGGCGGCTACATCGCGACGACGATCCCCGTCTGTGTCGAGATCACCATGGACCACGTGGTGCTCAACCTCGGGGAGGCAGAGGCGCTCCTTCGCGGGGCCGGAGCGATCGCGCTCGGCCCGTGTGAGTGCCGTGCCAAACGCCGACGGTGTGGTGCTCCGGTGGACGTCTGCCTGACCCTGGATCGGGCCAGCGACCAGGCGGTGGAAGCGAGGGAAGGGTTCCGCCGCGTCACGGTGGGCGAGGCGCTGGCGACCCTGCGCGCCACGCACGAGGCCGGGCTCGTCCACCTCGCCTACCGGAAGCCTGGCCTGCAAGCGATCCTGTTCTGCTCCTGCTGCTCGTGCTGCTGCGGGCACCTCAATACGCTGAAGCGGTTCGACTACCACGACGCAGTGGTGGAGTCGTCCCGTGTCGCACTGCACGACGGGGGCCGCTGTGTCCGGTGCGGCGTGTGCATGTCGCGATGTCCGTTCGAAGCCTGGACCGACGGCTCCGAGGGGCCCACGCTTCACCCGGAGCGGTGCTTCGGCTGTGGTCTGTGCGTGACCACGTGCCCCGTCGGAGCGATCGCGTTCGTCCCCCGTGCTGCGGTCTGATCCCCGGGCTCGGCCCCCCGGAGCGGCTCTACCTCCGTCGCCACAACGGGTGCAGCTTGAGAGCTGTCGGCCGACACACGCCCGTGCAGGTGCCGCACAACAGGCACTCCGTGGCGTCGACCGCTCCTCCGTGCATCGCCCCCACGGGACAGGCTCGGGTGCAGAGACCGCAGTCCCGACACCCCTCGCCCGCCTCGATGTGGAACAGGCTGAACCGCGACACGATCGAGAGGAGTGCTCCGTACGGGCACAGGACGCGGCAGAACGGTCGGAACACGACGACGGACAGGACCGCGAACAGCGCAGAGAACACAATCGTGGCCGGGGTCCCCCCCCACGCAAACAGGGGCTTGAACGGGGAGAACCCGTCGAACGCGACCGTGTGCACGACGAGGACCCGCGCCACGAGGTAGACGAGTACGACGTGGCGAACCCAGCCCAAGGCCCTCCAGACCCGGTCCGGGACTTTCAGGGCCCACTTCCGGACGTGGAGCAATTCCTGTAGGGCTCCGAACGGGCACACGTACCCACAGAACAGCCGGCCCAGGGCCAGAGCGCCGACCACGGGGACAAGGAACAGGAGGAGGTACGCAGTTCCCGCCTTGAGAAACACGTTCTGCACCGCAGCGGTGGGACAGAGGAACCCCCCCATGAAGAATCCGAGCACGGCCACCGCAACGACGAGATAGACCCGGCGCAGCCACGGTCGTCCGAGGAACGCGAGGAACCCCGCCCCGACCATGAACGCCCCGAGAAGGGCCAGCTTCACCTCCTGGCGGTGGATGAAGAACCGCGGCCCTGCCTCAGTCTGGGCCTGCCCGTAGTCCCGCGCCTCCGCCGGCGGACCGAACGCGGGCTCTTCGCCGAACCCCCCGAACGACTGAGCCACCCCCCCGCCTGCCGCTACGAACAAGGCAAGCGCGATCAGAACCCTGGTACGCACGCGAACCCCTACTCGTCAGCGCTGAGCAAGGCGTCGTACCGCCAGAAAAGCCCCTCGCCGACGATGAGGAGTGGGAAAGGCTTCCCGTCCCGCATCACGTAGAACAGGCGAACGGAGACGGTTCGCCCCGCAAGCATCTGGGGAACGGTTGGCAGAGCAAGGCTGACCCCACCTACAGAGAGCACATCACCGTTCAGGGACGCGTCCCCAACCACCGAGGCCAGGGTGTACCCCACGGGGGACTCGAAGGGGTAAGTTCCACTCCAGGCCTGGAACCACGCGCCATCTGCGGTCGGAGCGGTGACCCGAATCGGGAGGATGCCTTCCTCATAGCCCTCCTTCGTACACGTCTTGGAGATCTTCAGGAGCCCGTCGCCCACTTCGGCCAACGAGAGGATCACCCACTTTTCGATCACATTCGGCTGGACTTCGTTCCACGGTGTCTCGTCCAGGATCTGCACTCCCGCGGTGGTGATGTCGTACGCGTACGGGCTGGGGAGCGTGCAGTTGGCATGCGTCTTGTACACGCGAATCCCCACCTCGCCCCATGTCCCCACCGGCGCCGTGATGGACTTGTAGCTGAACACGAAGTCACACCCCAACGAGACCAGTCCCACCGCGCCTGCCAACGCCATTGCGATCGTCCACGTTCTCACGTTCATCGTCACACACTCCCTGTGCGCCGGGCCCCTGGGTCGCGGCCCCGCGCGAGGGGGGACTGTGCCTGGGGGTGGTGGAAGCTCCGTGTCTCGATTGTGAAGGAATTACGGAGAACCCGTCCCTCGACGGAGGCCCACTCGTCCATTGTGAGTTCCCAGAGCAGGCCTTACCCTACACGCATGGAGCGGACCGAACTGCCTGCCGCGTTCCCGTTGCTGTTCATCGCGTCTTTCGTGGGGATCTGGATCTTCGTGACATGGATCGCGTCCCGGGCGAGCGGGTGGCACCGCCTTGCGCAGCGGTTCGGAAGCCCCGGGCCGTTCGCTTCGGTCGGTGAGCGAGTACGGTTCGCGTCGGCCCAGATCGGGTGGGGGAACTACGGCGGTGCCCTCGAGCTACGAGCCAGCACGTCCGGGCTCTACTTGGCCCCGATCTGGGCGTTCCGGCCGTTCCACCCGCCGCTGTTCATCCCGTGGAGTGAGATCGTGGTCCACCCTGCGCGGGGTCCGGGCGCAGCTCCGTGGCTGACCGTCCGCTCGGTTCCCGGTGTACGGATCCGGTTCTCCAGACGCGCGTTCACGCTCCTCCGCCCCTACCTCTGAGAGACGACCCGGAGAACAGGACGGGACAAAGCCACATTCGGATCCTCACCCAGGTAGGCCAGTACCTCTTCGTCTCTTCGTTCTCGGGCGGTGAGCGCCCCGGCGCCCGCGGGCAAGCTGGGCGGCGCTCTGCCCGGCGAGGCGGCCGGTGGAGAACGCCGCTTGGAGGTTGTAGCCCCCCGTGTCGCCGTCCACGTCAAGGATTTCGCCCGCGAAGAACAGCCCCGGAACGAGCCGGCTCTGCAGGGTCTTCGGATCCACCTCGGCAAGACGGACCCCACCTGCGGTGACCATCGCCTCGTTCCAGCCGCCCAGGGAGCGGACAGGGAACGGGTGCCCCCCCTCGACCCCTGCGGCGAGGCTCGCTGCCAGCGTGTGGCGGGCGTCCCGGCGAAGCTCCGCTGCCTTCGTACCCCCGTCGAGCCCCACCGAGGCGACCAGGGCTCGGGCAAGGCAAGCCACCATTCCCATTCCCTGGAGAAGGTTCGTCACGGTTCGCTTGCCGTGGGCGGCGATCTCCGCCGCAAGTCGCGCTTCGGTCGCGGGGAGATCCCCCGCCCCCGGAAGAAGCCCGACGCGGACCACATCACCGGGAAGGACGTGGCGCGAGAGGTCCAGGACCGCCGGCCCGGAGAGACCACGGTGGGTGAACAGGATCTCCCCGTGCCCGCTTGCGACCTTCTTCGCCCCCCGGACGAGCGACAGGGCAGTGGATAGGGAGACCCCCGCGCAGGGGGTGAACGGCGCGAACGTCTCCCGCTCGATCCGCAGCGGGACGAGCGCTGGGCGGGGCGGCACCACCGCGTGGCCCAGCGACGCCGCAAGTCGGTAGCCATCGCCCGTGGCCCCCAACGTCGGGTACGACCGCCCCCCCGTTGCCAGGACGAGCGTCGTCCCCTCGAGCGTCGGTTCTCCCTCTGGAGAATCAAAGACGACGAACTTGGAGCGCTCGACCCGGACGGACCGGATCCGAAACCCCGTCCTCAGCTCCACCCTTCGTCGGCGGGCTGCGGCGAGAAGGATGGCGAGCACATCGGTCGCCCGGCGGGAGCGGGGAAAGACGCGTCCATGTTGATCGGCAGCCAAGGGCAGGCCCCGGTCGGCGCAGTAGCGGGAGAGGTCCTTGTTCGAGAACCCGTAGAGGGCGGGCCGCAGAAACCGCCCCGCGTCGCCCGGCCGGTCGCCGCCGCCGTAGTGGGCGAGGAAGTCCGCGACCTCTCCTTCGTGGGTGAGGTTGCACGCCCCTCCGCCGGAGGCGAGGAGCTTCCGACCAGGGCTCGGCAGGTGTTCGAGGACGATCGACCGCGCCCCCTCTTCCGCCGCAGAGATCGCCGCGAACAAGCCCGCCGGGCCTCCCCCCAGGACGACCACGTCCCATACCATGGGGGCCAGTATAGGCCACCCCACGGTTGCGGAGCGAGCGGGGATGGGGTAGGACCAGCTCATGGACCGCGCGACGATCGCCCGACTCCCGAAGTTCGACCTCCACTGCCACCTCGACGGTTCACTCCGCCCAGGGACGGTCCGCGAGCTGTGGGAGGCCCTGCCAGCGAAGGACAGGCCCCCCATCACCGGCGCGGTGGACGAGGCCGTCCTGCCCCGCGTCCCGTGCCCGCTCGAGGAGTTCCTCCAAGCCTTCCGGATCACGGTTGCCCTGCTCCAGACCCCGGAGGCCCTGGAGCGCGCGGCGTTCGAGCTCTGCGAGGACGCGTCAGCGGAGGGCGTCGTCTACCTCGAGATCCGCTTCGCACCGCTTCTCCACCTGCAGCGGGGTCTCATCCCGGACGAGGTTGTGGAGGCGGTGCTCGCCGGGACCACACGGGCCCAAGCCGAGCTCCCGATTCGCGCTGGGGTCATCCTATGCGGGATGCGCCAGGAGCCGTCGGAGAGGTCGGCTGCGGTCGCGCTCCTCGCCGGCCGGTACCGCGACCGCGGGGTGGTTGGGTTCGATCTCGCTGGGCCGGAGAAGGGGTTCCCGCTATCGAACCACGCGGTGGCGATCCGCCTCGCGCGGGAATCGGGCGTGCACCTCACCCTTCACGCTGGGGAGGGGTGCTGCCCGGAGCACATCGCCGAGGCCCTCGACCTTGGCGCGGAGAGGATCGGGCACGGCGTCTACCTGTTCCAGGACGCGGCGACGGAGGCACGGGTGCGGGAGGCCGGAATCCCGCTCGAGGTCTGCCCGACGAGCAACCTCCAGATCTCGGGGATCATGCGCTCGCTCGCCGACCACCCCCTCAAGCGCTACCTGGATGGGGGGATCCGGGTGACGGTGAACACCGACAACCGGCTCATGTCGCGAACCTCGGCCACTGACGAACTGTGGCAGGTCGTACGCGCGTTCGGCCTTGGCCCAGACGAACTGCGGACGATCCTCGTCGCGAGCGCCGAGGCGTCGTTCGCCCCCGACGCAGTTCGGCAGGAGCTGACGGCCCGGGTGCGGGCCTCGCTGTAGCGGGCCCGCTCTCTCCTCTAGAGCAGCAGCGTCGCGATGCCGAAGTAGAACAGGACGGTCCAGATGTCGCTGATCGCCAAGACGAGCGGCCCCGCGGCGATCTTGGGGTCGAGCTTGAGGGCGTGAAGTAGCGTCGGGATGCTCAACCCGAACGTACTGGCCGCGGTGATGCTCAACACCAGGCTCATCCCAATCGCGACCGCGGCCACCCGCTCGCCGAGCCAACCCCACACCACCGCGCCCACGATGAGCCCGCACACCGCGCCGAGGAGGAGCGCCGCGCCCGCCTCGCGTCGGACAGCCGTGACGTACCACCGCCACGACGGCCGCTTCGCGCGCAGAGCGAGGATCGTCACCGCCGCGGACTGCATGCTCACGCTCTCCCCCAGCCCCAGCGCCAGGGTGAGGAAGAACGCCAGGATCAGGCTCTTCTCGAGCGTAACCTGGAACACGCTGATCAGGAGCGCGCACAGGACCCCGCTCGAAAGGGTGGCCACGAGCCATGGGAAGCGCACCCGCAGGGCCTTCATCGGCGACGCAAGCCGCGCTTGGGCGACGTGAAGGCCGACGGTCTCGAACACGGCGTCGGTGTCCCCAGGGTCCACTGGCTCGCTCAGGAGCGCGCTGACGTCCACCAGACCCAGCAAGCGTCCCTCTTCGTCGACCACCGGAAGGGCAAGAAGTCTGTGCTGAAGCATCATCTCGTACGCCTGGAGCACGGATGCACCCTTCGGCACGGTGCGCACGGGCCGAACCACAAGGTCGACCAGCCGGCGGTCGAGGGGCGCGGTCAGCAAGCGACGGATGGGAAGCACACCGACGAGCGTGCCAGCCTCGTCCACAACGTAGAAGTAGAACGGACGGTCGCCAAGCCCGTGGAGGCGGGCGCTCTCCAGTGCCTCTCCCACCGTCTGTTCCTCCCGCAGGACCGGCGCGTCCTGGCGCAGAACGGTCATCACCGGACGGCGAAGGTGGCTGTCGTCCCGCGCTCGCAGGGGAACCCAGGACAGCCACGACAGCGCCCGACGCCGGATCGTCCTTCTCATGGGCCACCTCCTCTGGTGGAGGATCACAGAGGAACCGGACGCGCGCAACAGGGTCACACCCCGCCAACCCGTGGGTCCACCGCGGGAACGCTCGAGACCGGAATCGGACAGCCGCCTCGCCCAACGTCCCCCGAACGGGCACACTCAGCCGAGGAACAAGGAGCCCGTGGAGAAGATGGATCGAGAGGCACAGCGCCAGGCCGAGGAGTGGAACCGCCGCCTGTGGGACGAGATGGCTCATGTCCACGTCCGGGCGTACAGGGAAGTGGACCTCCTGCGCACCAGCCAAGAGGTCCTCGACGAGATCGAACTCCGCGAGGTGGGCGACGTCCGTGGGAAGCGGCTCCTCCACCTGCAGTGCCACATTGGCACCGACACCCTGGCGTGGGCGCGCCACGGGGCGATCGTCACCGGCGTGGATTTCTCGGGGGAATCGATCCGTTGCGCCGAAGCCCTCCGCGAGGAGCTCGGGCTTGAGGCGCGGTTCATCCAGTCAAACGTCTACGACCTGCCGGACGTCCTGTCCGAGGAGTTCGACCTCGTGTACACGTCACGCGGTGTCCTTTGCTGGCTGCGTGATCTCAACGCCTGGGCAGGGATCATCGCCCGGTTCCTGGCCCCAGACGGGATCTTCTACCTCATGGAGTCCCACCCGATTCTCCATGCCCTCGAGGAGCGGCCGACCGGCGAAATCGCGTTCATCCACCCCTACTTCCACCGCCGGGAACCCGTGCGATGGGAGGCAGGCGGACACGACTACGCCGATCCGACCTACCGCTTGCAGCACCCGTCGCACGAGTGGATCTGGAGCATGTCCGACGTCGTCAACGCCGTGCTCCGAGCCGGGCTGCGGCTCGAGTTCCTGAACGAGTACGACCGGTTGTTCTTCCCGTTCCTGCCGAGCATGACGTCCGCAGACAGGCGCTGGTACAGGCTTCCTCTGTACGAGAACAAGATCCCTCTTCTGTGGACCCTCCGCGCACGGAAGGAACCGTGATGGTGCCCGGTGGCGGTCCACGAGACGCGGATCACGGACCACGATCAGGCGGTGGCACGGGGGGGAGAATCCGCAGGAGGGCAAGCACCCCACCCAGGTGCACGGGGTCGGTCTCCCGGCCCAGCGCCGCGTGAAGGTAGGCAAACGCTCGCAACAGGTGATCGGCCCCGATGTCCAGCCGACGAGCGCGGAGCGCCTGCAGGGCATCGTCCCGGGCCATGGAAAGGAGGAGGAGCACCTTCTTGGCAACCGACGACAGGCGGTCGCGGACTTCGGGGGGGACGTCCGCCTTGACGATGAACTCGGTAAGCGACCGCGCCTCGGGGAGAAGTCCTGTGAACCGCTCCTCCGGCCCCAGACGGGGGTCAAACCCGTCCGCGCCCGGCCCGACGAGATAGTTCAGGAGCTGCCCCGCGTACAGCCGCTGGTCTAGCTGGGTCGGAGCCAGAACCCCCATCGTCGCCAGGTGGAGGGAGACAGTCAGCCGGTCACCCATTGTCCGCAGAGTGAGCACAATCCGGGCCACATCAGGATGGACCTGCGGGATGGAGGGATCGGGTTGGGCTCCAACGCCTCCCACGGCGATCAGGGCCATGGAGGCCATTCCAACCAGCGCGTTCTTCACGAGCATCGTCCCCCCCTCCATCGCCACCAGTCTAGAACGTCTTCGGTCAACAGGCCACCAACGGAGGGTCAACCCCGTCCCGCCGCGGTGGCTCGAACCGGTACCCGAACCCAGGAACGGTGACGATCATCCCCTCCGCCCCAGGCTGGACTCCGCGCAGCTTCTTCCGCAAGAGGTAGATGTGCTGCTTCACATCCTTTGCGTTCGCGTACCGCGAGGCAGGCCATACTGCTCCAAGGATCTCCCGGTCGGAGAACACCCGCCCTGGCTCGCTCACGAGGAGCGCGAGAAGCGAGAACAGCTTCGGAGACAGGGAGAGGGGCACCCCGTTGAGGGCGGCTGCCTTCCGGCTCACGTCCACCACCAGACCGGGAGCCGCGGCAGAGGTCAGCGTCCCCGCCCCTTGGCCGTCGTCAACGCGAGCCAGGCGTCTCCTGCCCGTCAGGAAGAGAGACCCCAGGACAAGAAGGTCGAGCCCGAATCCCGCTCCCACCGCAACCAGAGTCCCGGCGCGTGCCCCGGACGCGATCTCCTGGGTGTCGAGCCCCAGCCTAACGTAGCCCGGCCCTCCCTCCAGCAGGGGAACCGCTACGTCGAGAACGCTGTACTTCCCCCCGGGAGACCGGACGTACCGAGCCAGCGGGATGCGCGGCATGCTGTCCAATACGGAGAGAGGCTCATCGGGCCGGCCCGCCCGCTGCGCATCCACGCGGACGACCCCGTTGGAGACGGCCTGCACGTAGCGCACACTCCCAAGGAACATCAGCTGAGCGGCACGCTGGATCGCCTGCGTGTCCCCCGAGGCAAGCCATGCCTCCGCAGCGTCAGCGAACGCCACGGCAAACGCGATCCCGTGGGTGCGGAACGAGGCCTCGAGCGCCCGTCGGTGGATCACGCTCGCCGCGACCACCCCGGCCACGGTGAGGATCACCACCCCCACCGCAACCCCCAGCCGCCATCCACGCAACGCCACCTGCATCAGGCGAAGGTTACCCGCAGCGACCTCGCGTTGACCGTGGCTTGACCGCGCCGCGGTAGCCCCGTGATCGGTCGCCGCCTAACCTGACTGCGGTTCCCGATGCCCAAACATCGGATGGCCAGTACACAAGGAGGTTCACCATGGGTAGAAAGCGTCTGTTCGTCTTCGGGTTGATCGGAGCGGTCGTCACCTCGCTGGGAGCGGTCGCGGCCCCACCCCCGCCCGTCTCCCCAGCCCCAGCACCGGCCCCGCTGGCGCAGGTTCTCGTCGCCGTGGTCCAGGACATCGCAGAGGGGGTCGCGGCCCTGCACAGGGCACTCCCGCTCATCGCGCCCCGTCTCGAGCCGATCGAGGCCATCCTCAAGGGGCTGCGGGAGGCGATCCGGGATCGCGAGGGCATTGAACCCAAGGACATCCAAGTGGAGCTCCTGAAGCTCGGCCTCCATCTGCACCGGCTCCTGTTCGACCTGGAACAGAGCGCCCGGGAGCTGGCCGAGTTCCGGGACTCGGTGAATCAGTTCGTGGACCGGTTCACCGAACGGATGGATCCCCGAACCGCCCGGCAGTTCCGCGAGTTCGCCCAGGAGCTGCTCGATCTGATCCACGACAAGGTGGGCGAGCGAAGGCCGGGAGGGGCCAATCCTGCCGAGGTCGGACGCATCGTCCAGGAGTTGCGGGTGGCGGTGAACCGTCTCGACCTCCTTCTTCTGCGGTCCCTTGAGGGGCCGCCGGCAGAGAAGTAGGTCCCATCTGAAAACGCAGAGCATGGCGCCCGGCGGGAGCCCCGCCGGGCGTTTTCCTCTTCGGTACGATCGACCCACGATGACCCTCACCACCCGGAGGCTGACGCTCGTGGCGTGTCCGGTTGAGGCCGCCCAGGCCCTCCTCGACAGCCCTCCTGGAGGCGCACGGCTCCTCGGTGCGGCCGTCCCACCCTGCTGGCTGTCCCCAGAGCTCGAGGAGATCATCCTCCTGCACCTGCAGGAACTCCTCCACGATCCCCGGGCCCTCGGGTGGGGGGTGTGGTTCGCCATCGGGCGCCAGGATCACGCGATCGTGGGTGAGGCCGGGTTCAAGGGGAAGCCAGACCGCGACGGTACGGTGGAGATCGGGTACGCGATCGCCCCTCCCCACCGAGGACGCGGGTACGCGACCGAGGCGGTGGAAGCCCTGTGCCGGTGGTCGTTCACGCACCCCGAGGTGCGGCGGGTCGTCGCCGAGTGCGCGCCGGATAACGTCGCCTCGATCCGCGTCCTCGAGAAGACCGGGTTCCACCAGATCGGTAGCCGCGCTGGGTTCTCGTACTGGGAGAACGCGGGGACGCAGGCTTCGCTACCGCGCTCGACTCACTAGAACGAGTGCCACAACCTCGCCCCACGGGATCGCGACGTGCTCCGCGGTTGCCCCCCACGTGTCGCGGAGGAGGAGCCACAGCGTGCTCGGAAGGGGTCCGGCCCCGTCGGGGTCGCCAACCAGGAACCCCTCACCCACCGCCACGTGGCCAACCCCGCGGTCGGGGTCCCAGACCTCAAGAGGGACTCCCGCACCGGCAACGGAACTATCCTTGCTGGACCGGATCTCTGGGCCCCAGGTGTAGAACTGAACACGAACCCGATACCCCGAGCCGGTGACCCACAGCGCGTGCCCGCTGTCCAGGGGATTCCAGTAGCGGAACACGACGAGGGGGGGACTCCCCCGACTCAGCCCCGCCCTGTACTGAGCAGAGTCGAGACCGAAGCCAGCGATCAGCACGACGTCGGCATCGAATCCCGCCTTGTTCAGCATCGCCGGAGGCGGGGTTCGGAACCGATGGACCGGGTCCCAGCGCGCGAACTCGCGGATCCCGGCCACGAGGTCGTCCACGATCGTGCCGGGGAGGCCCAGGACTGCGTTCGCCCGATCGGGGCTCCCCACGCCGTTCGTCGCCATGAAGTACCCCAGATACGCGCTCACCTCGGCCGGAGACAGGTTCCCGCTCACCCCCCGGGGCCAGCCGCCGACGGTCGTCCCGAGATAGGCGATCGCGCTCGCCGCAGCGAGCGGCCCGCTCCAGTTGTCCACGGACGGGAATCCCAGGGGGTTGGGCGGTGGCTGGGGCATGTCGGGCACACCGGTGATGTACCGACCCTCTAGACCGTCCCCGCTGACCGCCAACACGCACCCCTGCCCAGCGCCCACCACGCCGACCAACACGCACAGCACTACAGGGGCCCAGGATCGCATGATCGGCCATTGTACGTGCGGTCCGGTCGGCCTTCCCGCGGCGGGGGTATCATCGCTCGCGATGCGCGTCTCCAGTGATCGGGTACGGGCAGTTCTCTTCGACTGGGGCGGGACGCTGATGCGGGAGATCCCCGGTTTCGACGGCCCGATGGCCGACTGGCCGCGGGTCGAGGCGGTCTCGGGCGCCGGGGAGGCGCTGCGCGCCCTCCACGGCCGCTACGTGATCGCCGTGGCCACGAACGCTGCCTTGTCCGACGAACGCCTCGTGCGAGCGGCCCTCGCCCGCGCGGGCCTTGCGGCGTACGTGTCCGTGGTCGTCACCGCACGCGATCTGGGGTTGAGCAAGCCCGACCCCCTGTTCTTCCGCAGGGTGCTGGAGCGCGTGGGGTGCTCCGCCGCTGAGGCTGTGATGGTCGGCGACGGGTACAGCGCCGACATCATCGGGGCCAAGAGCGCGGGACTGCGGGCAGTTTGGCTCAATTCCTCGACAAAGGGCTGCCCGCTGGTACACCCGGTCCACGACGCAGAGATTCAGATGCTGGGCGAACTCCCCCCCATTCTGGGACGACCCCTGCTCCCGGATGTCACGATGTGCCTCCAGATCCTTCACGAACATGCCGTCCCGGAGAACATCGTTCGCCACTCCGCTGCCGTGGCGGCTGTGGCCCACTGGTTGGCGCTCCGGCTTCGCGAGAGCGGGGTCGAGGTCGATCCCCTCGTTGTGCACCGGGGCGGGCTCCTCCACGATCTGGACAAGCTGTCCTCCGAGAAGCCCACCGACCACGGGGTGCAGGCGGGGCGGATCCTGCGCAAGCTAGGTTGGCCGGGGCTCGCCGCCATCGCCGAGCGCCACGTCCTGGGGGCACACCCAGAGACGTGGGAGGAAAGACTCGTCCACTACGGGGACAAGATCGTCGAGGAGGACCAGGTGGTCGGGCTTGTGGAACGGGTAACCGCCCTCTCCTGTCGCTATGTGTCGAGCGGGAGCCAGATCGCGCAGGCGCTCCCCCAACTCCTCGCCCTGGAAGAGGAGATCGCGAAGAGACTCGGCGCGGCACGGCAGCCCCTGCTTGCCAGTCTGCGATCGCTCGATGTCCGGCTGCCGGCGTTTGTCGGAAGCCCCCCGTCCGCCTAACATCACGGCAGGCCAAGGAGGGGACCGACGATGAGAAGAGAGGCGCGACGGATCGTCAGAGACATAGTGGGAGTGCTGACAGCTCTCGCCGTGGGTATCGTCCTCGCGGGGTGCGACCTGCTCAACCGGATCAACCCGACCCTCCCTCCGGATCGGGCCCCGACGGGGGTCACGGCATCGTTGGGTCAATTCGAGACGCAGATCCGCGTGACGTGGCTGTCCGTGGAGCGGGCGACGAGCTACCGGGTGTACCGTGCTGATTCCCGCGACGGTGACTACCAGTTCCTCGGCAGCGAGTCGTCGCTCGTCTACACCGACACGGTGGGCGCCGCCAACCAGGGACGGATGTACTGGTACAAGGTCGAGGCGTGCAACTCGGTCGGCTGCAGCCCCATGTCAACAGCCGCGGCGGGCTACGCCGGCTACCCCCCCGCTCCCGCCAACGTCCGAGCAACCGACCGCGCTTATCCGGACAAGATCGTCATCTTGTGGGATCCCGTTCCGGGGGCCATCTCGTACCAGGTGTTTCGCGATCGGTTCCCGGACGGGACGTTCGCCACTCCGGTGGGACAGGTGGAGACAACGAGCATCGAGGACACCACGGCCACCGTCGGGCTAGCCTACTGGTACCGTGTGCGTGCCTGCCATGCGACCGGCTGCAGCGCCCTGTCCGATCCGGCCTTCGGCCGGCGGTAACAGCCTTCGCAGCCCTCCTAGCGCTGCAGGGTGAACCGGGGCCGACAGCAGATTGCGAAAGAACGCGCGTCGCTCGATGGTAAGCGGTACCTGATCCTGGAGTATCTTGCCGATCACCCCGCGGGTGGACCCGAAAAGGGCCGCCCCGCGAACGATCCTCACGGAAGGGGATACGTGAGGACGAGCACGTACCGGAAGTAAGGGAGGGGCGCGAGCCCGTGCCGGGCGAAGGTCTCGACACGAAGCTCGTCCGGCACCATCGCCGACAGGTACTCCATCCCCTTCTCGCGAGCCCAAGCGTGGGAGAAGAGAAGGAGCGCGTCCTGGGCCGCGTCGTCTCCGTCCAGGAAGCCGATCGAGGCGAACGCGGCGGGAGCGTAGGGGTCGGGCTGGAGGACGAGAAGCCCTCGGGCCGGGTCTCCCCAGGCGAACACCGCCCCGCTGGCCACGAGACGGGCGAACCGCTCCGGGGAAAGCGCGGGGAACCGCTAGCCCCAGGCCAGCAGGCCGCGGGCGTCGCGGAACGTGGGCGACGATTGGACGAGCGCCCAGGCCGGCGCGACGTCATGCACGGGAGTCACCCCAAGGGGCGCAGGCTCGTCCCGCACCGGGCCTTCGACGTAGGTGAACCGGGCGGTTTCCCTGAACCCTTGCCTGCCCGCGATGTGGAGGCTCTCTGCGTTCACCTCGGCCGTGGCGAACCGGATCGAGCGCGGGTTAAGCCCCAGCGCGGACTCGAGTTGATGTCGGGCGAGGGCCTTCGCCACGCCCTTCCCCCGGTGGGCCGGATCGACCCGCAGGCCCTCGAGCCACACCTCGCCGGGAGCGAGCACCGTGAGCTTCCCGAGGCCCGCGACCACGCCGTCGAGCTCGGCCACGGCGAGGCCGCCCTCGGCGAGCCACCCGTCGAGGACGAGCGGGATGTAGTCCTCGCCCTGCCAGATCTGGGCCGAGATGGCGAGGATCGCCTCCCGATCCTCAACCCGTGCCGGACGAACCGTGATCGCCACAGAGGTATCCTACCCGCCCGCCCGAGCACGGTGCCCCCCTCTCATCTCCCCCGGCGGGCAGGCAGACAGAGGGGTCAGATCTTGTTCTAACGCATCCCCCGCGGTACACTCAGCCCCATGGCGCGGCCGTTGCGGATCGAGTTCGCGGGAGCGGTCTACCACGTCACAGCACGGGGAAACGCCCAACAGGACATCTTCGTTGACGACACCGACCGCCTGAAGTTCCTCGAGGTCTTGGGCAGCGTCGTCCAGCGGTTCGGCTGGGTCTGCCACGCCTACTGTCTCCTCCCCAACCACTACCACCTCCTCGTGGAGACCCCAGACGCCAACCTGTCGCGGGGCATGCGCCAGCTCAACGGGGTGTACACACAGGCGTTCAACCGGCGGCACGGGCGGGTCGGGCACGTGCTCCAGGGGCGGTTCAAGGCGATCGTGGTGGAGAAGGACAGCCACCTCCTGGAGGTTGCCCGCTATGTGGTCCTCAATCCTGTCCGCGCGGGGATGGTCCGCCACCCGCGGCAATGGCGGTGGAGTAGCTACCGGGCCACGGCGGGCGAGGTGGCGCCCCCAGGGATCCTCACCACTTCGTGGATCCTGTCCCAGTTCGATCGAAGACGCGATCGGGCCCGCGAGGCCTACCGGCAGTTCGTGAGGGCAGGCTACGACGTGACCGTATGGGACGAGCTCCGAGGTGGTGTGCTCCTGGGCACAGACCGGTTCGTGGAGAAGATGCGACCCCTCCTGCGGGACGCCACGGCGCTCCGTGAGGTCCCCCGAAACCAGCGCCTCGCCGCGCGGCCAACGCTCGCCACGCTGTTCGCCAACCTAGGGCGAGACAAGGTGAAGAGGGATCAGGCGGTCCATCGTGCGATCCACGAGCATGGGTACACGCTCGCCGAGGTCGCCCGGCACCTCGGGCTCCACTACTCGACGATCAGCCGGATCGCGAACAGAGTGGCTGATGAACGCCGGGATGCACGGAACAAGACCTGACCCCCATGCTACGGCCTCAATGCATGGTCTGCATGTCGAGGAGGCCGCGGCGGTGGGCGATCCGTTCCGCCCACCGGAAGAACAAGAGCGACGCCACGGCGAGCCCAGCGGTAGAGAGAGCGAGGATCAGAACCACGGTCCCCGTGGAAAGCAAGCGCAGCGCCTCGTTCCCTCCGTCACCGAGGACTGCGCGGCGCAGGGCCTCCAGCCAGTACGTGACCGGGTTTCCCAGCCCCACCCACTGCAGGGCACGGGGAAGGACGTCGAGCGGGAACACGACGCCGGAGACGAGGTACAGCGCGCCGGCCACGGCCTGGCCCACGAGGTAGTTGTGCCGCGCGGTGAGGAGCGTCGCCCCGCCCAGGAGGAGCCCGAGGAACGCGAGGGCCACGAGCCCGAGGACGAGTGCCCCCACGAGGAGTCCCCAGTCCACGTCCCCAGGCGGAATCCGGACCCCGAGAACCCCGACGCCGAACAGGAGGGTGATCGCGGCGGCAATCGTGGCGATCGCGGTCTGGGCCACCCCGCGGCCGACGAGGTAGGTGTAGATGTTCAGGGGTGCCGCGTACAAGTACTTGAGCATCCCATAGTGCTCGCGATCGTCGATGATCACCCAGCTGATGCCGGTCAGCACCGCCCCCACGTAGATGTAGAACGCGTTGCCCACGAACATGTACGGGAAGAGGGGGTTCCCCAGGCCCCCGCGGGCGACGACGAGGTACATGAACACCAGGATCAGCGCCCCGGCCACCGGCTTGACCACGGAGTAGACCGCGAACAGGAACGGATCGGTCCAGTTCGACTCGATCTGCCACCCCAGCCACGTCGCCACCCGCAGGCTCCGCCAGCTCTCGGCCAGAGCCGACGAACGACGGGCAGTCCGAAACCCGTTCCCCGTGGCCCCTGATCCGGCGCGGTTCGTCCCTTCGCCCATCACCCGTCACCCGTCACGTTCGGTCACTGCCCGCGCACTGTTAGCCGCCCCTCGCGGCGGGCGAGGTCCTCGAAGTAGCGCAGCGCCTGCTGGGCGAGGACCAAGAACACCACTCCCAGGACGGCCAGCATCCCCAGCTCCACCCCCACGGGGAGGAACCGAAACCCCTCCATCATCGCCGGGTACAGGAGCTGGCGCATCGCATCGAGCCCGAGCGTGATCGGGACGATCGACGCGCCGAGCGCGACGAGGAACCCGAGGGCCCGCACCGGGAAGTAGAACCCCGACACGAGGAACACCGGCTCCTGGAGGAGGCTCGCCAGATGCCACGCCTGCCGCCCCCAGAGAAGGAACAGCGACGCCATAAGCATCCCCAGCCCATAGAGGGCGATAAGGGTGAGGAGGAAGACGCCGACGAGCGCGGGCACGCTCGTGGGAGCGAGCGGCACGCGGAAGATGAGGATTCCCGCCACAAGGACGCCCGCCGCGCGGAGGGTGGTGGCGAAGATCCCGCCGACCGCCATCCCCAGGAGGATTGCCATCCGCGACGTGGGGGCGATGATGAAGAGCTCCAGGTTCCCCGTCTCCTTCTCCCAGTACAGCTGGCTGGCCATGCTCCACAGGATGTTCATCCAGTACGCGGTCATCGCCCCGCCAAGGACGACGAACCCCGTGAACTCCGGCGGCGCGCCGACCGCCCGGTAGATGTACACGTAGGCCGCGACCTGGAGGAGGGGCAGGATCACCTCGAACAGCATCCAGCTCTTCTCCCGTTGCATCCCGATCACCCGCGGGTAGGCGCGGCCAATCACCGTGCGCACGAACGTGGCAGCACTACGGCGAAGGTTCATCGCTCCCCCCGCTCGCGTCCGTCAGCCCCCGCCCAACGAGGCGGAGGAACACGTCTTCCAGGGTCGGCTCGCGCTTCTCCAGGGCCAGAAGCCGCGCCCCGGTCCGTTGGATCGCGGACAAGACGGGGAGGAGCGCGTTCTCGTCGGCGAGGATGAGACCGAGCTCGGTGTGCCCATCCCGCGCGGCCTGGGTGCACCGCTGGACCCCGCCCACGCCCTCGACGAGCGGGGTCAGGTCGCGGGCCCCGTCGACCTCGAGGCGGAACACCGCCTCGCCCTGGAGGCCGCGCTTGAGGGCGACTGGCGTGTCGCAGGCCAGTACCTGGCCCTGGTCGATGATCGCCACCCGGTCGCACAGCTCGTCCGCCTCGTACATGTAGTGGGTGGTGAGGAGGATCGTCCGGTCGGGGTGCTCGTCCATCCACGTTCGGATATACGAGCGCAGGGTGCGCGCCGTGTGCACGTCGAGGCCGATCGTCGGCTCGTCGAGGAACAGGATCTCCGGATCGGTGAGGAAGCCACGGGCGAAGTTCATCTTCTGCCGCATCCCCGTCGAGAGGTGGTACACCTTCGTCTTCGCGCCATCGGGGAGGCCGACAACCTCGAGGAGCTCCTTGATCCGCCGCTTCGCCTCCCCGCTTGGCATCCCGTAGAACTGGGAGAACATCCACAGGTTCTCCTCCACGGTGAGAAGGCCGTACCCGGAGGACTCACCACCGGAGACCATCCCGATGTGGCGGCGCACCTCCCACGGGTCGGCGACCACGTCGACGCCAGCGACGCACGCTGTGCCCGATGTCGGGGAGAGGAGGGTGGCGAGGATCTTGATGAGCGTCGTCTTCCCCGCCCCGTTCGGGCCGAGCACGCCGAACAGCTCCCCGCGCTCAACGGCAAGGGTCGCCCGGTCAAGGGCGACAACCTCGCGCTTGCCGCCGCGCGCCTCGCGGCGCTTGACCCGGAACACGCGGGTGAGGTCCTTCGTTTCGATGGAGAACTCCTGACCCACCACACTCCCTCCTGCGGCCAACCCCGACCCGGGGCTCCGAATGGGCAGTGTACCCTCCCTCGTCTCGTCGTTCGTGCCCCCCCAGGTTCCCGCAGGCTACACTTCGGGGCGGAGGCTACAGAGATGCGCAGGTTCATCTTTCGCGCCCACGACGGCGAGATCGAAGAGGAAGGGCGGAAGCTCCTCGCTTCGCTTGACGTCGAAGACGTGGACGTCATCCGCGACGAGACGGTGGCCGAGGCGTGGCTCGACGACCTGGAGGCCCGGCGCACGATCTACGGCCTGCAGGAGATCCGCGAGTACCTGGAGCGGCTGATCAAGGGCTGAGTCCGCGCTGGCTCACCGTGCAGGTTGGCACGGGGGCGCAGCGCCACAGCTTGCCGCGACGGCCCTCTCGAAGACGGCGGACCCCGGGGCCGACACAGAACCGCGAACGTCGAACCGGCGTCGCGGGCGAACCCCGACGCTGCGCCACCCCGAACGGCCGTCGGGCATGAAGCCCGACCCTACCATCCGCCCGCACTCCAAGGAGATCCAGAGCGCTGCCCATCGTCGAGGCTGCGTGATGCTACGGCAGTGCGTTCGCTCCAGCGTCCGCCCGATCGGGCCTGTACGGACGGGTCGGGCTATACTCGACTCGGGCGCGGCTTCGCCGCAGAGTGGCTACTGACGCGCGGTGCCCGGCCCAGTCGCCAAACGCGAGACCACAGACACGAAGGGGGGAGACGATGAACGGTGTGACGGGGAAGATCCTGGTGGCGGACCTCTCGCAGGGGACGACGGCGGCGGAGACGCTGCCCGATCAGATGTACCGCCTGTTCCTGGGCGGGTTCGGGCTCGGGGCTCGGCTCGCATGGGACCGGATCCCGAAGGGCTCCGATCCCCTGGGCGCGCGCAACGCAGTGGCGATGGTTCCGGGGTTACTCACCGGAGACGGGATCTCCACCGCATCGAAGACCACGTTTACCTTCCGCTCCCCCCTCACAGGAACCCTCGCCCGCTCTGTGGCCGGGGCGTGGGCGGGGATCGCGCTGCGCAAGGCGGGATGGGATGCCCTCCTCATCACGGGACAGAGCAAGGTGCCGACGGTCCTGGTGGTCGAGGACGGTCAGGCGCGGTTCGAGGATGCCTCGGACCTGTGGGGCCTCGACACCCGCGCCACAGCGAAGGCCCTTCAGGAACGGTTTGGGGAGGGCTACCGCTCGGTGGTCATCGGTCCTGCAGGTGAAACCCTGTCCCGCATCTCCACGATCGAGTGCGACGGACGCCAGGCCGGCCGCGGTGGGGGCGGGGCCGTGTTCGGATCGAAGAAGCTGAAGGCGATCGTCATCAAGGGAACTGGACCGGTTCCCGTGCACGACCGTGAGGAGCTGAAAAAGCTCGTCGCCCACTGGCAGACGATCATCCGCGACCACCCGGTGACGAAGGCCGATCGGGCCTACGGAAGCGGCGAGTTCCTCGACTGGATGAACAAGGAGCCCGGCACGTTCCCGTCCAAGAACTGGCAGTGGGGGTTCTTCAAGAGCGCCTACGCCCGAGCCAAGGGTGAGAAGATCGAGCTCGACCCCTACTACTGGGCCCCGAAGTACGTAGCGAAAAACGTCGCGTGCCCGACCTGCACCAAACCGTGCGGGCAGCTGTTCCAGATCAAGGATGGGAAGTACGCCGGCACGGAGGTGGACGGGCCGGAGTACGAGACCCTGTACTCGCTTGGCGGGTGCCCGGAGGTGGCCTCGATCGAGGCCGTGGCCAAGGCGAACGAGATCTGCGACGTCCTGGGGTTGGACACGATCTCGGCCGGCGTGACCGTGGCGTGGGCGATGGAGGCCGTCGAGCGCGGGCTCCTCTCGAAGAAGGACCTCGACGGGATCGACCTCAAGTTCGGGGACGGGGACGCAATGCTCGCCGTACTGGACAAGATGGGCCGCCGGGAGGGGAAGACGGGGGCGCTCCTCGCCGACGGAACGAAGGCCGCCTGCGAGCGGCTGGGGAAGGGCGCCTCGTTCGCGATCCACATCAAGGGGATGGAGCTTCCCGCCTACGACATCCGCGGGTCGAAGGGGGTTGCCCTCGCGTTCGCGGTGGCGTTCCGCGGTGGAGACCACCTCACGGGCGGCGTGTACGGCCTCGAGTACGGCGGGTCGTGGTGGAAGCTCACCGCGGATCGGCACTCCCTGCGCGGGAAGGGGTTCGAGGTCAAGCTCCTCGAAGATCTGATGGCGGTGTACGACACGCTCGGGGTGTGCAAGTTCACCCGCCACATCTACTTCCTCGAGGGGCTCCCGGAGATGGTGGCCGCCCAGACCGGCCTTGAGCTGACGGGAGCTGAACTCCTCACGTTCGGCGAGCGGGCGTCGAACCTCGCCCGGGCGTTCAACGTGCGGGAGGGGTTCGCCCGCAAGGACGACCACCTCCCGCCGCGGGTGATGGAGCTCCCGATCCCGGAGGGGCCGTCGGCCGGGGATCGGGTGAGCCTGGAGGAGCTGCAGGCGCTCCTCGACGACTACTACGAGGCCCGCGGGTGGAGCCGGGACGGGGTGCCCCTCAAGGGACGCCTGGCAGCGCTGGATCTTCCCGACGTGGCCGAGGCCATCGGCGCCAGCGGTCCGTAGGGGTGCCTGGAGCCCTAGGCAATCCCCGGCTGAAGCGGTCTAGGGCTGCACCGCCGCGCTGCGGGCTTCCAGCTTCCGGCGCAGGACCTCGCCCTCATCGGGCGGGGTCGTGCCCCCAGCTTTCCAGAACCGGAGGAGCCAGAACACCTCGCGCCAGGCCCAGTGGAGCTGGACGTTCTCGATCCGGTCCCACGGGAGGAGGTGGAACGGGGGCCGGAACCGGTACAGGCTGTTCATCTTCACGAGCCTTCGTCCGAGCCACCCCGCCCGGCGGGCCTCGGACAGCCCCTCGTCCCCGACCACGAGCGTGGCCCCGGGCTTGGCGACCCGCACCAGCTCCGCCAGGGCCAGGGCGCGGTCCCCGAACAGGTTCACCCCCCCAAAGTGGAGCACGGCGTCGAACGCCTCGTCCGCGAACGGGAGGCGCATCGCATCCCCCCGCACGAGGTACACCGGGCACGGGAGGGACTGGGTTCGCCTCCGGGCGACGCTGAGCATCGCCGCCGACAGGTCGAGACCAACCAGGCGCCCCTCCGGCCCCACCCCCCGGGCAAGGTAGGGGAGGTTGGCTCCCGTCCCCACCGACACCTCGAGCACACGCATCCCGGGCCGGAGCTCGAGCAGATCAGCGATCCGCCGCCGCTCGCGGGGCTCCCAGCACCCGAGAAGCAGGCTCAACAGGCCCACCAACCGGTCGTAGGAGCGGGCGTCCGCCTCCGTGTACTGACGCTGAAAGTCACGATCGAGCGCGGAGATCGTCTCCTCGTCCACCAACCACGGCACCCCGTCCACGACGCGGTAGGTCCGGCCCCCGTCGGCGGCGAGCACGTCACCTTCGACCCGCAGGCCGCTCTGGGTGTACGGACAGCGCAGGAAGCTTCCTAGCTCCTGCAACCCGCTCATCGCTTCTTTCCCCGTCCGCTCCGGCTACGAGCCCAGAGTCCGGAACCGGCCCTCGAGGTCCGCGAGCGACTTCCGGAACGCGCTGTACTCGAGCTCGGTCATCGGGAGCATCGCCGCCCCCACGAACCCCTGCTCCCGCATCCATTCGCCCTTCTGCTGCGCCTTCCGCCGCACGTGATCCCAGACTGGGTTCCCGAACACGTCGACCCCTTCGGAGAGCACGCCGTCCCCGTTCACAGAGTAGGCCACGCACGCCACGAGAGGCAGGCAGTACGGGCCCGTGACCGGGGTGTTGATCGCCACCGGCATGAGGGGCATGGTGTGGCTTCCCCGGGCCCCACCCGCCACGTACGGCGCGACCACGAACGGGCTCACGACCTCCTCCGGCGCCGGGAAGATCCCCTGGGTGCGGACGATTGCCACGGGATCGTCCTTGCCCTTGTACTCGCCGGCGATCGTGTGCAGCCGGTCCGTGGAGACGGCCACCACCTGCTGCTTGGGGTGGAGGCGGGAGTAGATTGCCTGGATCCCGAACCGGTTCTCGTCTCGGAGGAGGATCGCGAGGTCCACGTGCTCCTCGGGGGAGACGAGGTCGATCACCCGGTCCCCGTGGGCGTGCTCCATGTCGATCACGCGGAACGTGAACCCCTTCCGCATGGAGGGGAGCATGAGCCCGGCGTTGTAGAGAGGGCTCGTGAACACGGCCCACAGGGGGAAGTTGAACGCCCCAGGGCCGCACTTGTCGGCGGTGAACACGAGGAACGCCTCCGCCTTCCGCTCCGAGGCCCCCTCGTCAAACGTGATCTCCGCTGCGCCGGGGCCCGCTCCCCTCACGTTCCCGCTCGGGGCGTCCTTGAGAAGATCCTGGCCCGCCGCGTACAACCCCTCCCCGCGGGCGATCTCCGTGCAACGCTTGAACACGTCCCACGCCAGGTTGTGGACCTCCGCGTTCCCGCTCCCATGGCGATGGGTCATGAGAAGGCACAGGTCGTCTCCCGTGTAGGTGACCGCGAAGTCGCAGAGGAGTCTTCGCTTCACAGCCTCCCGCAGCGCGGCAGTGGCCTCCTCGACCATCCGCGCCGACGGACACGTATGGCCGCCGATGCTACCGATGTCCGCCTTGACCGCACTGATCGTGAGCACCCACCCCTCCTGTCCACTCTGTTACCTCGGGGTGCTTGCCCCGCTGTCGCTACAGCGAAGCACCCCGGGACGTTACGGCTCCTCGGATCCGGGCGACCACATCGGCGACCCGGTGAGGGCCCAGGTCTTCTCCGGTTCGGAGCCGGACCGCCACCACGCCTCCTGATGCCTCTCGCGCCCCGCAGACGAGCATGTACGGGACCTTGTGCACCTGCGCCTCGCGGATGAGCCAGCGGAGCGTCTTCCGCTCCTTCGTCCACGCCTCGGCCCGGATCCCAGCCTGACGGAGCTCGTCGGCCACCCCCTCCGCATACGGGATCTCGGCCTCGGTCACGGGCAGAACCGCCGCCTGGACGGGCGCGAGCCACGCCGGGAACGCTCCGCCGTAGTGCTCGATCAAGATCCCGAAGAACCGTTCGAGCGACCCGAGGAGTGCGCGGTGAACCATGTACGGACGGTGGGCTTGGCCATCGTCCCCGATGTAGGCCATGTCGAACCGCTCCGGCTCGTTGAAGTCGAACTGGATCGTGGTCAGCTGCCACGACCGCTTGAGCGAGTCGAGGACGTGGAGGTCGATCTTCGGGCCGTAGAACACGGCCTCGCCTGGCATCCGGGTGTAGGAGAGTCGCTTCCGCTCGAGGGCTCGGACCAGTGACCCTTCTGCCTGCTCCCACATTGCGTCGCTTCCGATGTAGTGCTCGATGTGCTCGGGATCGCGCACAGACAAGGCAACCTTGTAGTCGTGGAACCCGAACGCGCCCAAGATGTGGAGCGTCAGGTCGAGGCATGCGGAGACCTCATCCTCGATCTGGTCCGGCCGGCAGATGATGTGCGCATCGTCCTGGGTGAACCCCCGCACCCGCAGAAGCCCGTGCAACACGCCCGACCGCTCGAAGCGGTACACGGTGCCGAGCTCGGCATAGCGGATGGGCAGGTCGCGGTAGGACCGGGTGTGGGTCTTGTAGATCGCGATGTGGAACGGGCAGTTCATCGGCTTCAGGTAGAACTCCTGACCCTCGATGTCCATCGGGCTGTACATCCCGTCCTTGTAGAAGTCGAGGTGGCCCGAGGTCTCCCACAACCGGGCCCGCCCGATGTGGGGGCTAACCACGAGCCGGTAGCCAGCCTTGTAGTGCTCGTCCTTCCAGAAGGTCTCGATTTGGTGGCGGACCGCTGCCCCCTTGGGGTGCCACAGGACGAGCCCCGCTCCGATCATCTCGTTCTGGATGGAGAAAAGATCGAGCTCCGGCCCGAGCGTGCGGTGGTCGCGCTTCCGCGCCTCCTCGCGCCACTTCAGGTGCTCCTCGAGCGCCTCCCGGGTCGGAAACGCTGTTCCGTAGACACGGGTCAACATGTCGCGGGTCGCGTCACCGCGCCAGTACGCGCCGGCAAGGTCGAGGAGGGCGAAGTGCCTGACGAGGCCCGTCGAAGGAAGATGCGGACCACGGCACAGATCGATGAACTCCCCCTGCCGATAGAACGAGATTCTCTCGTCGGGAATCTCCCCCACCAGCTCAAGCTTGTAGTCCTCCCCGTTGTTGGCGAGGAGCGCTTCGGCTTCGGCGCGCGAAAGCCACACCCGCTCGATCGGGAGGTCCTCCCGCACGATCTTCGCCATCTCTGCCTCGATCTTGGGGAGCTCGTCGCGGTTCACGGGCTGGGGGAACCGGATGTCGTAGTAGAACCCGTCGTCGATCGCGGGGCCGATGGCGAGCTTCGCCCCGGGGTAGAGGCGGGTCACAGCGTGGGCCAGGACGTGGGAGGCCGTGTGGCGCAGCACCTCGAGCGCCGCTGGGTCGTCCAGGCCGACCGCTCGGATCTCACCAACGCTGGGCAGCGGATCCCGTAGATCGCGGAGCTCCCCGTCTACAAGGATCGCGGCCGCCGTCTGCCCACGCTCCTTGAGGATCGAAAGCAGATCGCCGTCGTTCACCACGACCATGTCGCCGCTGGGCAGAATCACGTTGGCCATCCCACACCTCCTGTCATCAAAAGGATGTGCCGAACCTTACCGTGTCTCCGTGCCCGTGACAACAGCGGCGCGGCGGTCGGTCACCAGGTCACGGTCTCCAGAGTGACGCAGTCGTTCGTGTAGATGTCGAGCTCAGAGGCGATGCGGAGCGCTTCCTGGGCAACCTGAACCACAGGAAGGCGCGCATGGCGAAGCAGCGCCCGCGCCGCGCTCACGGCGTACCCCCCACCGGACCCGATCCCCACGAGACCGTCGTCCGGCTCGATCACGTCCCCCTCACCCGTAAGAAGGAACAACGCTTCCTCCGACACCGCCACCACCACGGCCTCCAGCCGACGCAGGGTGCGATCGGTACGCCACTCGCGTGACAGCTCCACCGCCGCCTGACGGAGGTTCCCACCGGAGGCGATCTTGGCCTCCAGGCGCTCGAGGAGCGTCATCCCGTCCGCGGTTCCCCCCGAGAACCCCGCGAGGACGCGCCCCCCGTGAATGCGGTGCACCTTGCGCGCCGCGGCCTTCACCACCCGGCTCTCCATCGTCGCCTGGCCATCGCAGGCCATCACCGCCATGCGATCCTTCTCCGAGCGAAGAGCGAGAATGGTGCTGGAGATCATAGGTACCGATCGAGTCTAGCGACCCCTCTTGGACCGTTCAATCCCGCAGACCGGACACGCGGTCATCTCCGCCGTTGCCACCACGTCACACTGCGGGCACGTCCATCCGCCGGCGTCAAGAATCGCCCGATCCCTTGCCTGTGCCCACGCCACGGCCTCGGCAAAGATCGTTCGAAGTCGTGGGGGAAGCCCGGCGGGGAGGGAGCGGCGCGCTCGGCGCACCATCTCCGCGGTGGGAGCTGGAACAACGATCTCATGGGGCGGCCGCTCCCAAGCGCGAACCTGGAACCGAAGATCGGTCACTCCACACTCCGGCGAGATCTCGTGGAGCCGAGCAAGGAGCTTGTGCTTGAGGAGGTTCAGCTCCGCCGCGACAACGTGGCTTCCCACCGACAGGTGAAGGATCGTCTGATCAACGTACACCGCCCGCGCCAACGGAGCGAGCCCTGTAGCTGGCCAGACAAACACCGCAGTCTGGTCCCGAAGAAGCTCCTCAGCTCCCCACCTGTGGGACAGGGGACCCAACCACTGCCAGATGTCTTGCTTAGTCATAACCCTTGTCGTTGTAGTAGAGGCAGCCCGTTCTCTGGGGATAACTGTACGGGGTGCCTCTGGGACTGCGCAACGTGGTGGGGAGAGACCTGGGGAAAACCTGGGGACAGGACACATGTCCTGGGAAGTACGGTTGGGGAAAGGGTTCCCGCCCGGGTATCCGCAGCATTTTTCCCGTCCTGAGGGAAGGTTGTCCCCAGGGCCACTGAGTGTTTTCCACAGGGTAATCCCCGGTCGGATGGGGACATCTTCACGGACCGTACTTATTCAGGATCGCCGACCGAAGGGACTCGATCTCGCTGCGAAGGAGCGGTATTTGGCGGAGAAGCTCTTGCATCTTCTGGTAGGAGTGCATGATCGTGGTGTGATCACGTCCTCCGAAGGAGCGACCCAACGCGGGGAAGGAGGTGTCCGTTAGCTCGCGAGCGAGGTAGATCGCGATTTGGCGGGCATGAACGAGTTCCTTTTTTCTTGATGGGCTCTCGATCTCGCTGACCGGGATCCGGTAGGTGGCGGCCACTTCGTTCTTGATTGCCTCCACGGTGAGCTTTCGTGACAGATCCTCCTTGGGGAGGATCTCTTCGAGCATGGCAGCCGTGACGGGGGCTTGGCACAGCTCGGCGTGGGCCAGTGCCCTGATGAGTGCGCCCTCGAGGTCCCGCACGTTCGTTGTGATTCGGGATGCGATCAACTCCACCACCTCGTCGGGGACTTCAAGGCCCCTTCGGCGTGCCTTCTCCCGGAGGATCGCTGCCCTTGTCTCGAAGTCGGGGGCCTGGATGTCGGCGACGAGACCCCATCGGAATCGCGACACGAGGCGGTCCTGCAATCCTTGGAGGTCGCCGGGAGCGCGGTCCGAGGACAACACGATCTGCTTCCCGTTACCGTAGAGCTCGTTGAACGTGTGGAACAACTCCTCCTGCGTCGCCTCCTTGTTCTTCAAGAAGTGGACGTCGTCGATGAGCAGCACCCCAACCGTGCGGTACTTCGCGCGGAACTGCTCCGTGGTGTTGGAAGCGATGGACTGGATGAGCTCGGTCGCGAACCGTTCCGACGTCGTATACACCACCGTGGCATCCGTGGGGGAAGCGAGGGTGTGCGCGCCGATCGCGTGGAGGAGATGGGTCTTCCCCAAGCCGACGCTCCCGTAGATGAACAGGGGGTTGTAGGCACGGGCGGGTGCCTCGGCCACGGCTTGAGCGGCGGCGAACGCCAGCTGGGAGTTCCTTCCTTGAACGAACGTGCTGAACGTGTACTCCGGATTGAGGGGGAGGGAACCATGGTAGCGACGAGCAAACTGGGGTTCGAGCGCAGGGGGAGGGGCGGTCTGATCGGAGACCGACACCCGGAGCTCGACGGGATGGCCGGCTACCTCCTCCAGCGCCCGCTCCACGAGCGAACGGTAGCGACGCTCGATACCGCCCTTGGCCAGAACGGAAGGGACTTCTAGGACGAGGGTGCCCTCCTCGCTGGGACGGGCGCGGGCGTCGGCGATCCAGGCGGCGAAGGTGGCGGGGGGGATCTCCTTGACGAGCAGGGTCCTCGCCTTCTGCCAGATCTCCTCAGCGGTGTGGCCCATGGACCCGTCAGCCTACCTTGCCCCAGTGGGGCGGTCAACGTACGGTGTGGTGGCGAGGCCCAGAGTCGAACTGGGGACACCACGGTTTTCAGCCGTGTGCTCTACCACCTGAGCTACCTCGCCCGAGAACCGGTCTCATGTTGCCGGTTGTGCGGTCTGAACTGACAACCGCGAACCGAAGAACCGGCAACCCCCTTCCTGGCGGGGACGACGGGATTTGAACCCGCGGTCTCCGGAGTGACAATCCGGTGTCCTAGTCCAGCCTAGACCACGTCCCCACGATGCAACTGGGCGAGAGAGGGATCGAACCTCTGGCCTTCCGGATGTAAGCCGGATGCTCTACCACTGAGCTACTCGCCCTGGAGTGTACCCCCCACCCACCGAGCGCAGCAAGTGTCCCCGGGGGGATTCGAACCCCCGTTTCCGGATTGAAAGCCCGGTATCCTAGACCGCTGGACGACGGGGACGCAACCACAGTCGCAGGTCGACAAGTCGAAGTCTACAAGGCGGGACGGATGCTGCCAACAGCTGGCGGACTCGCACCCGCTGCCGTGTGGCCTTCCTTCCACCTGCGCCGCTCGACCCTTCTCTGTGCCAGGGACTGTCGACTCCCGAAAGCTGTTCTGGGTCGTGCAGGAATCGAACCTGCGACTCCCGGCTTAAAAGGCCGGTGCTCTACCGACTGAGCTAACGACCCGGGAGACAGAGTCCCGAGTCCGCAGGCCCCGATTCGGTAAGCCGTGGAGACCAGGAACAGAATCCGAGGGCTTGCGACTCGGTGACCCGTGACTGCCCTGTCCTGGTGGGTCGTGGAGGACTCGAACCCCCGGCCCGCGGATTAAGAGTCCGCTGCTCTACCGACTGAGCTAACGACCCGAAGTACTATGGCCAGACACCTAAGTCGGGAAGTCAGGGGCGCGCGACGACGTGTGACTTGCCGACTTGCGGGTGCGAGTGTACGAGCGGCGGGCCGGCTGCGTCAAGGCAGTACAATGGAAGGGCATGGAGGGCCTGTGGCAGGGCCGGGCGCCGCTCGCAGAGCGGCTGCGACCGCGCGACCTGGACGAAGTGGTGGGGCAGAGGCATCTCCTCGGCACGAGGGGACCCCTCCGCGCGCTCATCGAGGGCGGGGTTGGCGTCCCGCTCTTGTTCTGGGGACCGCCTGGTACGGGCAAGACCACGGTGGGGCGGCTCGTCGCCACGCGGTGGGGGGCGAGATTCGTCCAGCGCTCGGCCGCGCTGGCTACGGTCACCGAGGTTCGGGAGGCTCTGGCGGCGTCGCGGGAGCGGTGGCAACGGGCCGGGCAGAGAGACCTTCTGTTTCTGGACGAAATCCATCGCTGGAACCGTGCTCAACAAGACGTGCTCCTGCCGTTTCTGGAGGAGGGTTCGGTCCTGTTCATCGGCGCGACGACCGAGAACCCCTCGTTCGCTCTTCGCTCGGCCCTCCTGTCCCGGTCTCAGCTGTTCGTGTTCGAGCCGCTCACCGAGGATGACCTGCGCCTGGTACTGCAGCGTGCACTGGCCGACGAGCGGGGGTTCCGAGGGGAGGTCACGCTCGATCGCGACGCCGCCGAGTTCCTCATCCGGCACGCCGACGGCGACGCGCGCCGGCTCCTGACGGCCCTGGAGACGGCTGTGGGGACGATCGGCAACGGCGATCTCACGCTGGTGCAGGTAGCGGAGGCGGTAGGGAAGAAGGCTCCTCGTTACGATCGGGCAGGCGAAGAGCACTACAACCTCATCTCTGCGCTCCACAAGTCGGTGCGCAACTCCGACGTAGATGCGGCCATCTACTGGTTGGTGCGAATGATGGAGTCCGGGGAGGATCCCCGCTATCTGGCGCGACGGCTGGTGCGGATGGCGAGTGAGGACGTCGGGCTTGCGGATCCCAACGCCCTTCCGCTTGCGGTTGCTGCGGCCCAGGCTGTGGAGCAGGTGGGAATGCCGGAGTGCGCGTTGGCGCTGGTCGAGACCGCGGCCTACCTCGCCCTGGCCCCGAAGTCGAATGCTCTCTACGTCGCCCACGGCGAAGCGAAGCGGGACGTCGAGGCGACGATCAACCAACCCGTGCCGCTCCATCTTCGCAACCCTGTCACGGACCTGATGAAGGACCTCGACTACGGCAGAGGGTACCGCTACGCTCACGACGAGCCGGAGCTTGTGGCGGCGATGCCAAGCCTACCCGAGGGGCTGCAGGGCCGGGAGTACTACCGCCCCAAGGACGTGGGGTGGGAGGGGAGGATCGTCAAGCGGCTCCAAGCGCTGCGAGCGATCATCCGCGGCCGTCTCAGGCCCAAGCAGTAGGTTCGCCTATACTCGGGGTGTGAAGATCAGTGTGAAGCTGTTTGGGGAGTTTCGCGCCGTCGTTGGGGCGGACCGACTGGATCTCGATCTTCCTGAGGGGACGACGTGTGGGGAGGCCCTGCGCATTCTCGCTGAGCGGGAGCCCGTTCTCGGGCCGCTGCTGTTCAAAGAAGGGAGGCTTCGGGAACACCTGCACGTGTTCGTGAACGGGCGCAACGTCGCTCACTTGCGTGGGGAGGCGACGCGGCTTGCATCAGGAGATGCGATGACCTTCTTTCCCCCCATCAGCGGTGGGTGACCTGTTGCGAGGGCGCAGGCGGGTGGCTATGCTGGCCACGCTTCGCGCTGCCACAGCAGCGTAAGGAGGGCGGGATGGCTGAGGTTCGGCTGAACGAAGTGACGAAGAAGTTCGGGAACTTCACCGCGGTAGACCGGGTCACGTTGGAGGTTCGCGACGGGGAGTTCGTTGTGCTCGTCGGCCCGTCTGGCTGCGGCAAGACGACGAGTCTGCGCATGGTGGCGGGACTCGAAGATGCTACGGGCGGCGACATTTTCATCGGCAACCGCCGCGTAAACGACGTCCCGCCCAAAGATCGTGACATCGCAATGGTGTTCCAGAACTACGCACTCTACCCGCACATGGACGTGTACAACAACATGGCGTTCGGACTCAAGCTGCGCAAGGTTCCGAAGAAGGAGATCGAGCGGCGGGTTCGCGATGCCGCGGAGCTCCTTGGGATCACGGAGAAGCTGAAGTCGAAGCCTCGCGAGCTCTCCGGCGGGCAGCGGCAACGGGTGGCCCTTGGGCGGGCCATCGTTCGCGACCCGAAGGTGTTCCTGTTCGATGAACCGTTGTCGAACCTCGACGCCAAGCTTCGCGTGCGGATGCGTGCAGAGCTTGCCGAGCTTCACCTCCGGCTGAAGACGACCACCGTCTACGTGACCCACGATCAGGTAGAGGCGATGACCCTCGGGCAGCGGGTTGCGGTGATGAAGGACGGTGTGGTCATGCAGTACGATGACCCACAGACGATCTACGATCGCCCGGCCAACATGTTCGTGGCGGGGTTCATTGGATCCCCGCCGATGAACTTCCTCGATGCGCGCCTGGTCTCCGAGAGCGGCCGGCTCTACGTCCAGGGCAAGGGGTTCAAGCTCCTCGTTCCGGAGGAACGGGCCTCGGACGCGCTGCGCGGCCAAGTGGGCAAGGAAGTCGTGTTTGGGTTGCGGCCCGAGGACATCCGGACTCCGGAGATGGTGAGAGAGGAGAAGGCCGGCCGTTCGTTCAAGGGCCGTGTACGGGTGCGCGAACCGCTCGGCGACGAGCTCATCGTCTACGCAGACTGCGCGGGCGACGAGATCGTGGCCAAGCTCGACCCGCACCTTTCCATCCAACCCGGCCAGGATGTGACGTTCGTCGCGATGATGGAGCGGTTCCACATCTTCGACAAGGAGACCGAACAGGCCGTCGTGTAGACGGCCTGTTCCATCGCGGCCTCGAGATACGGGTTTGGCTAGGCTCGCTGCAGCTCGCGTAGAGCCGCCAGCTCTTCCTCGACCACCTGGCCCAGCCGGCGGATCCCCTCTTCGAGCTGCTCGGTCGTGGCGCTAGAGAACGACAGGCGCATCGTGTTGTGGCCCTTGCCGTTCACGAAGAACGGGGCCCCGATCACGTACGCCACCTTGTGCGCGATCGCGCGGGGGAGCATCCGCTCGGTGTCCAGCTGCTCCGGGAACCGAACCCAGAGGAACAGGCCCCCTTCGGGTTTCGTCCACGAGATCCCCTCGTTCTTGGGCATGTACCGGTCGAGCGCGGAGAGCATCGCATCTCGCTTCATTCGGTAATGGGTGCAGATCTTTTTCATGTGACCTGCCACGTCGTACTCCTGGAAGAAGCGGACGGCGAGTCGCTGGTTGAGTGACGATGTGCAGAGGTCGGTGGCCTGCTTCATCGTGACGACCTTCTCCACGATCTCCTTCGGTCCGGCCAGCGCCCCCAGGCGGAGACCGGCGGCAAGCGTCTTGGAGAACGTGAACAGGACAACCACCCGTCCCTCCTTGTCGAGGGATGCCACCGGGGGGACGGGCTTTCCAACGTAGCGCAGCTTGCGGTAGGGCATGTCCTCGACGATGACCAGATCCTCCCGATGCGCGATCTCGAGGAGCCCCCGGCGCTTCTCCTCGGACCACGTGATCCCCGAGGGGTTCTGGAAGTCAGGAACGACGTAGATGAACTTCGGGGTCTGTCCGGCGAGGCGGGCCGTGGTGATGGCATCCGCAAGGGCGTGAAGGTCCATCCCATCTTCCTCCAGCGGCACGCCGACCAGTCGAGCCTGCATGGCCTGGAACGCTTGGATCGCCCCGATGTAGGTGGGAAGTCCCACCAACACGACATCTCCTGGATCGATGAACACCTTGGCGACGAGGTCGAGGCCCTGCTGCGAGGCGCTCGTGATGACGATGTGATCGGGGGGGAATTCCATCCCGTCCTCGGCGAACCAGCGAGACAGCGGTTCCCGTAGCGGGAGCTTGCCCTCGGTGGTCGTGTACTGGAGGGTCTTCCCGGGGTTGTTCAGGATCTCGTCCGCCGCCACCCTGGCCAGGAACTCGCGAGGGAAGGTCTGTGGGTCAGGCAGCCCACCCGCGAACGAGATGATGTTCGGTTGCTCCGTGAGCTTCAGGAGCTCACGGATCACCGACCGGCGCGCCACTTTCGTACGCTCCGCGTACAACGGGTTCATGCGATCCCCCTTGTCTACTGCACCAGCCGAGCGAACAGGGGCAGGAGCCCGTGGGACACCCAGGTCCCGAGCACCGCCCCCCCCAGAACGTCCAGCGGGAAATGCTCCCGCAGGTACACACGCGACAGACCGATCAGCGCGGCCATGGTGTAGATCACCACAACATTCGGCCACCACGGGTACAGCTGCAACACGAGGTACCCCATTGCGAACGCCGCAGCGGTGTGATTGGACGGGAAGGACGAGCTACACAGGAACTGGTGATGGAACCCACGGCGGTGGAACTGCGGTCGGGGGCGGCCTGTGATGGACTTCATTGTCTGCGAGAGAAACACCGAGACGATGATCACGCCCAGGCCGATGAGCACAGCGGCGTGGTCGGCCTTGGTCCCGAACACGATCAGCGCCAATGCCACCGCCGCCCAGAGGTACCCGTATCCCAGGTACGTTGCGGAGAGGAACACGGCGTCGAGGCGCTGGAGAACCCGCGCCGAGCTGACCGCGTCCATCACCTCTTCGTCCCACTCCCACACGCTGTCCGCCCACCGGTCAAGGACCCGCCCGATGGTCCGGAATGTCCCGCGGATCGCGTGGGTGGCCGTCATCGCAGTGGCGGGAACGCCAGCACCTCCCGGATCGAGGGGGCGTCCGCGAGCACCATCACCAGGCGGTCGAGCCCAAAACCGATCCCGGCCGCGGGGGGCATCCCAAGCTCGAGATCGCGCAAGAAGTCCTCGTCCAACGGTTGCGCCTCGTCGTCCCCCGACGCCCGCAGCGCCTCCTGCATTGCGAACCTCTCTCGCTGGTCGTCTGGATCGTTGAGCTCGGAGAACGCGTTGGCCACTTCGCGGCCCGTCAGGTAGAGCTCGAACCGTTCCACGAGGTCATCGCGGCCGCGCTTGCGCTTGGCGAGCGGGGAGATGTCCAGCGGGAAGTCCACGACAAACGTCGGGTCCCAGAGGTGTTCCTGGACCTGTGTTTCCAGAAGATGCTCGATCAGCTTCCCCTTCGGGCCGTTGCGGAGCGGGGCAGGGACAGGAATGCCCCGACGGTCCACCTCCGTGAGGAGCTCGGGTAACGGCTTCTCCACATCGCAGCCGCTCCGTTCGGCCACGAGGTCGAGCAGGGATGCCCGGCGCCAGGGACGGCCGAAGTTCACCTCGCGGCCCTGGTAGGTAAGGCGAGTCTGTCCCGTTACCGCAACGACGCACGCTTCGACGATTCCTTCGGCCAACTCCATCGCCCGCTCGTAGTCCCCGTAAGCCTCGTAGGCCTCCAGCGCGGTGAACTCCGGGTTATGCATCGAGGAGATGCCTTCATTGCGAAAGTTGCGGCCGATCTCGTAGACCTTCTCGAGCCCCCCCACAAGGAGCCGTTTCAGGTAGAGCTCGGGAGCCACACGCAGGAACAAGTCGCGGTTGAGCACGTTGTGATGGGTAACAAACGGTCGAGCGGTGGCCCCCCCGTACACCGGCTGGAGAATCGGGGTCTCCACCTCGAGAAAGCCCAGTCCATCGAGGTATGCGCGGCAGGCGCGCAGTGTCAGCGCCCGTACCTGGATCGCCCGCCGGGCCTCATCGTTGGCGATGAAGTCAAGCGCACGCTGCCGGTACCGCGTCTCTACGTCCTTCAGGCCATGCCACTTCTCCGGAAGCGGACGAAGCGACTTGGCCAGAAGGGTGAACTCCTTGATGTCCACCGTCAGCTCGCCGGTCTTCGTGGTGAAAGGTTCTCCTGCGACCCCTACGATGTCCCCGAGATCGAGGTCCGCGAACCGCTCGTACATCTCTGGTCCAAGGCCGTCCGCCGAAGCGTAGACCTGAATGCGCCCCGAGCGATCCAGCAGGTTCCCAAAGGCGACCTTGCCCATCTTGCGCAGCGCAACGAGCCGCCCGGCCAGGCGGACGTGGGCTCCGGTACGCTGGTGAGGGCCGAGAGACCCATGCTCGTTCCGCACACTGGCGGCGGTGTGGGTGCGGTCATAGCTGTAGGGGTAGGGACTCACGCCCTGGGCCCGGAGGCGGGAGAGCTTCTCCCGGCGCGCAGCGATCAGATCAGCCTCGGCCACCAGCCCTCCCACGGCCCGGCGCAGTTCGTGCGTCGGCTGAGTTGTTCATCAGGGCCCTCTCCGACTTGGAGCACGCATCGTCAGCGCCGCTCGATCCCCAGGATTTTGTACTTGATCTTCTTGCCCTGCGTCTGGACGGTGATCATCTTCCCCTTGCTGTACGCCTGGAGAGCCTGCCCGACGGGCGAATCCACACCGATGCGGTTCTGAAGCAGGTCGACCTCGGCGGGCGGCACGAGGGTGTAGGTTGCCACCTCGCCAGTCTCCACGTCCTCCAAGATGGCGCGGGTTCCGATCCCTACTTCGTCTGCGCGGAAGTCCTCTTCGGTCATGATCCGCGCCGATTCGAGCAATTCGCGAAGGGCTCGTGCTTCGGCCTCGATCATGTCCTGTTCCTGCTTGAGGTATAGGTACTCTCGGTTTTCGCGGACATCCCCGCCGCCGTGGTCCTTTGCTTCCTTGAGCCGCTGCGGGATCTCCTGGTACAGCCGATGCTCGATCCGTTCGAGCTCAGCTTTCTTCTGCTCGTAGCCCTCTTTTGTGAGGAGGGTTTCTTTGGCCATGGATCACCTCCCGGAATTCCTCCACCATTCGTCCGCCCAACTCCCCCGGCCGAAGGCAGGACGCACCAGGGCGGGGGATGACCACCATGTCGAGATGGGCGAACGCCTCCTTGTTGAGGCGAAACCCCTCACGCACCGCTCGCTTCACGCGGTTCCGCGTCACTGCCCCCCCCAGGCGGCGCCCGGCGATCACGATGAGCCGGGGTGTAGACTCCTCCTTGCGCAGAATGCGAAACGAGAACAGAGGAGCCTCCAGACGCTGACCACACTGGAAAACCCGGGCGACGTCCCGCCTGCGGCGGAGGCGGTGTTCCCGCCCAAAGGTTGGGCTCATGTTCAGGTACAACGATAACCTCTCCCTGCTCCGGCGGCAACTGGCCGTTTGGCATGGACAGGGCTAAGCTCCTTGTCCACATGAAGCGCACGAAGATCGTGGCTACGCTTGGTCCGAGCTCGGCGAGCGCAGAGACCCTCGCCGCGATGATCGCGGCGGGGGTGGATGTGGTGCGCGTCAACACGTCGTACGGTGACCACAATGACCATGCCGCCTTGGCCCGGCTCGCTCGGACCGCAGCCGCATCCGTGGAACGGGCGGTGGCCCTGCTTCTTGACACGCGCGGCCCCAAGGTGCGGGTGGGACATCTCCCAGAGCCGGTTCGTCTTTCGGCAGGGGAAGAGGTCGTCCTGGGGAGGGGCGGGATCCCCGTGACCCATCCCGAGGTCGTGGGTTCGCTTCCCCCTGGGGTGCGGATCCTCCTCGCGGACGGGGCCCTCGAGCTGGTCGTGCGTAGCGCAGCTCAGGACGGAGCGCGGTGCCGGGTCATCCGGGGTGGCCTTCTCGCCGGGGGCAAGGGGGTCAACGTTCCGGGGGTCGCGCTCTCGCTGCCGGCGCTGACCCCGTTCGATCGGGAGTCGCTGGCTGCGGTACGGGAGATGGGGTTCGACTGCGTGGCTCTGTCGTTCGTGCAGCGCCCGGAAGATGTGGCCGAAGCTCGGGTGTTGGTGGGTGAGGGTCCGTGGGTTCTGGCGAAGGTTGAACTTGCCGAAGCGGTCCGGCGGATGGACACAATCGTGGCGGCCTCCGACGGAGCGATGGTTGCCCGCGGCGATCTAGGGGTTGAGATCGACCTCTACCAGGTCCCCCTGGTTCAGAAGCGCCTGGTGGACCTATGCAACGCTCAGGCCAAGCCGGTGATCGTGGCTACCCAGATGTTGCGCTCGATGGTGGAGTCCCCGGTCCCGACCCGGGCCGAGGTGGCCGATGTAGCGAACGCGGTGTGGGACGGAGCCGATGCGGTGATGCTGTCCGAGGAGACGGCAGTCGGGAAGCACCCCCTGGACGCGGTGCGGGCGATGGCTGCGACAGCGTGCGCCGCGGAGTCAGGAGGTGTTCCGATCCGGGTTCCCGGACTGGGCAAGGACCTGGTGGGGGGGATCCCGGCGTCGATCGCGCACGCAGCCCAACGGGTGGCAGCCGAGGTTGGGGTGCGGGCGATCGTGTGTGCGACCTCCTCCGGGTGGACGGCGCGCCTCGTGGCGGCCCATCGGCCCCACGTGCCCATCGTTGCCACGACCCCGCACCCGGAGGTCGCGCGCCGACTCGGCCTCGTGTGGGGCGTGCTCCCGCAGGTGATCCCCCCGGCCCGCGATGCCGACGAGCTCGTTGCGCTGTCCCTTCGCGCGGCCCGTGAGCTGGGAGCCGTTTCCCGTGGCGACCGCGTCGTGTTCACGGCCGGGCTCCCGTTCCACGAGCCAGGGACCACAAATCTGGTGCGGGTTCTCACGGTTTCGTGACCCGTCGTCCGTCTCCTGTGTCCTTCTCTCTCGCGGAGAACGGATACCGGCCAACGGTCGGCCGTCGTCTAGAACGGAGGTTCGTCCGCCGGAACCTCGTCTTGACCCTTCTCCGATTCCGCCACCTCGCGCTCCAGGCGCTCCGTGATCTCCCGGACCTGCACCTCGGCGGCCGTGATCTTCTGCCGACACAGGGTCACCAGCTCCGCGGCTTCGGTTACGAGGCCGGACAGGGCGTCGATGTCCACTTCACCTTCCTCAATCAGGTTCAGAATCTCGTCGAGCCTGGCCACTGCCTCGGTGTAGGACTTCTCCTTGGGAACCGTCTTGTCTTTGGCCATCGCACTCACCTCTCTTCACCCTCCGACCGGGCGCGCAGCACCCCCCGCTTGAGCTGAACCCGCAGACGCGCCGGCGGTGGGGCTTGGGAAGCATCCGTGACCACTGCGCCCTCCGCCAGGCGCACGATCGCATAGCCCCGTTCCACGACCCGTTGTGGGTCGAGGGAGTGGAGGCGCTTGCCTCGGCTTTCCAGTTGCTCCCAGGCCCGCGCGACCCGCCGCCTCGACCGCGCGCCGACGAGGGGTGCGGACTGGGTAAGGTGCCGCCGTGCCAGGACGAGGTCCCGCTGCGCTCCGCGGGACAGCCGGCCGGCTACGTCGGCAAGCCGGGCGTTCGCTCCCCCGAGGAGCGAGGTCGCGGATCGCTGGAGGTCCGACCGGAATCGAGCGGTGTCCTCTCGGGCCTTGTGGAGGCGGACTCGCACCCCACGGCCCAGGCGCCGGGCGCGGTGGACGAGGTCCCGCGCTTCTCCCTCCACGCGCACCCCGATGGCCCGGGCCAGTCGCTGCGCCCGCTCGCGATGGGCCTCGCCCGCCTCGCCGATCCGAGCCCGAGCCCGGTTGAGGAGCGCTGACGCGGCGTCCTCGGCGCGGAGGAGGGCCTTCCGCACCGTCTCCACTACGAACTGGGCGGCGGCGGTGGGCGTCTTCTGTCGCCACCCCACTTCGTCGAGCACGCACCGATCCTCCTCGTGACCGATCCCCACGACCACCGGCAGCGGGAAGAGCGCCACCGCGCGGCCGAGGGCCTCGGAGTCGAACCAGGCGAGATCGGTGCGCGATCCACCGCCCCGGCAGACGAGGACGAGGTCGAACTCCGCCGCTCGCTCTCGGAACCAGTCCAGCGCGTTCAGGACCGATGCCTCGGTGTTCGGGCCCTGAACCCGCGCCCCGTGCACGGTCACCGTGAACCCGTACCCGGACTCGCGGAACGTGCGCAGGACGTCGTGGTAGGCATCCGAACCGAGGCTCGTCACGAGCCCCACCCGCAGCGGGAGGTCGGGGAACGGGAGGGTCCGGTTCCGTTCTAGGATACCCGCTGCGGTCAGCCGGCGGAGGATCTCCTCCCGGCGGCGGGCGACCTCGCCCAGGGTGTACGCGACGTCGATGTCCCGCACCGTGACCTGGTACCGGCCCCAGTCAGGGCGGAGGTCCACTGCCACCAAGAGCCGGACCTGGATCTCGTCCTCCAGACGAAACGGGGCACCCTCGCGCTGAAGCTTGGCCTCCAGGTGCGCGCGGTCGTCGGGGGAGAGGACCGCCTCGACCTGGGCCACGGTCTCGCCGGTGGCGCTCCGTTCCACGAGCTGGAAGCCGACCCACTTCTTGTGGGCGCTCCGGTTGAACCCGCTCACCTCCCCCACCACCCACAGCGGGGAGGGGAACGCGCTGAGCACGACCTCGCGCACCCGGAGGTTGAGCTGGGACACGGTGAGGTGGTCGGCTGTGGCCCCGCGGTGCGCGTCGTACAGGCGAAGCGTCTCCTCGTCGAACGCGAACCCGTGGGGGCGGAGGAGGTCCACCGTGGCCACCACGTGCTCCACGGGCACCGACCAGAACTTCTCCCCGTTGTTCCACGCCCGTCCGGGGAGGCCCTTCACGAGCGCAACAAGACGGGGATCGTACGGGAACTCCACGCGGAGGCGACCGTCGGGGCCCGCAATCACCCGGCGGCTTGGGGGGATGGGGTAGCCGGGGCTCACGCCCCCACCGTAGCCCAGCCGGGCAGGTCGGACAAGTCCGGCGAGGGGACCGGGTATCATCTCAGGCGTGACGAACGAGTGGTGGGATGTGGTCATCGTAGGGGGGGGGCCGGCGGGGCTCTCCGCGGCGATCTACGCCCCCCGGGCCGGGCTCACTACGCTCCTCGTCGAGAAAGCGCTGCCCGGCGGGCAGATGCTTGAGACCCCGGCCATCGAGAACTACCCGGGGTTCGTCGAGCCGGTGTCCGGGTTCGACCTCGCGGAGAAGATGCGCGCCCAGGCCGAGCGGCTGGGAACGTCCTTCCAGACGGCAGAGGTGACGGGCCTCCAGGCGGTCGGCGCAGGGTGGGAGCTCGCGGTGGGGGATCACGTGGTCCGGGCGCGGTCCGTCATCGCGGCGAGCGGGGCCCATCCCCGCGAGCTCCCCGCCCGGGGGGCGAAGGAGCTCGTGGGGCGGGGGATCTCCTACTGCGCGGTGTGCGACGGATTCTTCTTTCGCGACAAGACGGTCCTCGTTGTGGGCGGGGGGGACGGCGCGTTCACCGAAGCATTGGTTCTGTCCCACCTCTGTCAGAAGGTGTACCTGGCCGTCCACCGTCCTCAGACCGACCCCCGTGCCGTCCGCGCCAAGGCCGCCCTCCAGGAGAAGGTGTTCGCCGATCCCAAGATCGAGGTCCTGTGGGGTGTCGAAGTGGACGAGGTACGAGGGGAACAGGGGGTCAAGTCTGTCCTCCTGCGCGAGGTGACGACCGGCCGGCGGCGGGAGCTCCCGGTGGATGGGGTGTTCGTCAAGATCGGCTGGAAGCCCAACACGGACTGGCTTCGAGGGGTGGCCACGCTGACCGAGGCGGGGTACGTGGTTACGGACAGCTTCATGCGCACCGATCGGCCGGGCCTGTTTGCTGCCGGTGACGTCCGCGATCCGGCCGTCCGCCGTGCCCAGGCTGTGATCGCCGCTGCTGAAGGGGCGTTGGCCGCGTTGTCCGCCGAGTGGTATACTTGCACGCTTTGATCCTTCCGTTTATCTAAGGAGGATGCAGATGGCGACGCGATTTAAGCGTCACATGAGCATACCGGAGTTCTTCGCACGTTCTGTGCAGCAGTACGGTCCAAGGGTGGCAGTCCGGGTTCCTGTGTCCCGGCGGGGCGTCATGCAGTTCCAGGACGCCACGTACCGCGAGTTGTGGGATCTCTCGGGGAAGCTCGCCGCGTGGCTGGCTGAGCAGGGCATCGGCGCCGGAGATCGGGTGGGACTGATCTCAAAGCCGTCTGTGGGGTGGGCGGTGGCGTTCTTCGCTGTCCAGCGACTGGGGGCGGTGGTCGTGCCGATGGACGGTGGGCTCCAGCCGGGTGAGGTCGCCCGGCTGATGAACGAGTGCGAGGCCAAGATGCTCTTCTGCGCCCCGCAGCGCTATCACGAGTTCACCCCCCTGAGCCGCGAAGTTCCGTCCCTGAAAGAGGTTATCTCGGTTGATGTGGCTTTGGGAGCTGTATCCTTGTGGGATGTGATGCCGAATCGCGACGTTCCCATCCCGGATGCGCGACCTGATTGCGAAGACCTCGCGGTTCTCATGTACACGTCCGGCACCACCGACGACTCGAAGGGCGTGATGCTATGCCACCGCAACATCACCGCCAACATCGAGGCGTTCCTCAAGGTGATCGAATTCACATCTGCTGACAGCGTGGTCACGATCGTCCCCTGGTATCACATCTACGGCCTGACCGCGACCTTGCTGGCTCCGTTGTGGGCGGGCGCGACGGTGACCTACACCGACGACTACCGGAACCTCGTTGCATTCGCACGGCGGGTCGGCGTGACCGTGCTGGTGGGTGTGCCCAAGCTCTACCATTCCCTGTGGCGGCGGATCCTGGAGAACATCGAGGGGAACACAATGCGGCGACTTCTCCACCGGTTCCTACCCAAGGCGGTGGGGAAGATGCTCAAGAAACGGCTCCTGGGAACGCAGTTCCGGTTCTTCGTCTCCGGCGGGGCACCCCTGGCGGCCGAGGTCGGGGCCGGACTTCGCCGGCTTGGGCTGGGAATGATCGAGGGCTACGGCCTCACCGAGACCGCGCCCGTCCTCACGATGAGTGACCCGTTCACCCCGATTCCCGGCAACGTGGGGCGTCCGCTCCCTGGTGTGAAGGTCAAGCTTGATAAGCCCGACATCGAGGGCTACGGCGAGGTCATCGCCTGGGGGCCGAATGTGATGCTGGGCTACTACAAGAACCCCGAGCGAACGGCGGAGGTGCTCACGCCCGACGGTTGGTTCCGCACAGGTGACATCGGCAAGCTCGACGTGGAGGGCAGGCTCTTCCTCGCCGGCCGCAAGAAGAACCTTGTGGTGCTCGAGTCCGGGAAAAAGGTCCACCCTGAAGAGCTCGAGTGGCACTTTTCGCAGATCCCGGAGATCGAGGAAGTGCTCGTGTACGAGGACGTAAGCCGGGGCGAACCGATGGTGGCAGCGATGGTGTACCCCAACTGGCAACTCCTCAAGAAGCAGGGCATCGAGAGCCCTGAAGTGGCCAAAGCGCGGGTATGGGAGAAGATACGCGAAGCCCAGCGCGACCTTGCCCCATTCAAGCGCCTGAGAGACAAGGACTGCATTAGGATCGTCGAGCAGCCGTTCGAGAAGAGCACCAAACAGGACATCAAGCGCCACCTGTACGTGGGGAGATCGCCAAGGCAGATCGGGCAGCCATAGAGGGCTAGGGCGGGCAGTCCGTGCCGTGGCTGGTAGAGCACGGCTTTCCGGGACGGCTCAGCGGGAGCCACTGCCCCCCGTGTCTGGGCGGGCCAGTGTGCTGTTGGAGATGAGGCTTCACCATCACCATCCCGCGGGAGATCCTCGGCCGACCCCGCGAGTGGCAGTCTAGCTGCGTCCACTCCTCCCCGATTCCCAAGCCCCGGGGAACGCCGATCCAAGTCGCCGGCCCCGTGCCCAACGATCTGCCTGGTCCATAGATCTTGCGCTCCAGGAGGGGCAATAGGGCTGAATACTTGCCCCCGCGCCGTGGGCCGCTGGATCGGGCCGTACCCCCCCGCGAGGGGGAGCCGTGGTCGGCCGTGCGGTACGCTTCACACCAGAGAGGTGATCCCGTGTACACCGGGCATGTCCGTGAGGGTCAGGGCCGCGACAGGCGGGTCAGGGGCCTGGCGACCGTGGAGCACGCGTCGTTCCCGCCAAGGTCGGGCGCGATCCCGAAGGCGGCACGGACCCCGTCGCTCAGGGAAGACAGTCACGACCGGCAGGGTTCTGAACTTCATCCGACGGGGGCGAGGCGCGGTCCGTTCCGGCGGGAGATCGGGCAGGTTCGCAAGGAACGGGCCCTGGGTGCAGATGCCCGGTTGTTGGAGCCTCGCTTCTGTTCTCGGGCAGATGCGTGCCCATCTGCGCGAGGCGTGGCGGTGGATCCGGCGCGCCCGGAGCGCGGCAGGGTGAAGGGACGGGCGTGTTGAAGTGGGTTCTCGTGGGGGTGGGTGTCGCGGTGGGCCTGATCGTGGCCTACCTTGGGGTCGGTCCGGGGCGGACGCCCCCGATCACCGACCCTCGGGGGAGACCCCTCCCGGAGAGCATCGCCGAGCTGCGGGCGGTCGAGATCGGCGGGCTCGAGCAGTGGATCCTCGTCCGCAGCCACGACCGGTCGAACCCGGTCTTGCTGTGGCTCCACGGGGGTCCGGGGGCGGCCCAGATCCCGATTCACCGCGCCTTCAACAAGGACTTGGAGCGGGACTTCGTCGTTGTCCACTGGGACCAGCGCGGGGCCGGTAAGTCGAACCACGCGGGATTCCGCGAGGAGACGATGACCCTCGCTCGCTTCATCGCCGACGTCCACGAGCTCACCCAATACCTCCGGGTGCGGTTCGGAGAGGAGAGGATCTTCCTCCTTGGGCACTCGTGGGGGGCCTTGCTTGGGGTGTACGTCGTTCAACGCTATCCCGAGGATTACCACGCGTTCGTGTCCGTGGCCCAGCCGGTCCACGCCCGTCGCGGGGAGGAGATCGCCTACGCCTGGCTTCGGGAGGAGGTCATGGTGCGCGGGACGCGGGCCCAGCGGGAGCAGTTCGCTGCCCTCGGGCCGCCCCCGTTCGTCGACCACGCCCGGTACATCGCCTTCTCCCAGCTCCGCGAGGCGTTTGGGGGAGGGATGGACGTGGGAATGGCTCGCCTGGCCCGGATCGCGCTGGGCGCCGCCGAGTACACGATGGGAGACTACGTTCGGTGGCTCGGCGGTGCCAACCGTGGCAGCGGGCCCATGTGGGAGGAGACGAACGATTACGATCTGTTCCGCGAGGTGCCGGCGCTGGACGTTCCCGTGGCGTTCATCGTGGGAGGCGAGGATCAGAACACTCCGGCCGCGCTCGTACGGGAGTACTGCGAGGCGCTGGAGGCCCCACGGAAGACCCTGCACGTGATCGAAGGAACGGCCCACGCGCCGTTCCTGGGGGACCCGGCGCGGTTCGGCGCCCTGATCGTCGAGGTGCTCGACACGGTCCTGCCCAGCGCCGGGCCCGCAACGCGCGGCGACCCGAGTCTGGGGGAATGAGATGAAAACTGACCGGGAGGCCCCGGCCACGGTGCGCGAGGCGACCCTGGGGGAGGTGGCCCGCGCTGCGCGCGTGGCCGCGGAGGCCTTCCAGGGGGAGGCGTTCACAAACTGGCTGTTCAACCTCTCAGGCGAGCGCGTCCGAGTCCATCTGGCGCGCACGTTCGCGCGGACGGTGGCGGGAAAGTGGAAGGCCGGGGACTCGCTGCTCGTGGCGGTGGCTGGAGGTGAGATCGTGGGGGCGGCGCTCGTCGGCGTCCCCGGCCAGCCGGCGCGCTCGCCGCGGTGGAGGCGGGTCCTGGGAGGCATCCCCCACCTTGTGCGAGCCGTATCCTTGGCGAGGTGGATCCGGTGGCGCCGTGTCCTGTCCACGTTGAAGGCGATGCAGCCGCCGAAGGACCTGCCGAAGCCGCACGCCACGCTCGTCGGCCTGGCGGTGGCCCCCGCCCACCAGGGCACGGGGATCGCGCGCCTTCTCCTCGACTCCGTCCACGCGCGGGTCGAGACGGAGGCGGACCTGGCAGGTACCTATCTCTTCACCGGCGACGCCCGCAGTCGGGACATCTACGCGCGCTTCGGGTACCGGCCCGTGCGGGAGTCAACGGGCGGAGCGGGGTTCACCGTCTACCACATGTTCCGCGCCTGCGAAGGGCGGGCCGCGTGAGGGCGAAGCGGGGAAGACCAACTTGGACAGGGAGGTAAGAGCGATGAAGCTGACGGTGTTCAATGGGAGCCCACGGGGAAAGGAGAGCAACAGCCATCGGATCATCGCGCCGTTGCTCGACGGGGCCCGCTCGGCAGGGGCCGAGGTCGAAGAGGTGTTCTTGATCGAACGCAACATCCAGCACTGCCGGGGTTGCTTCAGCTGCTGGGGGGTCACCCCCGGGCGGTGCGTGCTGGAGGACGACATGGCCGAGCTCCTCGACCTGTACCTCGGGTCCGACTACGTGGGCCTGGCCTCACCCGTGTATGGGATGTACGTCACTGCGCTCCTCAAGGATTTCATGGACCGCCTGCTGCCCCTGGCCACGCCACACATCCGGCGGAGCGGGGACGGGACGTTCTATCACGAGGGGCGGGTGAGGCGGTTCCCCCGGCAGCTCCTCGTGTTCAACTCCGGGTTCCCTGGTGAGCACAACTTCCTGGTCCTGCAGACGTTCGTCGAGGTGGCGAAGCGAATGAACCCGGGGAGCGTCGTCCTCGAGGTGTACCGCAACTGCGGCGAAGCGCTGCCGCTGGCGGACGGGGAGAATGAGGAGCTGACGGCGCGCATCGCCGGGTTCCGTGCGGCGCTGCGGGAGGCAGGTCGGGAGCTCGTCGCGCACGGCACAGTCCGGCCGGAGACGGTGGAGCAGATCCACGAGCCGCTGGCGACGGACGAGGAGTACATGGCGGCCGTCAACCGGTTCTGGGATCAGCAGGTGGGCCGAGAGAGGGGCTGAGCCTCTCCCACAGGCGGGGGCCGGGACGGCGTGGGCCCGGTCCCCTCGGGGCACGGGACGGCGCGTTACCTTCGTCGCGCGCCTATCCGAAGGATTCGAAACATCGCCCGCAGTGCGGCGCGGTGCCCGGGGCCGGCGAGCTGGTTCGCCGTGCCGGTGAAGTAGAGGTCGCTCCGGGGGTTGTACCAGGCGAACGCTGCCGTCTGGCCCCAGTACCCGAGGATCTCCCCGAACGGGAAGAACGGCGCCAGGGGCCGGGGGATGAAGATCTTCTCCAGGCCGAGGCCGTACAGGAAGGTCCCCGGACGGAGGACGAGGTTCCACCGCTTGAGGTTCTCGATCTCCTCTCTCGGGAAAAAAACCCCGGCGAAGAACGCCTTCAGGAACTTCATGCATTCCGCGGCGGTCGACACGATGCCGCCCTCGGCGGTGACCGAGGCCAGGTATCGCGGAAGGCGCACGGGGCGAGACGTGTAGTAGAGCTGGGCAGGGGTGTCATCGCCCTCGTCCTGGAACGCGTACGTATCCTGAAGGCCCAGTCTGCCAAAGATGAACTCCTGGAACACCTGGGCGATGGGTTTCCCCGTGACCTGCTCGACCACCGCGCCGAGCAGCTCGTAGTTCGTGTCCGAGTAGAGGGCGCGGCCCGGTTGCCCGGGGCGGAAGCGAGGCCCGAGGGCGCGGGCGGTGGCTAGGATGCGTTCCAGTGGCCACGGTTCATCCTTGCCCGCCAGAAGTTCCTCCCCCGCCGACCTTCCTGAGGGGGCTCTCCCGAAGAAGTAGTCCGGCAGTCCCGAGGTGTTCGACATGAGGTGGGCAACCGTGATCTCGCTGGTGTGGTCGACGCCCCGGATGACATGCAATCCGGCGAGCGTCCCCTCGGGGAAGAAGCCGATGATCCGGTCGTTCAGCCGGAGGTTGCCCTCGGCCACGAGCCGCATCACGACCGCGGTCACGTACAGCTTGGTGACGCTGGCGATGAAGTACCGGTCGTTGACGTGCATTTCACCGGCCGCTGCGACGCAGGCGAGCGAGCTGTCCCCACTCTCCACCCGCAGCACGGCGCTGGACACGTTCTTGCCGTCGACCATACGGCGTACGGTGTCGTGAACGAAGTCTTGGTCAAGAAACCTCTTCATCCGTCCCCCTTCCATCGTCCCTCGCTCCCCACCATCTTACCCGTGCACTCAGGCAGGCCTCGTGGGTGGAGCAGGCCAAGTCCAGGAAGCCGACACGCAGCCGGGAGGTGGGTGCCGTCCGGGCGAACGGGCGACTCGTTCGTGGAGACGCTGGCCCCAGGCCAATGTCCAAGCGCGGAGGATGACGGTCCAGGCGAGACCGATTACGTCTGCCCTCGTTCTGCTGGTGACGAGTGGCTGCAGCCTAACCTCACGCATTGGCGGATCATCGCGATCCCCGTAACCACGTCGTCCACGCCACCGAACATCCCCCCCACCCCTCCTCGTTGACCAAGCCCGTGGTAGGGTGCAGGGCACGGCCCAGGGCGACGGACGGTGGCGGCAATCGGCCCAACGGGTAGGCTTGACGGGCGATGATCGAGGGTGCAACGTTACAGCAAGTGATGGACAGACTCGATGTGGCACGGCGCGTCCTCGTGATCGGCCACGTCAGTCCGGACGGCGACGCGATCGGCTCGGTGGCGGGATTGGTGCTGATTCTACGCAAGCAGGGGAAGAAGGCGGTTGGGTGCATCGCAGACGGCGTGCCGTGGTTCTACCGTCCCCTCCTGGCCGACGGCCTCATCCGCACGCCCGATGAGGTCAAGGGAGCAACGTTCGATACCGTGGTGACGGTGGACTCCTCTGACCTCGCCCGACTGGGAGACGCCCAAGCTCTCCTCGACGGGAAGCCTCCGGACATCGTGCTCGACCACCATCGGACGAACCGGGGGTTTGGCCGGCTCAACTACTGCGACCCCAGTTCCGCGGCCACCGCCCTCATCGTCTACGAGATCGCCCAGGCGCTGGTTCCGGTGGACGAGCAACTGGCCCAGGTCCTGCTCTTGGGAGTCGCCACCGATACCGGTTTTTTCAGGTATGGGAACGGTGATCACCGCGTGCTCGAGGTGGCGGCCGACCTCGTGAAGAGCGGGGCGAGCCTTCCGCGTATTGCCTCGGCCGCGTTGGAGAACAAGACCCTTCATGGACTCAAGCTTCTGGCCCGGATGCTCGACACGGTGACCCTTGCCGCCGCTGGGAAGCTTGCCTACGGGTGGGTGAGCGCGGCGATGCTCGCCGAGACTGGCTGTACAGAGCAGGAAGCAGAGGGGTTCGTGGGCGAGGTGCGCGCCCTGCACGGAGTGGAGGTGGCACTGCTGTTCGTGGAGTCGCCTCCAGGCGAGGTCCAGGTGTCGTTCCGCTCGAAGTCATACGTGGACGTGAGCGAGATCGCGTTGGCGTTGGGCGGCGGAGGCCACCCTCGCGCTGCAGGCTGCCTGTTGAAGGTCCGCGGCGTCCGTGAGGCGATCGACACGGTTGTTCCCCTTGCAGCTCGCGCTGTTCGTTAGCTGGTCTGCACTCGGATCGTCCGGCAGTCGGGTCCAGGCCGTGACGGTGGGCATCTCGACGGATAAGCTGGAGCCCTTATGGAAGTTCAGATCACGCTGCGGCCGGTGACGAGCGATAACCTGCGGGCCCTGATCCGCCTCAGCGATACCCTGACCGAGTCCCAGTCTCGCTGCGTGGCCTCGAACGTGGTCTCCGTCGCCCAAGCGGGCGTCTCACCCGCGGCATGGATGCGGGCGATCTACCTCGGGGAGGAGCCGATCGGGTTTGTGATGGTGGACCTCGCGGAGGACGACCACGTCCCGGCCGACGATCGGCCAGCGGTCGGGCTGTGGCGGTTCATGCTTGGCCGCCCCTGGCAGCGTAAGGGTTATGGACGACGGGTTCTGGATCAGCTCGTCGCCCACTTCGCTCGGCGCGGCGTGCGCACGATGTACACCTCGGTCGTCCTCGAGGAACCGGAGGGGCCGTACGGGTTCTACCTCAGGTACGGCTTCACCGACACGGGACACGACGTGGAGGGGGAGCGCGTCCTGCGCCTCGAGCTGCCGGGAGGAACACCGGGGCGGCCGCGCCTGCTGCCCCTCGTCCCGCGGATCGACCTCGTCACGGTGTGGGTGGAGGCGATGGACCCGATGCGGGCCTTCTACCGTGATGTCCTGGGGTTCGTCGTGAAGACCGATCTCGGTGGGTACGTCGAGTTCGAGAACCACGGTGCGCGGTTCGCGCTGTGCGAGCGGAGCGTGATGCACGGCCACAGCCCCGCGTTCAGGGAGCCCGTCCGCGGTCAGAGGTTCGAGCTCGCGTTCCGCTGCGAGGAGCCCAGTGACGTGGACGAGGCGTACCGGATTGTTCTGGAGCATGGTGCAGTGGGGGTTGCATCTCCGCAGGACATGCCGTGGAGCCAGCGCAGCGCCCTGTTCGCCGATCCCGAGGGCAACATCCACGAGGTGTTCGCCGAACTCCAGTCGTAGCGCGAAGCGCGGTTATCTCTGTGTAGTTACGAACTCTTGACTGGTCCCCGTGTCTCCTGAGATGAAGAAACGCAGCGAGACCGCTCGTCCTCGGGGGGAGCGTGACGCATACTCGGTCTGCCATGAGAGAGAACCGCATAGGTCTATGGGTCGCCTTGGGCCTGGTGGTGGCAGGGGTCCTCCTCCTTCTCGACAGCCTAAACGTGTTCTGGGGGCGGCGGGGGACGGTCGGGGCCATTCTGTTCGCGGTCGGTGGGGCGGTGTTCCTCGGGGTGTTCGCCCGCGATCGGCGCCAATGGTGGGCGGCGATCCCCGGGGGCGCACTCGTGGGGCTGGCCCTGGCGTCGCTCCTCGGCCCCGAGGCCGGCCGGTGGAGCCCCCTGGCATTCCTCGGATCGATCGGACTCGGGTTTGGTCTGGTGTACCTCTCCGACCGGGAGCAGTGGTGGTCGCTGATTCCGGCCGGGGCGCTGCTGTCGGTGGGGGCCATTTCTGCTCTCCCCGGCCGGGGACGCGGTGGGGTGCTGTTCCTCGGGCTTGCGGTCACGTTCGCGGGCGTTGCCGTGGCACCGACGCCCCACGGTCGGCAGACGTGGGCGTGGTTTCCTGCAACTGGGTTGGCAGCTGGTGGGGTCTTCCTGCTCACCGGCGCCGAGAGAGCGGCCCGCTTTCTTGGGCCAGTGGCGCTGATCGTGGTTGGCCTCGCGATCGTCGTGAGTCAGCTCGTCCGCCGATGCCGGTGATCCCCTCGGTCTGTGGGCTGATCCGTTCGCAGGATCCGTGATCGAGGTAGGCGCCACGGACTTGCGACTTCGGGCAGGACGGAGTAGAGACGGTTGTGCACTACCTGCTGCTCGTCGCGCTGGGGGGCGGAGCTGGGGCGCTGGGGACGCTCATTGGGGCAGGCGGTGGGTTCATCCTGGTCCCGATCCTCCTCCTCCTCTACCCCCACGAGAGCGCGCTGACCATCAGCAGCATCTCGCTCGCCGTAGTCCTGTTCAACGCCACGTCGGGTTCCTGGGCCTACGCCCGGATGGGGCGTGTGGACTACCGGTCGGGGCTCGTGTTCGCGGCAGCCACGGTGCCGGGGGCGGTCGCTGGTGCGCTGACCGTGGACTATGTCCCGCGCCTTGCCTTCAACGCGATCTTCGGGGTTCTGATGATCGTCGTCGCTGGGTATCTCTTCACCCGCCGCAAGGAGCGAACGCAGCTTCGCCGCTCACCGCGGGCGCGCCTTACCGTGCGAACCGTGGTCGAGAAGGGGGGGGCCACGTACACCTATGCCTACGACCGACGGTGGGGTGTAGGCCTCAGCGTGTTTGTGGGCTACCTGTCGAGCCTGCTCGGCATCGGAGGGGGCATCATCCACGTCCCGGCCCTCGTCCGCGTGCTCCATTTTCCCGTCCACATCGCCACAGCAACGTCGCAGTTCATCCTGGCGATCATGGCCTTTGCGGGAACCGCGGTGCACATCGCCACCGGCAGCTTCTCCCCTGAGTCCGCCTTCCGAATCCTCGCCCTCGGGATGGGCGCCGTCGCCGGAGCGCAAGGCGGGGCGAGGTTTTCCACGCGCGTCCGCGGGGTGTGGCTCCTGCGCGGGTTGGCAGTGGCCCTGGCGCTTGTCGGAGTCCGCATCCTCACGATGGCATTCGGCGCGTAGCCGCGCGCAACAGGACGGCCCGAGGGGGCCGAACACCCCGTTGGGCCCTGTCGTTTGGGCATCTGCTGACGTGCTCCTACTTCGTGCACGGATGGGTCTTCTCCGAGCCGTGGCACTTCTTGATCTGCTCAGGCGTGCACTCGCTCGGCTTGCCCTTCAGGTTCTCCGGCTTCTGGCAACCCTTGTTCTCGCTCATCGTTCACCTCCTTTGCGCATCATCTCGCAGTCTGAACTTGCGGATGTGTGGCCATCTCCCACACTGAGCAAGCCGACCACGGCGTGCTGCCACCGATCCACCGTGTGCGGATCGATCGCGTAGTGGACGAAGTGGCCGCGCCGCTCGGCGACCACGAGCCCCGCATCGCGCAGAACGCGCAGATGCTGAGAGACAGCGGCGGCGGTGATCCCCAGCGCCCGGGCGAGCGCGCCCACGCACATCGGGTGCCTCTGGAGGAGGGCGAGCATCCGCACCCGCGTCTCCACCGACAGGGCTCGGCACAGGCGCGCTACGTCTTCCGGAGCACTGGACATCGTTTGATGTTTAAGCATCCGCGCAAATACTTTATCAACGGTCCTCGGGTCGGTCAAGGTCGGCGGGGTGTTGTCCTGCCCTCGTGGGGGCCGGCGTGGTTCGGGCCCGTCGTCCATAATCCGTGCGCCATGGGTGACGGCACCTGCCCCCGACGGGCGTTCGTGCTCAACGGAAGCGATTCCCCCGGCGACATGCCGGACCGCATCAGCGCTGCTCTGGCCCGCTACCTCCTGGATCGTGGGTGGCATGCGGACCGGATGGACGTCCACACCGCGCAGATCGGGATGTGCCGCGTCTGCAACGCCTGCGCGTTCAAGACCCCCGGAGAGTGCGCGCTCCGCGACGATGGCCGCGACGTCCCTCGCCTGATGGCCCAGTCCGACCTGTTCGCGTTCGTGTCCGGCATCCGCTTCGGGGGGTACCCCGCGGCGGCGAAGCGCGCGCTCGAGCGCACGCTTCCCAACGTGCATCCGCTGTTCATGGTCTACCGGGGGGAGATGCACCACCGGTTGAGGTACGCCCACCGCCCGTACCTCGTGTTCGTGGGCTGGCAGCCTTTCCCCGACGCGGAGGCACGTTGCCTCTACACCCGCCTCACGGAGCGGAACGCGATCAACTTCCAGGCCGACCACCGCACGGTGGTCCTGGAGGGGGACCTCGCCCCGGAGGCGTTGGACCGGGAGCTGGCCGAGCTCGTGGGTGAGGGAATCCGGTGAGCGAGCCCGTCCTCGTCGCTGCCGCGAGCAACCACCGCCGGAGCAACTCGGCGGCGATCGGCCGGTACCTGGCTGACGCGCTCGTGACCGCCGGCGTCCGCGCGCAGATCCTCGACGTGGCCGAGTCCGGGGGCCTGCAGGACGACTTTCGCCCCGCGGTGGAGGCGCTGACCGGGCATGGCCATGTCGTCCTCGTCGCGTCCCTCTACCACGACGCGATCAACGCGGTGGCCGCGGCGACCCTCGAGGCGTGGGCCGACGCTGCGCGTGGGGACTTGCCTCGCCTGTTCTCGGCGATCGTCCACTCCGGCTACCCCGAGCCCGTGCACACCGAGGTCGCGCTCGCGATCTGCCGGAAGTTCGCGTCCGACGTGGGCTGGGGTTGGCGGGGCGGGCTCACCGTCGGGGCGACGTCGGCGATCGGTGGGAACGACCTGCAAGCTGCGGGTCCCCCCGCGCGGCACCTGCGCCGCGCCCTCGACCTCACGGCGGCGGCCTTCGCCCGCGGAGAGCCTGTCCCCGAGGCCGCGGTGCGCACTGCCACGCGGGCGGCGATGCCGCGCTGGCTGTACATCGCCGTCGGGAACTGGATGATGCGGCGCGAGGCGCGGCGGCTGGGGACGGTCGACCTCGACCGGCGCCCGTACGCTCGGGAGGCCGACGTCGGGGGGACGTGCCTCCCCGCGAGGCCGACCCCCGGCGCGGGACAGGATCCGAGGGGACAGAAGAGCGGATCGTAGCAAGGGGCGGTGGACACCTTCCCCGTCGCATGCCGGAACGGCCTCGCCGTGTCATGTGGATAGGCGCTGGTAGTATGGGGTCGGGAGAGGATCCGATGACAGCGCGTGACGACCGGCGGCTGACGAACGAGAACGTGGGGGACGTCATCTGCTGCCACGGCGGGCTGGAGCTCGCGGGCAAGACGTTCCTTGGGAACTTGGGCGTGGTGGTCAGCTGGCGGCGGGAGATGCTCGACCTCGGGATGGAGGGGTTCGTCTCCTACCACGACGGCGTCCCCCGGGGGTTCGTCGAGTACATGCCCGCCGAGGCGGCGCCGTTCCCGATCGAGGCGCCGGGGGCGGCGGTGCTCCTGTGCTACCACTGGGTGTCCGCCATCCGGGACGACGAGACGGACCACCTCGCTCAGGAAAGACGGCTCGTCCGGAGGGCGATCGAGGCCGCGTCGGGCCACTTCGCGGGGATCGCCACGCTGGGGTGGGACCACCCGGTGCACTTCCCGATCCCGCTCCTCGAGGAGCTGGGGTTCGAGGTGGTAGAGAGGACGGACTACATCGCGCTGATGTGGCGTCCGTTCAAGAGACGGACCACGCGACCGAGGCTCGCCCCGGCGGACTTCGTCCCCCAGGACCTGTCCGCCCAAGGTCTCCTCGCGATCGAGTCGGCGTCGAGCAGCCGCTGCCCGTACAGCGTGCACAACGCCGCCAAGCTCGAGGCGGCCCTCGCTGGGCTTCCCGAGGATGGGCGGGCGCGCGTCCGGCACTTCCCGCACCGGGTGGATACCCACGACGAGGCGGTGCGGTGGGGCCTCCGCCCCTGGAACTGGGAGTGGGCGTTCGTCAACGGCGAGGAGCTCCCCATCCACCGGATGAAGGCCGGCGAGCTTCGGGAGCTGGTCGCGCGCAAGGCAAAACAGCCTCAGTAACCGTATGGTTCGTTGGGTCACAGAGGGAGTCGCGGTCTGCACATGGGGAGATCGCAGATCACCTGCCTGGCCACCCGTTGACGAAGTTGGCGCACGTTTGCCTGAGGGAGTGACCTCTTGACGGTTGATATGTGGCTACAGGCAGAGCATGATGTAGCCACACGAGGTGACGGCCGATGACCGAAGTTGGAGTGCGCGAGTTGAGGGATCAGCTAAGCGCCTATCTGAAGAAGGTCCGCGCCGGGGAGCGGTTGTTCATCACTGATCGCGGAAGGCCGATCGCGGTGATTTGTCCAGTGGACGCTCCTCAGCTCCCTCCCGAGCTGCAGACGCTTCTGGATCGTGGCGTGGTGACGTGGTCCGGAGGCAAACCCCGCGGGGCGAAGAACCCGCCCCAGGTACGTGGGCGGACTGTGGCCGAGACTCTGGTTGAGGATCGGCGGTGATTCTCTACCTTGACGCAAGCGCTCTCGTCAAGCTGTACGTGCACGAGGCGGAGTCTGATGTTGTTACGGCATCAGTTCGTAGATCTCCGTTTGTTGCCACGTGTCGGGTCGCATACGTGGAGGTTCGAGCGGCGCTTGCCCGGGCTGCGCGCGAGAAGAGGATTCCTCGCGGGGACCTTCGGGAGTTGACCAGAGCGCTTGATCAAGACTGGAAAGGCTACGTCATCGTGGAAGTCACCGAGGGCCTTGTGCGTGCAGCGGGGGAGCTCGCAGCGCGACATGGGTTGCGCGGCTACGATGCGCTGCACCTCGCGTCGGCGCTGACCTTGGTTGAGGAAGGGGATTTGGAGGTTGCGTTTGCGTGCTACGATGTTTCTCTCGAAGGGGCGGCAAGGAGTGAGGGGCTGTATCTCCCCCACGTAGCGTGACGTCCCGTACCGGATACGAGTACCGTGGGCTGATGGCCCTCTACTGGGACCTCCTCCGCGGCGACACGCGCAGGTGGCCGGACCGGGCGTTCTTCCGGTGGGTCATCCTGAAGAGCGGGCAACCGGTCCTCGACGTGGGGTGCGGGACGGGGCGGCTCCTCCTCGAGTACCTCGGCCGGGGGATCGCAATCGAGGGCGTGGACGTGTCGCCGGAGATGCTCGCCCTCTGCCGCAGGAAGGCCCAGGAACGCGGGCTGAACCCCGTCCTCTACGAGGGGGCGATGGAGACCCTCGACCTGCCTCGGCGTTACCGGACGATCCTCGTCCCGTCGAGCTCGTTTCAGCTCGTGACCGACCTCGACCTCGCCCGCGAGGCCCTGCGCCGGTTCTGGGCCCACCTCCAGCCCGGTGGCACGCTCGCCCTGCCGATCATGGACCTCGACAAGGAAGAGCACACGGGCGCGTGGACCCTCGCCGCGGAGGCGGTGGACGCGGAGCGGGGGGTCGTGGTCCGCCACTGGTCCCGCTCGACCTACGATCCGGTCTCACGCCTCGAGAGCACGGAGGACCGGTACGAGCTTCTGCGGGAGGGGGAAGTGGTGGCGACCGAGTGCCACAATCGTTCCCCCGCCACGCGGTCCTACACGCTCGATGAGGCCGTTGTCATGCTGGAGGAGGCCGGGTACACGGCGATCCGTGCCTACGCGGGGTTTTCATCCCGCCCGGCCACGGCCGCTGACCGGCTGTTCACGCTTCTTGCTGAGCGGCCGTGGGTGTGATCCAAGGCGTTGTCCGTGATCTGCGAGCTGCGATCCGTGGGTGGTGTCCCTGATATCGGTCTCGCTGTTTCACTCTCTGCGGTGTCCGGTTGTCGATCGTCTGTGGAGACCGAGGTACGCTAGGGACCGAAACGCCTGCTGCGGCAGGCAGCTGCTCAGAGGAGGGTCGATGACGTTCTTCAGTCCGGCGGTGCTGGTCGCAGTTCTGGGTGGGGTGGCGATCGCCTTTCAGTCGCTCTTCTCGGGGGTCATCGGCTCCAAGGTGGGGGTGTTCGAGAGCGTGTTCATCGTCCACGCGGGGGGGCTGCTCCTCGCGGCAGCGATCATGGCCTTCCTCCGCGGAGGGAACCTCGGTGTGTGGCACACCGTTCCTTGGTACACGCTCTCCGCGGGGTTCCTCGGGGTGGCGATCGTAGGCACGATCAGCTACACCGTTCCGCGGATCGGGCTTGCCTCCACCCTCACGGTGGCGATCGCGGCCCAGCTTGCGATCGGGGCGCTCCTCGACCACTTTGGGCTTCTGGGCGCGATGCAGCGGACGTTTGACCTCCCGCGGATCGCGGGGTTGGTCGCCCTGGCGCTCGGCACGTGGCTCGTCGTCCGCTGACCCCACCTTCGGTGGGGATGAGGCCCGGGCAGCGTAGCCCGCGCTAAGATCCGGGGCGGAGGGGATGGTGGACCTGGAGTCCGTGCTGCGGGACCTAGGGTTGAACCCGCGCGACGTGCGCGTAGTTGCGGTCATCTCCCGGAGCGCGGGGACCCGCCTCTACCGGCTGCGGATCGAGGGGAAAACCTATGTCCTGAAGCGCTTCCTGGACGAGGACCCGCGGGAGCCGAGGGCGTACGACCTCCTGCGCGACCTAGGCGTGCCCACGCTCCCGGTCCATGACAGCACGCTCTCGGCCCTCCTCCTCGAGGACCTCGACGCGAGCCCCACGTGGCGGCTTGCCCACGAGCGGGATGTGGCCCACCGCGAACTGGGGCGGGCCGTGGCGGAGTGGTACCAGTTCCTCCACATCGCGGGGAAGGGTCTCGTCAAGCGCGGACCGCCGGACTGGCTGCGCTGGGAGTGGGACGACCTCGGCCCGGAGGGGATCCTGAGGGCGGGAAAGGTCCTCGCGATGGAGGAGAACCCCGTTTGGGAGTACGCGGCGCGGCACCTGGAGGCGCTCCGCGCCCGGGCCCGTGAGCTCCCGACCACGCTCAACTACAACGACTTCCACTGGACGAACCTCGCCCTGTCCCGCCAGCCTCCGCTCCGGGCGATCGTGTTCGACTACCATCTCCTTGGGATCGGCCTCGCCTGGAGTGACGTGCGGAACGTGACCCACTCCCTCGGGCCCGCGGCGCGGGAGGCGTTCCTCGACGCCTACGGGCCGACGCGGCCCGAGGAGCGGATCCTGGACGAGCCTCTGTCGGTCCTCCACGCGCTCCAGGTTGCGACGGCCCGCCCTACGATCCCGCGCTGGGCGGTGGAATCGGTGAACCGGGCCCGTTCGGGAGCGCTCCTCGCTGCGCTCGAGCGGGCGGTGGCGCTGCTTGGGGGTTCGTGAGAGGAGTGCGATCAGGCCTCGCTCGGGCCGAACGTCTTGACCCAGAGGCGAGATACGCCCACCTGGCGGAACCCGATGGCCTCGTAGAGCGGAGCGTCGGACTCCATCGGCACCCACGTCGCCCCGAGCGCGGCGAGGCGGTGCAGCCCGTGGAGGACGACTGCCCGGGCCAGGCCGCGGCGTCGGAAGTCGGGATGGGTCCCCACCGGCTCGAGGTGACCGACCCGGTTCTCGGCGTCGTGCCAGATGATGCAGCACGCGGCGTACGATCCGTCCGGGGCGACGACGATGAAGTCGTGTTCCCGGCGGTAGTCTGGCGCACGCTGAAGCTCGCGGTAGGCGAACGCGGACGGCCAGTCCTGCGGATCGGGGTGGTTGAACGCCCGTCCGAAGAGCTCCCGGCGGCGGTCAACGTCGTCTTCCTCGGCCATCGTCCGCACGGCGAACCCCGGGGGGAGCACGGGCGCGGGCAGGTCGTCGAGCTGAATCCGGAGGTGCGACGCGGTGACGTCCGGCTTCTCCCCGTACCCCCGCCGGGTCACCGCATCGCGGAGCGCCGCATCGGTGTCGTGGACGAAGATGAAGACCCGGTTCTTCCCCGGGTCGCGGAACCGGTCCTCGGCGTAGGCGAGCATCTCGTCGAGGAGCTCGGGGTGCGCGGGGTGGCGCTGGAGGAAGATCTCCCCGAACCCGCGGTGTTCAGGGTCCGGGTGCTCGATGTTCGCGACCCCGACGATCCTTCCCCTTTCGTCCTCCCACAGGCCGACCATCTCTTCCCACATCCGGATCGCCCGGAGTGCGCCCGGCGGGACCCCGGGTTCCGTTCCCGCTGAGCCGAGCATCGGGGCCACGAAGTACCGGGCGTAGTTCCACCGCTCGATCCCCCAGTTGGAGGAGGGGGTCCCGAACGCGAGGTACGTCCGGACGAGGAACTCCCGCACCCGACCGAAGTCGCGCTCCGGGTCGTAGGCCCTCCACCGCGTGGTCATGCGCCGAGCATACCGCGTTCCGCACCCTCGCTCCGCCGACCTTGACGCGAGAGCTGCCAGGGGGTACGTTCGGTCCCGCTTCAAAGGAGGAGATGCATGACCGAACATCGGAGGTACCTTTGGCTCGGCTAGCCCGCTAGCGAGCCCTGTTCGATTCTCCGTTTCGCCTATCTGCACTCCCCCCGTGAAACCCTGGTGGCGTCCTTTGAACTGATCCAGTTTCTGTTCGGACAACGCTTCGAGACCAGTTCACAAGGAGGGTTTCACCATGAAGACGAGTTTTCTGTTGCACCAGGAAGAGCTGCCCCGCCAGTGGTACAACGTGCTTGCCGACCTGGATCGACCCCTCGATCCGCCGCTCGATCCCCGGACCCATGAGCCGCTCGCTCCAGATGCGCTACTTGCCCTCTTTCCGCGGGCGTGCGTCGAGCAGGAGGTGGCTACCGACCGGTTCGTGGACATCCCGGAACCGGTGCAGGAGGTCTACCGCCGCTGGCGGCCGACGCCGCTCCAGCGGGCAGCCAACCTGGAGCGGGTCGTTGGCACCCCGGCCCGGATCTACTTCAAGTACGAGGGGGCAAGCCCCACCGGGTCGCACAAGACGAACACCGCCGTCGCTCAGGCCTACTACAACACGATCGAGGGGACGAAGACCCTCGCCACCGAGACCGGTGCCGGACAGTGGGGGAGTGCGCTCGCGTTCGCGTGCGGGACGTTCGGGCTCGGGTGCACGGTGTTCATGGTCCGCGTGTCCTACGACCAGAAGCCGTACCGCCGAGCGATGATCCGCCTGTTCGGGGCAGAGATCGTTCCCTCTCCCTCCGATCGCACGGCGGCGGGTCGATCCTTCCTCGAGGCCGACCCGGACTGCCCGGGGTCGCTGGGGATCGCGATCTCGGAGGCGATCGAGGCCGCCGTGCGGGGAGATGGGACGAAGTACGCGCTGGGGAGCGTCCTGAACCACGTCCTCCTCCACCAAACGGTGATCGGCCTGGAGGCAATCCGGCAGCTCGACCTCGCCGGCGAGTGGCCGGACGTGGTGGTGGGCTGCGTGGGCGGAGGATCGAACTTCGCCGGCCTCGTGCTCCCCTTCTTCGGGGAGGCGAGGGCGGGGAGGCGCGCCCAGCCCAGGTTCGTCGCGGTGGAGCCCCGGTCGTGCCCCACCCTCACCCGGGGCGCGTGCCGCTACGATCACGGCGACACGGCGAAGCTCACGCCGCTCCTCAAGATGCACACGTTGGGCGCGGACTTCGTTCCCCCGGCGATCCACGCCGGGGGACTGCGGTACCACGGGATGGCGCCGATCGTGAGCCGGCTCGTGGCGGATGGCGTGGTCGAGCCGGTGGCCTACGACCAGGTGGACGTGTTCGAGAGCGCGGTCCTGTTCGCGCGGGCCGAGGGGATCGTCCCCGCCCCAGAGACGGCCCACGCCGTCCACGCCGCGGTTGAGCTTGCCCGCCGCTGTGCGCAAAGGGACGAGACCCAGGTCATCCTGATTGGGTTCTCCGGCCACGGGCACTTCGACATGGCGGCGTACGAGGCCGCGCTCGCGGGGACGCTCCAGCGGGCGGCGTAGGGGCGTGGAGGGGCTTCTGAGCTGAAGCCTATCTGCGACCAGCGTCTGAAGTTCCGCGGAGTCGGCTCCTGCGTTCGACGCAGTTCCGTCGGGCACGAAGCCCGACGCTACAACAGCTCTGTAGCGTCGCAACTCGTCTGCGACGGCCTTACCTGTGGCGCCGGACCCTGTGTCCGACGTCGGGGATGAACCCCCGACGCTACGTCCCTATCGGCAGAGCCAGCGCGCCATCCTCCGCATCCCCGGCCCCCGGGTGCGGTTCATGAGCCACCCCTCGCCGACGCGCTTGGTGAGGAAGCTCATCGACGGGAACGCGTGCTGGAGGAAGGCGATCGTGTGGATGCGGAGCCGCTTCTGGATGAGAAGGCCCCACTCCCCGATCATCTCCCCCGCCCCCTCGCCCACGATCCGCACCCCGTACACGCGCCCGGTCCTGTTCACGTAGGCCTTGACCGAGCCCACGGCGATCCGTTCGGCGATCGCTGCCCCGTAGTCCTCGTAGCGAGACTCGATCGTCTCGTAGCGGATCTGCCGCGTTTTGAGCTCCCGCTCGAGCATCCCCACGTGGGCCACCGGTGGATCGGTGAACACCGTCCACGGGACGACGTACCTCCGCCACCGGAACTTGACCGGCCCGGGGACGAGGCTGTTCATGAACGCGAGCATTCCCTGGTGCATCGCGGCGTGGGAGAAGAGGAACGTGCCGTTCGCGTCCCCCGGCGCGAAGATGTGCTTCTGGCTCGTCTGGAGGTAGCGGTTCACCACGATGCCCTTCGGGCTGTGGGCAACGCCGGCGCGGTCGAGATGCAGCTCGCCGAAGTCAAACCGCCGCCCGGCGGCGACGAGGAGGGCCGCACCCTCCAGCCGCTCTCCGGCTTCGGTGAGCACAGCGATGCCGCCCCCCGTCTTCTCCACCGCCCGGATCTTCCGCCCGTTGAGGACGCGGATCCCCTCGGCGGTGAACTGCTTCTCAAGAATCGCGCCCGCGTCGGGATCGCCGTGGGGAAGGAGGTGGGCGTCCATGTGGACGAGGCTCACCGCCGATCCCAGCCTCCGGAACGCCTGGGCCATCTCGCACCCGATTGCCCCGCCCCCGAGGACGACGAGGCTCTCCGGGACCCGGTCGAGCGCGAACAGGGTGTCGTTCGTGAGGTAGGGGACGGCGTCAAGCCCGGGGATCGGCGGCACGGCGGGGAGGCTTCCCGTGCAGATGAAGATCTTCTTGGCCTTGAACTGGGCGTCCCCCACCGCGAGGGTGTGCCCGTCCACGAACTGGGCGCTGCCCCGGCCCACGACGAGCTCGACCCGATCGAGCATCGCCGTCGTCTTCTTGTCGCGGATGTAGGACAAGTGCTTCGCGATGCGCTCGAAGGGGGCCACCGGAACCAGGTCCGCCTCCCCCTCCAGGGCGTAGTCCGCCGCCCGGGCGAGGAGGTGCCGGACGTGGGCCATCCGGAGGAGGGCCTTGCTCGGGATGCAGCCCGTGTTCATGCACTCCCCACCCAGGGCGCGCCTCTCGATCCCCACAACCTTGAGCCCCATGTGGGCGGCCATCGCCGACACCGCCATCCCCGCCGGCCCGAGGCCGATCACCGCCACGTCGTACCGCTCGCTCATCGTCTTCCTCCTCCGAAGAACGAGGGAGTATACGGGCGCCGTGGACCGGGGATGGACCCGGCGGTGGGGTAGACTCGCCCTCCAAGGTGTGAAAGGAGGAAGTCCCGATGCTCTTGGTGCACGTGTTCACCCCGAAGATCGCCCACAGCTCGTACCTGCTCGTGGGACGGAAGTCCTGTGCCGTGGTGGATCCGCGGCGCGACGTGGACGTGTATCTCGCCCATGCCCGCGAGCTCGGCGTGCGGATCACGCACATCCTGGAGACGCACCTCCACGCGGATTTCGTCTCCGGGCACCTCGACCTCGTCCAAGCCACCGGGGCTGCGATCTACGCCCCGCGCGTTGCCGGGTGCGCGTTCGACCACGTGGGAGTCGGCGCGGGCGACCGGATCGAGATCGAGGACCTGCGCCTCGACGTTCTGGAGACGCCGGGCCACACCCCGGAGCACGTGTGCTACGTGGTGACCGACACCGGCCGCGGCGACGGCCCGGTGGGTGTGTTCACCGGTGACACCCTGTTCGTGGGCGACGTGGGCCGACCCGACCTGTTCCCCGGCCGGGCGGAGGACCTGGCCCGGAAGCTCTACCACAGCCTGCATGACGTCCTCCTCGGGCTCCCCGACCACTGCGAGGTCTACCCGGCCCACGGCGCGGGTTCCCTGTGCGGCCGCGCGGTGGGCGCGAACTACCGCACGACGATCGGCTACGAGCGGCGGTACAACGCGGCGCTGCAGATCCTCGATGAAGCGGAGTTCGTCCACTCCCTGACGAGCGACATGCCGCCCGCCCCCGACCACTTCCGTCGCTGCAGCGAGATCAACCGGCGGGGACCGGCGTTGCTGGCGGACCTGCCCCCCCTGATCGAGCTGTCCCCGGCCGAGTTTCGGGCGTGGAGCGAGCGGGTGGACGCCGCGGTCGTGGACGTCCGCGGCTATCCCGCGTTCGCCGGGGTCCACGTTCCCGGTTCGTTCCACCTCGACCTGGCCGGGAACTTCCCGACCTTTGCCGGGTGGGTGGTCCCTCCCGAGGCGGACCTCCTGTGGGTCGCCGACGGCCGTGACGCGGCGGCGGAGGCGACCCTGTGGGCGCGGCGGGTTGGCCTGGACGGACGTGCGGCGTACCTGGCGGGCGGAATCGCGGCCTGGGCCACCAGCGGCTACGCGGTGGATCACCTGCACCTCGTCTCGGCCGAGGATCTCCACGCCCGGGTCACCGGCGCCGAGCCGATCGTGCTCGTCGACGTGCGGACTCCGCTCGAGTTCCGCGACAGCCACATCGCGGGGGCCCTCAACATCCCCGCCCCCGACCTCCGCGCCCGTCACACGGACCTCGATCCGGAGAAGCCCATCTTCCTCATCTGCAGCTCGGGTAACCGCTCCGGCCTCGCGGCGAGCCTGCTGCGGCAGCGCGGGTTCCGCGAGGTGTACAACGTGGCGGGGGGGATGACTGGGTACAGCGAGGCTGGGTACGCCCGGCAGTGCACGGTGTGCGAGAACCCGCACGGGTCGCGGTACTTTGCGCAGATCGCGGGCCTCCAACCTGGATCGAACGATAGGAGAACGCGATGACGGATTGGCTGACGGAACCGCGTTGGTCGCCCTACGTCGTCGGCGCGGGGATCGGCATCCTGAGTTGGTTCACCTGGCTCATCTCCGGGAAGCCGATCGGGTGCTCGACCACGTTCTCTCGGGCAGCCGGGGCGATCGAGCGCCTTCTCCGCGGAGAGCGGGTCCTCAACCGCCCCTACTACCGGGAGGTCGCGCCGGCCGTGGACTGGCAGGCGATGCTCGTGGTGGGGATCGTGATCGGTGCAGCGGCGTCCGCCCTCCTGTCCGGCGACCTCGCGGGCCGGTGGATCCCTCACCAATGGGAGGCAGCGTTCGGCTCTGGGATCGGCCTGCGGGCCGTCGTCGCGCTCCTGGGAGGGATCTTCCTCGGGTTCGGCGCGCGGTGGGCCGACGGGTGCACGAGCGGGCACGGGATCAGCGGGACGATGCAGCTCTCCGTGGCGAGCTGGGTGTCGGCGATCGGGTTCTTCGCAGGCGGGATCGTCGTTGCCCAGCTCCTGTTCCGGGTTCTCGCGTGAGGGGGCGGCGATGAAGTCGAAAAAGGCAGAGCTCGCGTGGGGCCTCCTGTTCGGTGTTGTGTTCGGATTCCTCCTCCACAAGGGCGGGGCGACGAGCTACGACGTGATCCTGGGGCAGCTCCTGCTGACCGACTTTGCCGTGCTCAAGATCATGCTGTCCGCGGTCGTGGTCGGCGCGGTCGGGATCCACCTCCTGCAGCGAGCGGGCCGGGTGAAGCTGTCCCCCAAGGGTGGTTCGTGGGGGAAGAACGCGGTGGGGGGACTGATCTTCGGTGTGGGGTTCGCCATGCTCGGCTACTGCCCAGGGACGATCGCCGGCGCGATCGGGAACGGCCGGCTCGACGCGCTGGTGGGGGGCCTCCCGGGAATCCTCCTCGGCTCGTGGCTGTTCGCCGTGGTCTACCCGCGGGTGCAGAACGGGCTGTTGCGGACGGGAGCGTTCCCGAAGGGCACGCTGCCCGAGCTCCTGCGCCTGCCCCGCTGGGCCACGATCGGCCTCCTGACGGTGCTGCTCACTGGCCTTCTCTACCTCGTCGAGCGAGCAGAGCTGTAGGGCCCCGAGCCATCTTGAGCGAACCGCCAAGACGCCGCCTTGACTAAGTAACAGTGTTATGTTACGGTAAGGCTTCGGTGACGGGCGCTACTGGCCGGGACCGCCCGGCAGGGAGCCCAAGAGGCAGACATGAACGGTGAGCGGTTCAAGGGGATGGGGACGTTCACGGCGATCTGGGCCGGCCAGATGCTGTCTATGCTCGGGACGGGGATGACGCACTTCGCCCTCACGATCTGGGCGTGGCAGCTCACGGGACGGGCCACGGCCCTCGCCCTGGTCGGGGTGTGCGCGTTCGGGCCGGTGATCCTTATCAGCCCGCTTGCTGGGGCGATCGTGGACCGGGCGAACCGCAAGCTTCTCATGATCCTGTCCGACGTCGCTGCCGGGCTGGCCACGGCGACGGTCCTCGTCCTGTACCTGACCGGTCGTCTCGAGATCGGGCACCTCTACGCCGCCGCCGCCTTCGCGGGGACGTTCGGGGCGTTCCAGTTCCCGGCGTACTCGGCGACGATCAGCGTGCTTGTCGACAAGTCCCAGTACGCGCGGGCAAGCGGGATGATGTCGCTGGCGGGCTCGATTTCCGGAGTCCTGGCGCCGATCGGGGCGGGGGTCCTCCTCGGGCCGATCGGGATCGCGGGGATCATGGCCATCGACCTGACCACGATGCTCACGGCGATCTTGATCCTCGTGTTCGCGCGCATCCCCCAGCCGCCCCGTTCTGCGGAGGCGATCGCCGTCAGAGGGAACCTGCTTCGCGAGGCGGGGTTCGGCTTTCGCTACATCTTCGCCCGACCGGGCCTTCTCGGGCTCCTCCTCATGTTTTTCTTCTTCAACGTGAACACGAACTTCGGGTTCACCGTCCTCGCGCCGATGATCCTCGCCCGCACCGGGAACAACGAGCTCGTTTTGGGGAGCGTGCGCTCGGCGGCGGCGATCGGGAGTGTGGTCGGTGGGGTCCTCCTCAGCCTGTGGGGCGGCCCGAAGCGGCGGGTGTACGGGGTGATCTTCGGCTGCGCGCTCGGAGGGATTCTCGGCCAAGCGTGTCTCGGGCTGGGCCGGTCGCTGCCGATGTGGGCCGTGACGGGGTTCCTGGGGGCGCTGGTGTTCCCCACGGTGAACGCCTCCAGCCAAGCGATCTGGCAGTCGAAGGTTCCTCCTGACCTTCAGGGGCGGGTGTTCTCGGTGCGGCTGATGATCGCCCAGATCGGGGCGCCGTTCTCGATGCTCCTTGCCGGGCCGATGGCGGACTGCGTGTTCGAGCCGGCGATGCGCGAGGGGACGGTCCTGGCTTCCGCACTCGGTTCGCTGGTGGGGACCGGCCCAGGGGCCGGGATGGCGCTGATGCTCGTGCTGGGAGGGCTTCTCGGGGCCGGCGCGGCGCTCGTCGCCCTTCTCTACCGCCCGCTGCGCGACGTCGAGGCGACGATCCCCGACCACGACACGGTTCCTGCCGCGTCCGGTGCCATCTCTCCTGAGATGGAGACCCACTCCGTCACGGATGAAGCACGTCCTCAGCCGGCCAGGGTAGGGTAGTCCTCTCCTTCAGAGGAGGTCCCCCGCCTTGCGGAGGAAGGCCACCACGAGCTTGAGCGTCGCCTCGAGATCCGACAGGTACAGGGTCGAAACCGGGGAGTGGATGTAGCGGCAGGGAACGGATACCACCCCGGCCAGGATCCCGCCCCGCTCGGTGTGGATCGCCCCCGCGTTGGTGGATCCGTAGGCGGGGAGCTTGTACTGGTAGCGGATCTCGTTCTCGTCAGCGACCTGTTCCAGGAACCGGGCGAGCTTGGGCTTCACCGTGATCGACCGGTCGGCGAGGGTGATCGCCGGTCCGTGCCCCAGGCGGACTGGCTGCTTCGCCTCTGGAACCCCCGGCATGTCAGCCCCGATCGTCCCCTCGAGGGACAGGGCGAGCTTGGGGGCGATTCGGTACGCGGCGGCCTTGGCCCCACGGAGTCCGCCCTCCTCGTGGACGGAGAAGCAGGCGACGAGCTTGTAGGGGAGCTTCTCCTCTGCCAGGAGGCGCAGCGCCTCGGCAGCGACGAGGCACCCCGCCCGGTCGTCGAACGCCTTCCCGGTGACGTACCCCTCGCGCAGGCGCAGGAACGGGTAGTGGATCGTCGCTGGATCGCCGATGCGCACGCCGAACGCCTCCGCCTCGTCCCGACTGCGGGCGCCGATGTCCACGAACAGGTCGTCGAGCGGCACGACCTTGTCGCGGTCCCTGTCGGACTGGATGTGGGGTGGGGTGCTGCCGATGACCCCGTGCACCTTCTTACCCGTGCGGGTGAGAAGGGTGACCCGGTGGGCCATCAGGATCCGATCGTCCCATCCGCCGAGCGCGGTGAGGCGGAGGAACCCGTCCTTTTCGATCCACTTCGCCATGAACCCGACCTCGTCCATGTGGGCGTCGAGCATGATGGGATCGCCGCTTCCGCGCGAGCAGATGAGGTTGCCGAGGGTGTCCGTCTCGCAGGTCTCGGCGTACGGGGCGACCATCTCGTGGAGGACCTCCCGCACCTCGTCCTCGAACCCGGCCACGCCGAACGCATCTGAGAGCTTCTGCAGCTTCTGTTCTAGGTTCACCGCGTCTCCTTTCGATCCGGCGCGCGATTATACCGGCTAGGCGCGCAGGGCCTTGTACAGAAGCTCGGCCGTGGCCTGGGGGAGCCCCGGGACGGAGAGGAGCTCCTCGAGGGTCGCCCGGCGCAGCCCGTCCACAGACCCGAAGCGCGCCAGGAGCGTCGCCTTGCGCTTCGGGCCCACCCCGGGCACGCTGTCGAGCAAGCTCCCCAGCGCCCGTTTTTCGCGCAACTTGCGGTGGTACTCGATCGCGAACCGGTGCGCCTCGTCGCGGATCTCCTGGAGGAGTCTGAGGGCAGGTGACCCGCGGGGGAGTCGGATTGGATCGGCACGGCCGGGCACGTAGACGAGCTCCTCGCGCTTGGCGAGGGCGGCGACCTCGATCCCGCCCAGGTCCACCTCGGCCAGGGCCCGCTCCGCGACCCCGAGCTGGCCCTTGCCCCCATCCACCAGGATCAGGTCCGGGAGATCGGAGAACCGACCTCGTACGACGGTGGGGTCGGCGATCTCGCTCAAGCCGTGGCGCAGTCGGCGGCGCAGAACCTCCGCCATCATCGCGTAGTCGTCGGGCTTGCCCGAGATGCGGACCCGGAACTTGCGGTACGCATCCCGCCGCGGTCGGCCACCCACGAACACGACCATCGACCCGGTCGCCTCGCCGCCCTGGAGGTTGGAGATGTCGAACGCCTCGATCCGCCACGGCCGGGCGGAGAGGGCGAGGGCCTCCCCGAGCTCGTCCACCGCCTCCTCCTCCGCGGGCAGAATCTCGACCTTCTCCGCGTGTCTGAGGGCGAGGGCCGCGTTGCGCTCCGCCATCTTCAGGATCGCCCGCCGCTCCGGGGAGCGGGGGACGCCGACGTGGACCCGCCCCCCGCGCTGCCCGGCGAGGTACGCGGCGAGCGCCTCGGTCTCCGGAAGGGCGACCGGCACAAGCACCTCGGGCGGGATCGCCGTGGCGCGGGTGTAGTACTGGTCGAGAAACTCCTCCAGGGCCTCCTCGGGGGTGGAGCCAGGGGGGAGCGCAAGGGGGAACCCCTCCCGTCCGATGAGCCGTCCGCCGCGGACGACCAGTACCGTTCCGTGGCCCCGCTCCTCGCTCACGGCCACTGCCACCGCGTCGAGGTCAACCGGGTCGGGGAGGGCCACCGCCTGCCGCTCGCGGATCCGCTCTAGGGCCTGGATCGTGTCCCGTAGCCGCGCGGCGTGCTCGAACCGCTCCTCGGAGGCGGCCCGGACCATGTCCAGGGCAAGGTCCTCCACCACCCGTTCCACTCGCCCCTCGAACAGGTGGGCCGCCGCGTCGACCGCCCGCCGGTACTCCTCCGGGCTCACCAGGCCCGCGCACGGCCCTGAGCAGCGGTCGATGTGGTAGAGGAGGCACGGCCGCTCGTAGCGCTTCTCCCCGAGCGGCAGGTTGCAGGTGCGGATCGGAAACAGCTTGTGGGCCAGCTTGAGCACGCGGCGCATCGAGCGGCTCGAGGTGAACGGGCCAAAATAGCGGGCTCCGTCCGCCGCTGGGCGACGCACGACGAGGACGCGTGGGAACAGCTCGGCGGTGATCTTGAGGTACGGGTAGCGCTTGTCGTCGCGGAGCTTGGTGTTGAACCGCGGGCGGTGCTTCTTGACGAGCGCGTCCTCGAGGACGAGCGCGTCCTCCTCCGTTCCGGTGACGATCGTCTCCAGGTCGCGCGCCTCTTCCAGCAGGAGGCGGACCTTGAGGGACAGGCGCCCCTTCTGGAAGTACGAGCGAACCCGGTCGCGGAGGGAGGAGGCCTTGCCCACGTAGAGAACCGCCCCGTCGCCTCCCCGGAACAGGTACACGCCCGGGGACCTGGGGAGGTCCCTGACCCGTGCTGCGAGGTCCTTCTGGGCGGCCATGACCGGCCGCATTGTCCGCGGCACAGGACGGGCGTGCAGGGGCAGCTCCAACGTGGTGACAGGGCGCGGGACGTGACTCCACCGGAACGCACGGGGCGTCCGTGCCACGACGCACCGGGTCACCCGGGGCCCGGCTGGCGTTGGAGGGTCGGGTGAAGCTCATACGCCAGCGGCGACGCGCAGCTCGGTTGGCCATCCCCGGCTGGGCAGCACACATGGGTTCTCGGCTCGAGGGTCTGGGCTCGGATGGCGGCGCGCCTGTCTCCGAAGGGATACCATGCGCGTCATTGAACCGGATCAAAGGAGGATGTGTGAAGAGAGCGTTGGCGTTCCTCGTCGTCGGTCTGACCCTCAGCACGGTCGTTGCCCTTGCCGGCGGGGACCAGAACATGAAGCAGAACCTCAGCGAACCCGGACAAGGGGCGACGGTCGTCGGCACGAACAACCAGGGTGACGCGGACCAGAGCCGCTCAGGGGTTACCTGGTAAGGGAGAAGAACCGCTGACAGGGAAGGCGACGGGGCCACCGGGCCCCGTCGCCCGTTGAGGGGGATGGACCCGGTAGGACGCGCGCGTCCCAAGGAACACCGCCGGACAGTCGTCGGAGCCTTCATCCCGCGCTCGCCATCCGACGTTGACGGGCCGACGGTCGAGCCTCCCGGTCGGGGCCTTGGTACATCCGTCACTCTGCCGTCTCTCCACAGGATCTTCGCGCTCCCTCGACGGGGAGGTGGGAGGATATCGGCGTAGAGGATGCTTAGCCCGCTCCCCTACCATCCTCCTCAAGACGGGGAATAGCGAACGAGGCCCCGACCGGGGCCTCTTCCTCTGTCCCACTGACCCCACGCTGGTGCCCCAGCCGGCGGCTTGGCGACATCTACAGTGGCCGCACGGAGGACGATCATGGGGAAGCTTGGTCTCGCGGCAGTGCTGGGTCACGGGTCCATCCGTGGGTCGGTCGGAACGCTCCCGGGGTTCCCCCACCCGTCCGTGTGGGCGACAGTGCTCGCCGTCTTGGACGGCAACAGGGTCGGTGTCCAGATCGTGGGCTCGACCGATCTGGGCTGGATCGCGGGAAGCAGGGAGACGGTCCGGTACCTCGCGAGCCACGCCGATCCCGCTGACGCTACGGTCTGCAGGGCAGCGGCGGCTCAGGTGACCTGCCAGACGGTGTTCGCCCGCCTCGCCTACCTGGAGTCCGGCCAGGTGCTCGGCGATCCCGCCGGAGCTGTGCTCGTCCATGTCTACCTCGATGGGATGGGTTACAACATGGTCAACGCGATGCTCGTTGTCCTCGGCCTGGCCGCGGCGACCGGCCCGCCACCGAACACCCGCTACGCAGGGACCACCCTGGCGTCCCAGGCGGCCCACGGCCTCGGGTGGATCGTCCCCCGCTAGGGGCGGTTACCCAGAACGCGCGAGGATGTTGGGCAGGAGAAGCTACCGGCCACGGCCACGCCCGAGGAGGCCCTGGTGTCTCGGGCCCTGCCGACCAGAAGAAGTCGGCGTGTCCGCCGGCACAGCGCGCTCGGGCGTCGCGGCCGCGTTGAGCGCACGGCCTTCGCCCCGACACCCGAACACCGGCAGCCCGCGCTGTTCGATTGCAGGGCCTGACCCAAGTGGTGCGCCTCCGGAGTTGCCGGCAGCACACTGGGCGGTGTAGAATCGAATCCCAGGATGAGCGCCACCAAGGGGAACGCCTTCCTGGGTCGTCATTGTGTAGATGCCTTGGACTTCTCCCCTGAGGAGTACGATGCCCTTCTTGACCTGGCCCGGGCCATCCACCACAACCCCGCCGCTTACGCCCAGGTCTGCAGGGGAAGACTTTTGGCCACGCTGTTTTTTGAGCCCAGCACCCGCACCCGCCTTTCCTTTGAGGCCGCCATGCTTCGGTTGGGGGGGCAGGTGATCACCGTGGCCGATCCCCAGACGAGCTCCGCGGCCAAGGGGGAGTCGTTGGCGGACACCATCCGCACAGTGGCCGGCTACGCCGACATCATCGTGATGCGCCACCCCAAGGAGGGCGCGGCTAAGCTGGCCGCGCTTTATTCTCCTGTCCCCATCATCAACGGAGGCGATGGGGCCCGTGAACACCCCACCCAAACCCTCACCGACCTCTTCACCATTCGGGAGTACAAGAGCCGTCTGGACAACCTCGCCGTGGCCTTCTGCGGAGACCTCCGCTACGGCCGGACCGTGCACTCCCTCATCAAGGCCCTGGCCTGCCGCAAGCACAACCGGTTCATCCTCATCTCCCCGGAGGAACTGCGCCTCCCCGACCCCGTGAAGGAAGAGGTGAAACAACTGGGGGACGCGGAAATCGAGGAGACCGAACGCATGGAGGGGGTTCTGGGTCAAGTGGACGTCCTGTACATGACCCGGGTGCAAAAGGAGCGGTTCTTCAACGAAGAGGACTACATTCGGCTTAGGGACTTCTACGTGCTCACGAAGGACCGGCTGCGGGAGATGAACGAGGACGCCATTGTGATGCACCCCTTGCCGCGGGTGAGCGAGATCGCCTACGAGGTGGACCAGGACAGGCGGGCGGTGTACTTCCAGCAGGCGCGGCTGGGGGTCCTGGCCCGCATGGCCCTCATCGCCAGCATCCTGGGGGTGGCCTGATGCTCCGGGTGGACGCCATCCAAAAGGGGATCGTGCTGGACCACATCCAAGCTGGTCGGGGCCTGAACATCTTCAAGGAGCTGAAGCTTGAGGAGCCGGGGTATCCTGTGGCCCTGCTCATGAACGTGCCCAGCACCAAACTGGGCCGCAAGGACATGATCAAGGTCTCCGGGGCTTTGGATCTGGACCTGGCGGCCCTGGGGCTGTTGGACCCCGGCATCACCGTGAACTACATCGAGGAAGGCGTGGTCAAGAAAAAGGTCAAGGTGGGCTTGCCAGAGCGGGTGGTGAACCTGCTCCGCTGCAAGAACCCCCGGTGCATCACGTCCACCGAACCGGGGTTGCAGTCCATCTTCACTCTGGTCCACCGGGAGAGCAAAGAGTACCGGTGCTACTACTGCGGAGATCGGCTGAGGATCTAGGTTTCCTAGGCATGGCCGACGTCCGCCTCGTCGGCCCGGACGGAGCTTTTCACAAAGGGGACATCCTCATCCACGACGGGCGGATCGCCGCTGTGGGTACCAATTTAGATCTGCAGGGCCTCCCGGTTTTGCAGGGCCAGGGGCGGGTGGCCCTGCCGGCTTTCGTCGACCTCCACGCGCACTTCCGCGATCCCGGATTCCCCGAGAAAGAAGACACGGCCTCGGGTTCGGCCGCGGCGGTGAGGGGAGGGTTCACCGCCGTTTCCCTCATGGCCAACACCCACCCCACCTGCGACAACCCTGAAGTGGCTCGGTACGTGGTGGAGAAGGCCCGGCAAGTGGGCTTGGTGGAGGTTTACCCCGTGGGGGCCATTACCCGAGGGCTGGCCGGGCAAGAAGTGGCAGACCTAGAGGGCTTGGCTCCCTACGTGTGGGCCTTCTCCGACGACGGAAAGGGTGTAGAGCGCCACGACCTCATGATCCAAGCAGGAAAGAAGGCCAGGGCCTTGGGCAAGGTGATCATGGAGCACTGCGAATCTCCGGGGTTAGGGGAGCTGGGGGAGGAGCTCATGGCCGCCCGGGACCTGTGGTTGGCCCACCGGCTGGGCTTCCGCCTCCACCTCACCCACCTCACCAGCCCCCGCGCCCTGGACCTCGTAGCCTGGGCTAGAAGCCAAGGCGTACAGGTGACCTGCGACGGCACGCCCCATCACCTCACCTGGCCCCGGGAAGAGGGCGACTACGTGGTCAATCCCCCCTTGGTGGACCGCCCCACCCACCAGGCCCTGGTTGAAGCCCTGCGGGCAGGAACATTCGACGCCATCGCCACCGATCATGCCCCCCACACCCGGGAGGCCAAGGCCCAAGGGGCCCCAGGAATCTCCGGGATCGAAGTGGCCTTCTCCCTCCTTCACACCCGCCTCGTCCAGCCAGGCCTGATTTCCTTAGCCCAGCTCGTCCACCTCCTTTCAGAGGGCCCTGCGCGCATCCTGGGCCTCCACAAGGGCCGCCTCGCTCCGGGTTACGACGGTGACGTGGTGCTCGTGGAAGAGGAAACCTCGTTTGTAGTCACCCCTGAGTTCTTCTGGTCCAAGAGCCACAACACGCCTATCCTGGGAACGCGCCTCTCGGGCCAAGTCTGGGCCACGGTGCGCAAGGGCACGGTGGTCTACCTTGATGGCCACCTTCGGGGAAGGGATTTCGATGATCATCGACAGGTTGTGGGAAGCCGTTGAAACAGGGGGTCCGGTGTGCCTGGGACTGGATCCCGCGCCGGAGCTCTTGCCCGAAGGTTGTGCAGACCGCTACGAGAACATGGCCCAGGCCTACTGGGCCTTCAACAAGGCCATCGTCGACGCCACGCTGGACGTTGTGGCCTGCTACAAGGTGCAGATTGCCCACTACGAGGCCCTGGGCCTGGTGGGCCTGGCCTGCTACCGCGACACGTTGCGCTACATCCGCAAGCACCAAGCCATCGTCATTGGGGACGTCAAGCGAGGGGACATCGGCTCCACCGCCACCTACTACGCCCAGGCCCATTTCCAAGGGGATTTCGAGGCCGACTTCCTCACCTTGAACCCGATGCTTGGCTCCGACGCCGTAGCCCCGTTCCTTCAGCACTTGGAAAGTGGAGAGAAGGGCACCTTTTTCCTTGTGCGGACCTCCAACCCTGGAGCCCAGGAATTCCAGGAGCTGCCTTCCTTGGGCAAGCCGTTGTACCTGCACGTAGCCGAGCGGGTCTGGGCATGGGGAGAACGGTTCTTGGGAAGGTGCGGCTACAGCAGTGTGGGAGCTGTCGTGGGAGCAAGCCCTCAAGTGTTGTCCACCGTTCGCCGGGCCTTCCCTCACATGTGTTTGCTTGTTCCAGGCTATGGAGCCCAAGGGGCCAGCGCTCAAGACGTGGCCCCGGCTTTTCGGGACAGGAATGGGGCTGTGATCGTGGCCGCTCGCTCCATCTTGGGGGCTCACCGGGGCAAGCCCGACGGAGCCAAGAACTTCGCTGACTACGCCCGCCACGCGGCCTTGGCCATGCGCGCCGAAATCCAACAATGCCTGGAATGACCGTAGCTTGTGCACCGGTGATGGAAAACGCGGAAGTGGCCCCTGGGGTGTTTCTCCTGCGGGTGCGGGGGCAGTTCTGGGCCGAGCCCGGCCAGTTCTTCATGCTCCGCGCCTGGGAGCGCGATCCGCTGCTGGCCCGGCCGATGTCGGTGTTCGACCTCTCCTCCGAAGCCGTGGCATTCGCGTACGCGGTGCGGGGCCGGGGGACAGCCCTCCTGGCCCGCCTGCGCCCGGAAGACCCCGTGCAGCTTTGGGGACCTTTGGGCCAAGGCTGGAGGCGGGTGCCTGGGCGCGTTGCCCTTGTAGGGGGCGGCATGGGCCTAGCCCCCTTGCTGTGGACCGCCAAACAGTTCGGCCGCCCCCTCGACGTCTACCTGGGCTTTCGCCAAAGACCGTGGATGGTGGAAATGTTCCAACCTGTGGCGGACCACCTGTACGTCACCAGCGAGGCGGGAGTTCCCAGCTGCATCCAAGGCCTGGTCACCGAGGCTTTCTCCCCTGAAGGCTACACAGCCCTCTACGCCTGTGGTCCCAGGCCGATGCTGGTAGAGCTCCACCGGATGTGTCAGCGGGCTGGAGTGACACTCTACGTGTCCCTGGAAGAGCGGATGGCCTGCGGGATTGGGGCTTGTCTGGGGTGCACGGTGTGGACGCGATCAGGCCCCAAGCGCGTTTGCCGCGACGGACCGGTGTTCCCCTCCGGGGAGGTGTTCGTGGATGCTCTCCCTTGAGGTGCAGATCGGCTCCCTGCGCTTGAAAAACCCGGTCATGGCCGCGGCGGGCACCTTCGGGTTTGCCACGGAATTTGCCGAAGTCTTCGACCCCTCGATCCTCGGGGCCATCTGCGCCAAAACCGTGACCCTGAAGCCCCGGACCGGCAACCCTCCCCCTAGGTTGTGGGAAACCCCGTGCGGCCTGCTGAACTCCATTGGCCTGGAGAACCCTGGGATTGAGGCGGTTGTGCGGGAAGAGCTTCCCAAGATGGGGAGGGTCGGCACGGTGGTGGTGGCAAGCGTCTGGGGGGAGAAGCCCGAGGAGTATGGGGCCATGGCGGAAGCCCTGGAGAACACCGAGGTAGAGGCCATTGAGCTCAACGTGTCCTGTCCCAACGTGCCGGGCAAGGGATTCGTGGGGGCGCAAGCGGACTTCACAGCCGACGTCGTCCGGGCTGCCCGAGAGAGCACAACGAAGCCCCTGTGGGTGAAATTGGCTCCCGAGGGGGAGATGGTTGCCGCGGCCCTGGCGGCCCAGAGGGCGGGAGCGGAGGCTCTGTGCATCGCCAACACCTTTCGGGCCATGGCCATCGACATCCCCACGGGAAAGCCGGTGTTCGCCAACGTGGTGGCGGGCCTCTCCGGCCCAGCCATCAAGCCCCTCGTCCTTCGTTGGATCTACGAACTTTTCCCCAAGGTAGAGATCCCCCTTGTGGCCAGTGGGGGCATCACCACCTGGCAAGACGCGGTAGAGTTCATCATGGCCGGGGCCCATGCCGTCCAAGTGGGAACAGGTAACTTCGCAGACCCCTTTTGCATGCCCCACATGATCAAGGGCCTGGAGCGATTCATGGAGGAAAGAGACCCTAGCGGTGGGGAGGTCATCCGTGGCTGCGCTCACCGAAGGTGAAGTTCTGGAGATGCTCAAGAAGACTGGGGCCCTGTTGGACGGCCACTTCCTCCTCTCCTCGGGCTTGCACTCGGCCCGGTACATCCAATGCGCGCGCCTCCTGCAATATCCGGATCAGGCCGCCCGCGTGGGCAAGGCCTTGGCAGAACGAGCGCGCCTGTTGGGGGAGGTGGACGTGGTGGTGGGGCCGGCCCTGGGGGGCATTGTGGTGGCCCACGAAGTGGCGCGGGCCTTGGGCGTGCGGGCCATGTTCACCGAGCGAGAAAACACCGCCATGACCCTCCGCCGAGGCTTCGAGCTCCGGCCCGGGGAACGGGTCCTCATCGCCGAAGACGTGATCACCACGGGCCGATCGTCGTTAGAGGTGGCGGAAGTGGTGCAAGCCCAAGGAGGTCAGGCGGTGGGTTCAGCGTGCCTTGTGGATCGGCGCGGGCAGGAACGCGGTCTCCCTTGGCCTGGGATTGCTCTGTTGAAGCTCCACATCGAGAACTACCCCCCGGAGGCCTGCCCCCTGTGCCGCCAAGGAGCGCCCTTAGTCAAGCCCGGGAGCCGAGCCCAACCCTGATAGAGGGACAACGGGGTCAGATCTTGTTCCGTGCATACTCGTTCCAAGGCGCAGAGCCGGAGTTCGCTGAGAGGTCTCGTGGTGGGTGAGCGGTGCGGAGGTCCAAGGGGCGGGTCTTGCGATCCAACACCTGAGGCCCTGACGCGACCCAGGGAATTCAGAGCCTATCAACCGGACTGAGGAGCTCGGCCTGCGGGGTCAGTCCCCATGCTGGGCGTCCCGAACCGACACGAACAACAGGATTGACCGCCCGGGCCCAAGATTGCCCGCTGAGGTCGCGCAACACCTTGGGCTCCACTACTCGACGATCAGCCGGATCGCGAACAGGGTTGCTGACGAACGCCGAGACGCACGGAACAAGACCTGACCCCCAATGTGGCCCCCAATGAGAGGTCGTCGGGTCGCTCGACGACCTCCACCTCGAGCTGGAGCTCGACCCCGTCCCGCAGCACGTCGAGGATGACCGTGTCGCCGACGGCCTTGGCGTTGTCCAGGTAGAGCATGAGCTCAACGAGGGAGTTCACCGGGCGTCCGTCGATCCCCAGGACGACGTCCCCGCCCACGGCCACCACGAACGATCCCACGCGGAGGAGCTCGGTCCCCGCCCGGAGCCCTGCTCGCTCCGCCGGACCGCCAGGGTCCACCGACGTGACGAGCACGCCCCGGTCCACCGGCACGGGCAGGCCGGCCAGACGGAAGAACTGGACGACCTCCGGGGTCGGGCCGAACCCGTCGAACCCGAGGTAGGGATGGGCGTACCGACCGGTGGCGATAAGCTGGGTGACCACTCGGCGCACGGTGTTGGCCGGTACGGCGAACCCGACTCCAGCCGAGGCCCGCACCGGGCTGATGATCTGCGAGTTGACCCCGATCACCTTGCCGTCGAGATCGAGGAGCGGGCCCCCGGAGTTGCCGGGGTTGATCGCGGCGTCGGTCTGGATCGCCCCGCCCACGAACCGGCCGTTCGGGCTGCGGATCACGCGCTCCAGGGCGCTGATGATTCCGAACGACATCGTGGAGCTGAGGCCGAACGGGTTCCCGATCGCCACCACGAACTGCCCCACCTTGAGCGCGTCGGAGTCCGCGAGCTCGAGAGGCGTGGGGAGGACTGTCCGCCGCACGCGGAGGACAGCGAGGTCGGTCGACGGGTCGACGCCGACCACCTCCGCCACGCAGCAGTCGACGTTCTGGAAGGCGACCGTGATCTGATTAGCCCCATCGACGACGTGGAAGTTGGTCACGATGTGGCCTAGGCCGTCGAACAGAAACCCCGAGCCCGAACCCTCGACCGGCACCGGGCGCATGAACCTATCCTCGACCGTTCCGCGGACGGTGATGTTCACGACTGCGGGCGCGGCCTGTTCGAACACGGTGATGATCCGCGCCTGGAGATCGTCGACGGCAGCTCCGGCCATCGGCGCGAATCCAGTGAGCAGTACCACAACAGCACAGCGCTTGAGCGTCCTCACGAAACCTCCTTTGATGAACCTCCAGTATCCCCGGGGGGAGCGCTCCGCGACAAGTTCACCGCCAGCGCAGACAGGCCCACCTCTCCCCCCGGGGTCACGAATCCGGGGTCGGACCTTCGTTCTTAGGCCTACGGGCCTGCAAGATCGCTCCACCCCGGACAGAGCGGACATGCTCCCGGCTTGCTCCCGGGGTGAAGCGACTGGGGAGAGCGAACAACGCGGCTGCGGAACGGCTCGATACGTCGTAGGAAGATGGACCCGCTCCCCGCGAGCATCGGACGTGATCCTCGGAACGTCCCAGCGCTGCGGGAGTCGTGAGAGATGCAGGGGAATACAGCGACAGGACTTACTGGGGTCAGTGACGCCCCTTCTTCGGTCTGGGACTTGGAGCACCGCCTGGGAGAGGCACTGCTCCCAACGTTGCCTGTGACATCTATCTTGACGTTAGGGACAGCGCAGTTACACTTGTTGAGACTCAGTCTCAGGAGATGAGTGTGGTGCTGGAAGAGACGCTCAAGGAGGCAGGCTACCGGATTACCCGGTCCCGCCGGGCGGTGCTCCACGCGTTGGAGGTCGGCCCGGCGCACGTGACCGCGGCGGAGGTCCTCGCGCTCGGGAGGAGGCACTGCAAGACCCTCAGTCCGGCATCGGTCTACCGCACGCTCGAGGTCCTCCAGGCGGCGGGCGTTCTGCGCGCCCTGCCGTCACCGAACGGGCGCGTCTACGTCTGCGTTACCGATGGCCACCACCACCTCGTCTGCCAGGGTTGCGGTGCTGTTCAAGACTTTGACGGTTGTGCTCTATGCGATGCGTGGGCGCCCGTGGCCGAGGCGGTGGGGTTCGGCGTGGCCGGGCACCTGCTCGAGGTGTTCGGCCTGTGCAGGGCTTGCCAACAAAGACAGGAGGTGAACCATGCATAGGAGGAGGCTTCACGCTGTCCAGTTGCTCGGTGGGGCTCTGGCCGCTGCGCTGGGGCTTGGTGTCCAGGCGGTCGCCGCCCCGCTCGTCGTGGCCACCACGGGTTTCGTGGGCGACGTTGTCCGCCAGATAGGGGGGGACGAGATCCGGCTCACTGTATTGTTCCCGGTGGGCGCAGACCCCCACGGGTTCGAGCCCACGCCCGCCGACGCGGTGCTCCTTGCCCGGGCGGAGGTTGTGTTTGCGGTCGGGGCAGGCTTGGAAGAGGGGCTCGCCCCGCTTCTTTCCTCGACGGGGGCGCGGGTGGTCGAACTGGCTACGTTCGTCCCCCTCCTCTCCTGGCCCGGGCACGATGAGGACGACATTGACCACGAACACGGGGAGCACGACCCTCATGTGTGGCTCGACCCCACGCGGGTCGCGCTGTGGACGGAGGCGATTGCGGACGCCCTGGCGGAGCTCGCCCCGGAGCACACGGCCCTGTTCGTGTCCCGCGCTGCGGCGTACCGGGAGGAGCTCGCCCAGCTCGACCGGTGGATCGTGGACCAAGTCGGCACGATTCCCGAGGAGGCCCGGCTCCTCGTTTCGGACCACCGGGTGCTCGGCTACTTCGCCCACCGCTACGGGTTCCGCGTGCCGGGGGCAGTCCTCCCAAGCCTGTCGACCCTCGCCGAGCCGGCAGCGCGGGAGCTCGCCGAGCTCGTGGCCACGATCCGCGCGCTCGGGGTCCGGGCGGTGTTCGTGGCCACAACGGTCAACCCCCAGCTGGCGGAACAGGTCAGCCGCGACGCGGGGGTTCGCGTTGTCTCTCTCTACACGCACTCGCTCAGCGATCCCACCGGACCGGCGCCCACCTACATCGACATGATGCGGTACAACGTGCGGGCGATCGTTGCCGCTCTGGGGGGCTGAGGTGGCTCGGGGAAGTGCTCACACCCGTTGCGTCCGCGTCCCGCGGCGAGGGAGGGTACGGCACCTCCGCCACGTCCCGGGCGCACCCGCGATTGAGCTCGAGAACGTCAGCGTCTGCTACGGGGGGAGGCCGGCCCTGGAGTCGGTGGACCTCACCCTCGCTCCGGAGGAGCGGCTGGCCGTGCTCGGCCCCAACGGGGCCGGGAAGAGCACCTTGCTCAAGGTGATCGCGGGCGTGCTCTCCCCCACCTCGGGGGAAGTCCGTGTGTACGGCCACGGTCCCCATGGCCACACGTGTATCTCGTACCTCCCCCAGCGGAGTGGTGTGGACTGGACGTTCCCGCTCACCGTGGCGGACGTCGTGGCGATGGGCCGCCTCCGGCGCGGCCGCTGGCTGGGGCGGGCCACCGCGGCGAGCCGGGCCCGGGTGATGGACGCCCTGGATCAGGTCGGGCTCGCCGCCCTTGCCGGCCGCCCGATCGCCGAGCTCTCCGGCGGGCAGCAGCAGCGGATGTTCATCGCCCGGGCCTTGGCCCAGGAGGCGGAGCTGATCCTGATGGACGAGCCGCTGGCTGGCCTGGACGTGCCGACCCAGCAGGATCTCCTCGCCCTTCTCGGTCGGTTGCCGGGGCGTTCCACCGTGGTCGTCGCCCTCCACGAGCTGGCGATCGCCCGCAACCGCTTCCCGCGGGTCCTCCTCCTCAACCGGAGGTCCGTCGGGCTAGGGTCCCCGACCGAGGTGCTCACCCCCGACCGGCTCCGCGCCGCGTACGGGGAGTCGATCCAGCTTGTCGAGACGCCCCAGGGGACCCTCGTTGTCACCGATACCTGCTGTCCGCCCCCAGACGAGGGAGAACGATGATCACGTTCCTGGCTGAACCGTTCGCGTTCCCGTTCATGCTGCGGGCGCTTGCAGCCGCGGTCCTGACCGGCGCGGTGTGCGGGCTCGTCGGAGTGTACGTGGTCCTGCGCGGGATGGCGTTCTTCGGTGACGCCTTGGCCCACAGCGTGCTCCCCGGCGTGGCGGTGGGGTACCTGGTGGGCCGCGGGTCGCGGACAGTGGTGTTCGGGTGGGCACTCGGCTCGGCGGCGGTGGCTGCGCTGGCGATGGGGGCCCTCGCCCGCCGGGCGCGGCTCAAGGAGGACACGGCGATCGGGATCGTGTTCGTGTCCATGTTCGCCCTCGGGATCGCCCTCATCTCGACCGCGCGCGGGTACGCGGTCGATCTCGCCCACTTCCTGTTCGGGAACGTGTTGGGCGTGTCGCCCATGCAACTGCAGATGATCGCCGTGCTGAGCGGGATCGTGGTCCTGGCCCTGCTCGTGTTCCGCAACGGGTTCCTCGTGACTGCGTTCGACCCCGTGCTCGCCCAGACCCTGCGGCTTCCGGTACGAGCGCTCCACAACCTGCTCCTCCTGCTCCTGGCGGCCACGGTCGTGGTGTGTCTGCAGTCGGTGGGGATCGCCCTCACGCTGGCGATGCTTGTCCTTCCCCCGAGCACGGGCTACCTCCTTGCCCGCCGGGTGCCGGGGGTGATGGTCGTCTCGGTCGGGGCGGGGGTCCTGGCCGGGGTGTGTGGCCTCTACCTCTCCTACTACGCGCGGATCGCCGCCGGCCCGGCGGTGGTGCTCGTAGGCGTGGGGCTCTTCCTCCTCTCGCTGGTGGTCTCCCCCCGCCGAGGGGCGCTGTTCACCCGCTGACCTCCCCGTCGGGTACGATGCCCGCGGAGAGGAGGGGTTCCGTGGAGGAGTACGACCGACAGGACGCGCTGTTCTACGACTACTACTCGACGGGCGTGCCCGGCGACGTAGCGTTCTACGTGGAAGAGGCCCGCACGGCGGGGTCGCCGGTGCTCGAACTGGGGTGCGGGACGGGGCGGATCCTCATCCCCGTCGCCCAGGCGGGGGTGGAGGTCGTGGGCCTCGATCGGGCCCCGTCTATGCTCGCCGTGGCCCGAGAGAAGGTCGCCCAGCTGCCTCGCGACGTGCAGAAGAGGGTCAGCCTTGTCGAGGGCGACATGCGGGACTTCACCCTCGGGCGGCGGTTCACCCTCGTCATGATCCCGTACCGGGCGTTCCTCCACCTGCTCACGGTGGAGGACCAGAAGCGAGCCTTGCGCTCGATCCGCGACCACCTTGTCCCAGGGGGCAGGCTCGTTCTGAACGTCTTCGACCCCAGCCTGGAGATGATCGTTGCCCACCGTACCTCCCTCGGCTCGGCGCTCAAGCTGGAGAGCGAGTTCATCCACCCCGTGACCGGGCGCCGGGTCCTCGTCTGGGATACCCGTGACTACCAGACCGAGGAGCAGACCCTCCGCCAGTACTTCGTGTTCGAGGAGCTGGACGAGGGCGGGAACGTGGTCGCCAAGCGGTTCAACCCCCTTGTGCTCCGGTACGTGTTCCGGTACGAGATGCAGCATCTTCTGGAGCTCTCCGGGTTCGGAGTCGAGGCGCTGTACGGCGACTTTGCCCGGGGGCCGTTCCGGTGCGGCGGCGAGCAGGTCTGGGTAGCTTCGCGCGCTTAGCAGGCCAGTGCGCGGACGTCCGGCGGCGACGAGTTGGGATTGCCCGTTGCCCCATTCTCCTGTGGGGGACAGGCGGACGAAGAGCGGTCGAGAGGTCAGCCCGCTTGCGGCAAGGGTCGTACTCCCCTTGCCCCTCCCATCGGAAGGAGGGGAAACGCGGAGACCTCCCCGACCCCGCGAGGAGCCGAGCGAAACTACGATAGTCTCTCTCTCTGCGCGCTCCGCGTTCTCGGCGGGGGAGGAGCTTCCCGCAGCCGGGCGTTCAGACCGGCGGTCCCTACTTGACCTTTCCCACCGGGGCGAGGTAGATCACGAATTCGTCCACCCCGTCCACGCCGAAGAGGGCGTCCACCTTCTCCTGGTGGTAGGCGCCAATCCCGCACGTGCCGGCCCCGATTGCCTCGCACGCGAGGTACAGGTTCTGGCACACGTGGCCGACGTCGATGGCGATCACCTTGTGGGAGAACAGACTGTACCGCCACTCTGTGCGGTACGGGATGACCGCCCACGCGAACACGGCCGCCCCCTGGCCCACGAACTCCTGGCCCAGGCACGCGTCGCTCACCTTGGCAGGGAGGTCGGGGTCGGAACGGAGGAAGCAGAGCTCGTGATTGAGCGCGAGGTACCGGTACAAGCCCGGCTCGAGGCCCGTGACGCGGTTCACGACGAGGTACGTCTCGAACGGGTGACGCGCCCCAGCCGAGGGCACGGTGCGCAGGCTAGCCACGCCATCGCGGACCACGCGCTGCACGCCTTGCGTGGCCCACAGGAGGAACGTGAGCTCCTCCACAGACAGAGGATCGAGTGTGAACCGACGGTGGCTGCGACGGGCGGCAATGGCGTCGAAGACCGGGACCGGGTTCACTGGAAGGGTCTTCGGGTCGGGAAGCGCCATGCGGGGAGCGCCCTCCTGGGGAGGCTTCTGGAGGGGAGGATGGGGAACGCCCTTCCTCTGGTCCGTCTCGATCTCGTGGGCTCGCGCCCAGGATGTGGCCTTCAGCAGCTGCCGGCCGGTCTCGATAGAGTCCATCGCGCCCTCCTCGCGAGGCTGGGATGTCCAAGCTTACCCGGTCCCGGGCGGGGGGTGGAAGTCACCGTGGCACACGGCATCGCCTCCAGGGAGGCGATCGAGGCGGGTGAGAAGCCCCGCGCGATGTTCGGCCTTCAGGTCGGGTGCCCGCTCCACGGCGCGGGTCAAGCGGTCCGCAACGCGCGGCAGCGCGGGAATCCGGGCCTTGTGCAACTGGAGATGAAGGTCGGCCAAGAACCGGGCCGTCTCGCGAACCGCCCACGGTCGTCGCTGGAGGGATTCCATGAGCGGCCGTCCGATGACCTCCTCGTAGACGATCCCGAATCGCCCGGCCGCCTGGGTCACTCCGTACACCGCGGGGACGGGCAAACCGGCGGAGTGGACGGCCTCGGCCTTGTCCGCTTCGTACCGGGCGTCGCCTTCGCCCCACCCGGGACGGAAGAGCTTGAGCACCGCCCCCCCTCCAGGCGGAAGATCTCCGCGGTGCGGCCCTCGGCAATGCGCGGACCTGGTTGAACAGGCGCAGACATGGCGGCGATTGTAGCGACGGCAGATCTGGTCATCCGCTGGTAAGGGGCCTCTCAGCTCATCGGGAACGTGTGCAAGAACCCGCTGATGGGGTGAAAGCGCTTCTATGATGGGATGCTGATACCCACGTAGCCTTTGAGGCCAGTCGGGACTCGTGGCCAGGCCCCGAACAAGAGCTGACCCCGGAACGCGGGGTCAGCGCAGCTCTTGCAGATGCCTTGTGTGAGACTGGGTTCAACCGGTGCTACGGACGACCGCGGGGCGGACCGCCGTTGTCATCGTCCTCACCGTCGTCCCCGCCACCGGGAATGCCCGCCGGCACACGGGCAGGAACTCGCGCAGGGATCCCCTCCGGCGGTCCCGCGGTGCCACCCTCGCCCTCTTGGGCTCCCCACGCGGGCACCCACCCGGGTGGGCCGGCCGGCAGGGCCGATGGGGCGAAGCTGCCGATGACCGTCTGGGCCAGTGCGGCGATCTCGAGTCCGGTGAGGTCCTTCTCGCCCTTCAGGGCCTCGATCGCGACGGGGTTGAGCCCGATCCGTTCGAGCAGGGCCACCGGCAATCCCGCGATGCCCTCTTCCCCGGCCATCTTCTCCAGCTCGCGCGCCAAGGCGGCGATCTCGTCTCCAAACTCGTCTTGGGACATGTCCCCGGCCACAAACGCCTCCAGGGCCTGGGCGAATCCCTCCTCCAGCGCGGTGAGGGCTTCCTCGGTGAGGCCGTGGCCTCGGAGGTAGGTTAGGATCTCGTCCATCAGCGATCGCAGGGTGGTCCCGATGTGCTCGCCAGCGGCACCAGGGGTTTTTGCAGCCGCGCTCATCAGCTGGGCGACGCGGGACATCGGCACCTCGGCACCGCTGACTATGGCGGCTGCGCTCAACAGCGCGGACAGGGAAACCAGTACACAAACCAGCTTCGTACGCACGTTCCCCCCCCCTCCGTCGTATATAATGGTTCCTCCTATGTTACCCCTGTGGCACGCTAGGGCAAGCCCTGGGGAGTAGGGAGATCGTACAGGTTGCTCGCCGGGGGGCGACGGCCCCTGTGGCAGAGGGGACCCGTTGTGTGTAGGCTGGGGCTCCGCACTGGGTGGCACACCGGCGGAGGAGCCCGGGCGGGCTTGTGGTTGCGGGAGGAGGTGGAGCCGTGGAGGCGTGGCGCGAGGTCCTAGGGAACCTGATACCGCAGATCGGGCCGCCTGCGATAGAGCCCGCCACGCGGTGGGCGGTCATCGGTTCGGCAGCCACGGCCCTTCAGGGGTGCGCGGTGGTGCCGCAGGACATCGACCTCCTTGCTGTGCATCCGGAAGGCGTGCACCGCTTCGTCGGGCTGATGGAGCCGTTCACCCCCGAGCGGTGGGAGCACTCTCCCGATCACGCGGGCTGGCGTTCGTCTAGGGACTGGCACGTGAGTGTAGGACCCGATGAGTACGGGTTCGTCTGGCACTTCGCGCGGTGGGTAGTGGAGGGGGTCAAGGTCGAGATCGCCCACATCGCCGCTCCGGAGGGGTTCCCGACCGCGGACAAAGGGGCCGGGATATGGGAAGCCGGCTCCGAGATCTGGTCACATGTCAGGAGCGTGCGGTGGGGCGACCACGTCGTGCCTGTCGTTCCCCTCGAGATCCAGCTCGAAACGTGCATGCGCCGCGGTTTGGAGGAGCGCGCGGCGGCGATCGTTGCCGTGCTGCGTCGGGGCGGGTACGACGCCCAGCTCATCCGGAAGGCGCTGCGGGAGGAGCACCGTCGGCGGTTCGAGGCGTGGATCGAGGCGCCTGCCTAGGAGAGGTGGGGCTTCGTCGCCTCCAGGGTGATGCTCACGACGGACGGGGCCGCATCCCCTCCACATCCGGACGCGCTGGCGAGGGCGGAGTCGGCAGGCACTTCCTTCAGAACGCGGACCTCCTCGAACCCCGCGGCGCGGATCATCTCCAGGTAGTCGTCCTTCCTCGCGGCTCCGGCCACGCACGCCACGTAGGCCTCAAGCGACGCTCGAACCTCGTCGGGCAGCTCTCGCAGGAGGACGAGGTCGGAGATGACCATCCGCCCCCCGGGCCGCAACACACGGTACGCCTCTTGGAACACGCGCACCTTGTCGGGCGAAAGGTTGATCACGCAGTTCGAGATCACGACATCTACTGTGGCGTCGCCGACGGGGAGGTGTTCGATCTCTCCCAGCCGGAACTCGACGTTCGCCACGCCCCAGGTGCGGGCGTTCTCCCGCGCGCGATCGAGCATTTCAGGGGTCATGTCCACGCCGATGACACGCCCCGCCTCGCCCACGATTCGCGCTGCCAAGAAGCAGTCGATCCCGGCTCCCGACCCGAGGTCGAGCACCGAGTTGCCTTCGTTGAGGCTGGCGAGCGAGATGGGGTTCCCGCAGCCCAGCCCGAGGTCGGCCCCTGCGGGGATGGAGCCCAGCTCTTCCCTGGTGTACCCCATCGTTTCGCTCGCCGACGCCGGGGTGCCGCAGCAGCCCGATCTGGAGCAGCACGAGGTTCCACCCCGTGCGCGTCGGGCGTACCCCTCGCGTACGGCCTTTCTCACCTGATCGTTCTCCATGGTTTCTCCCTCCTTCTACGCGGGGGTGTCTCCGAGAAGTCCCTCGGCCACCGCCCCCAGCGCCGTCCGCACGGCGGCGCCGAGGGCCTCAGCCTTCGTCAGGACGAGACAGCACACAGATCCGTCTTTCTCGACGGTGCTGAGGGCGAGTTTGTCGCCCCCGCGGAGCCCGATCCTCTCCCGAACGTCCTTCGGGAGAACCATCTGCCCCCGTTCGTCCACGGGGATCAGCGCCTCCACTCTGCAGCACCCACAGGATCCTTTGCGCTTGGATCTTGGCATCGTCCCTCCTGATCAATCAGATTCCACTGATCTATCAGAGTCAACGCTACGACGACCGCCGCCCCCTGTCAAGGGACGCGCGGTGCCCTGCGCTGGGCGGCGGCTCGCGGAAAGTGTCTAGGACGAGAGGCAGCGGATCAGCTTGTCCACCACCGCGGCGATCCGCTGCTCCCGGCTGCGGCGGGCCCAGTTGACGACCCCGACCGCGCAGACCGTTGCCCCCTTGGTCTGACAGGCCCGCGTCATCTGCCGAAGGGCACGGTTCCCGCCCATCCACGCGAACGGGAAGGACTGGGTCACAAGACACGCCACGCGTCTGCCAGCAAGCGATGGCACCTGGCGGAGATAGGCCTGCATCACGGCCGACACGGCGAACCCGTGCACAGGCGACCCCAACACGACGGCGTCGTAGGCCGTGACGTCGGGCACCGACTTGAGTCGCACGTCCCTCACCCCAGGGCGGACCGCGCCTTCGGCCTCCAGGCGTTCCAGGGCCACGACATGCCCCGCCGCGGACAGTTTCTCCCGGAGCTTCTCCGCGACGGAGAGTGTGTGCCCAGTCTGTGAGTAGATGATCAACCCGATGTTCATGATTCCCTCCTTGGGTCTCGTCCCTGTTTCACGGAACCCGCACGCCACGTCCATCCGTTGCGCGGGGATGTGCCGAGCGCCGCTGAGCGCGGACACAGGGCCGTATGGCTGCCCCGTGCGGAGAGGCGTCGGAGGATCTCCCGGATCTGGAGCTTCCCGAGCCCACGGCCGTGGTACTCGGGGATGATGCAGCTGTGTCCCCTGGGGCCGAACTCCGGCGCCCGGCGGGGATCGTACGATCCGAACCCCACGACGCAAGCTTCGACCGAACTGAGGAAGACGCATGCCCCGACGGTGTGGGGGTGATCGACCACCTCTTGGTCGAACTGCTCCCACTCCGCTACCTCGGGCAGCCAGCGCGCGGGTTCCGTTGTCAGCAGTTCCACGTAGCTCTGCCTCAGCATCTCCGCGATGAGGCCACGGTGGCCTTCCTGGGGCGCCTGGTAGTTCAGGACCATGTCATCGCTGGCATCAGCGTTGGATGTGGCGACTGCGAGGCCCGTACAGGGCGGCGAGTTCGTCTACCGAGAACTCCTGCGTGCTGAAGTACACCGTCAGCTCGAACTCCGACTCGGCCGTGAACAGCTGGGGCACGACCACGATGGTGTACGTTCCAGGAGAAACGGCGTGGGCACCGGTGTACACGTCGTTGACGTTGCCGGGGCGGAAGGCCACGCGCCTTCCACTCGGGTCGTACAGGCTGGCCAGCAACCATGGTCCCCGCTCCAGCACCAGGGACAAGGCGACGTAGCCCGATGACGTGATGTTCAGGGTGTAGGAGAGGGCTTGACAGCGACCCAGGCTCAGATCGGAGTCGCTGTTGCACGTGGACAGGCGGCGGATCCGATCGCGGACCTCGAACAGGACCGAGATGCTCGCCCCCGTCGCGGCACTTCCGGGCCCGGTGGATCCCGCGGTTCCATCGAGGGTCCACGATGCGTACATCGCCTCGGCGATGGGCCGGTAGGTCGGGTACAGGTCAACAGGAGCGGTGAACGCCCACGAGTGGAACACCTTGCCGTCGGCCCGTGCGACCACGACCCGCCATTGGCGGAACGTCTCCCCGTCGCGGCTGAACTCGGCGACGTAGCCCGTTCCAGTTGGATCACCGCTGCTGTCAACGCACACCACGGGGCTTCCCGAGACGAGATCGCACTTGTACGCGTTGAGGAGGGCCTGTGGCGTGTCATAGCGCCCCCCGACAAGGGCTGCGGCGAAGCTGGCGATGGTGACCGTGACGTAGTAGGCGTCGGTTCCTGCCCTTCCCGAGAGGAGAAGCGTGTAGTCGTTCGCCTTGGTGAAGGTCCAACTTGCGGGATAGCCGATGCAGTACCCGAGTTCCCGCCAGCAGTATACGTTCTCCAGGCCCATCGGAGCCCCCGCCGCAAGGGCGCAGCACAGGACCCCGCCCACAGCCGCCGGCCATACGGACCTACCCATGGATCCTCCTTCGAAACAAAAGAGTATACACCTGAGGGGTTCGGAAAAGGGATGTCGCCTTCCGGGGTTTCCTCTCTCCAATCGCCGGACCGGGGCGATTCGTTGACCCCAGGGTTCTGTAGGGGCGACGCATGGAGGGATAGCGGTGTCTTGCTGTCGTAACAGTGTTATGTTATACTGCCCAGGCGAAGCTGTCGTCTCAAGGGGGTGAGTGTGAACGACATACAGAACGCCGTCGAGGTTGAAGCCCTGCGCAAGGTGTTCGAGCGTCACGCTCGCCGCGGGCTGCTCCGCCGCGCCCGGGCTGAGGTGAAAACGCTGATCGCGGTGGACGGAATCGACTTCCGCGTGAAGCGAGGGGAGATCTTCGGCCTCCTCGGCCCCAACGGCGCGGGGAAGACGACAACGATCAAGATGCTGTGCACTCTGCTCTCCCCGACCTCGGGCACAGCGCGGGTGGCGGGGCACGACGTGGTGCGAGACGCCGCGAAGGTCCGTTCTTCGCTCGGCACGGTGCTCACCGGTGAGCGGAGCGTCTACTGGAAGCTCACTGGACGGGAGAACCTGCGGTACTATGCCGCTCTCTACCGCATCCCGCGCCGGAAGGCACGGGAACGGATAGCGGAACTTCTGGAACGCCTCGAACTCGCGGGGCGCGCCGACGAGCTGGTCGAGAAGTACTCAAGCGGGATGAAACAGCGGTTGGCGCTCGCTCGGGCGCTGCTGCCGTCCCCGCCGATCCTCCTCCTCGACGAGCCGACGGTGGGGCTCGATCCGCAAGCGGCCCGGAACCTTCGCCAGACGATCGTCGATCTGAGGGCGGAAGGGAAGACGGTGCTCCTCACCACCCACTACATGGCCGAGGCCGACGAGCTGTGCGACCGGATCGCGATCATCGATCAGGGGAAGATCATCGCTCTCGACTCGCCGGCCGCCCTCAGAGAGGGATTGGGCGCCAAGGAGGTCATCCGCATCGAGATCCAGGGTGAGCCGAACGGACTTGGAGACGCGCTGCGGGCGCTCGCGTCGGTCGAGTCAGTTGCAGTTCGGCCGAGCACCAATGGTGTCGGAACGTGCGAGCTGCAGGTGATCACCTCGAGCAGCCGGCGGAGCATCGGGCCGATCATCGAGGCGGTGCGCGCCGCAGGGCACGAGGTGGTGCACTTGCAGGTCGTCCAGCCGACGCTGGAGGACGTGTTCATCAGCCTGACAGGCAAATCGCTGCGGGACTGAGGCTGAGATGGGCATTCTAGGACGGGTTCGAGATGGGCTGGGGATCGTGCTTGCGGTGGCGGTGAAGGAGCTCATCCAGTTTCGGCGTTACCCGTCGTGGATCATCGCCGTGTTCATCTGGCCGCTTCTGTTCCCGATGATGTCCGTGTTCTCGGCGCGGGCGCTTGCGGGGCCGGAGGCACAGGCGCTGGACGCGTTCGCTGCGCTCTCCGGCACGACCAACTACACGGGGTACATCATCGTCGGGCTCGTGATGTGGATGTGGCTGAACATGACGTTGTGGACGCTGGGAAGTTTCATGCGCTCCGAGCAGATGCGGGGGACGCTTGAGGCGACGTGGCTGTGCCCGGTGAGCCGGTTTGGTGTCCTGCTTGGGGCCACCTGCAGTCAGCTTCTGATCTCGATGGTCAATCTCACCGTCTCCCTGATCGCGTTCCGCTACATCTGGGGGTTCCGCGCCGTGGGGAACCTCGGTCTGACTGTTCTTTTGTTCATCCTGTCTGCCGCTGCCGTGTACGGGCTCGGGATCGCCTTCGCCAGTCTGGTGATGTGGGTCAAAGAGGCGAATGCGATGGTATTCCTTGTGCGGGGGGTGTTCACGGTGTTCTGCGGGATGACGTACCCATTGGCGGTCCTCCCGGGGTGGATGCGGATCGTCTCCCGTGGGCTCCCGCTGACCTACTCCATTGACGGGATCCGTGCCGTGGCCTTGGCCGGTGCGGGTCTTGCAGATGTAACGGGCCACATCGCTGCTCTGGCTGCGTTCGCTGCGGTGACGCTGGTCGCGGGGTTTGCGGCGTTTCGCTGGACGGAGCGTCGTGTCCTGCGCACCGGCGCGCTCGGGCACCACTGAGGGGGTGGGCATGATCGGCGCGCTGCTGGCCGTTGCGAGGAAGGACCTGATCATGTTCTTTCGCTACCCGATCAACGCGGTGTTTCGCATCGTGGAGCCGATCATGTGGCTCACGCCAGCGTTCTTCCTCGGCCGGGGGTTCAGTGTCGACGGTACGGCCACGGGGTTCGCTGCCTACACGGGTTCGGGAGACTTCTTCTCGTTCATCCTCGTCGGGAGTTTCCTCGGTGCGTACATCAGCGCCGTGTTTTGGGGGATCGGCTACTCGCTGAAGATGGAAATGGACTCTGGCGTTCTCGAGTCGAACTGGATGACGCCGGTGCCGCGGCTGGCGTTTCTCGTAGGGCGGACGCTGACGAGCCTGATCGTCACCACACTCAACTGCACGGGTGTGCTGCTTGCAAGCTGGCTCCTGTTCGGGTTCAGCGCCGACGGCCCGGTGGGCAAGGCGATGCTGATCACGCTGCCGATGCTCGCGGGGCTCTACGGTTTTGGGTTTGCGTTCGCCGGGTTGGTCCTGCTCATGCGCGACGCGAACACGCTCGTGGATGTATCAAGCTTTCTCCTGGGGGAGCTCTCCGGCCGTGGGTTCCCCGTGACCGTGCTTCCACGTGGCCTCCTCGTGATCTCCCTTGCCTTGCCCACTACCTATGGGTTCGATGCGGTACGGGCGCTGCTCCTTGGGACGAGACCGCTGCTTCCTCCGAGGGTTGCGGCCGTGGTGTTGATGGGGTTCATGGTCACCATGCTTGTCTTGGGAGGGATCGCGTTCAGCGCGATCGAGCGCGTGTGCCGGGCCCGGGGCACGCTTGGGATGCACTGAGCGAGGCCCCGCTGGCAGCGTCCCTCCGCCCGAGAACGGGTATGCTGTGGAGGAGGAACCGTGAGCTTCCACCGAGACTTCGAGGAGTGGGAGAGATTCTCCCGGCCGGAGGGTTGCCCGGTGTGTCAGAACGTGCCGGAGCCCGAGGATCATGTGACGATCTGGGAGTTCCCGACGTCTTGGCTCATCGCCCATCCCCAGGTCTGTCTCCGCGGGACGTGTTGCCTCCTCCTCAGACCCCACGCGGTCGAGCTGTACGACCTGGCCGACCGCGACCTGTGTACGTTCATGCACGAGGCCCAGATCTGCGCCCGGGCGCTGAAGGTCGTGACCGGAGCGGTGAAGATCAACTACGAGATCCACGGGAACACCATTCCCCACCTGCACATGCACCTCTTCCCCCGTTACCGGGATGATCCGTTTCCCGGGGCGCCGATCGACTTCCGTCAGGTGACCCCGCCCGTGTACGGGGAAGGAGAGTTCGCCGCGTTCGTGACGGAGATGCGAGACCTTCTGAGCACCCGGCTGGACGTTCGGTGAGGCAAGTGTCGGGCGATCTGCCTTCAGCTAGGCTGTACACTCTTCCATCGCAAAGGGAGGTTATGTGAGACGACCGATCCTTCTGGTCACGCTGATCGTGGCAACGACGATGGGCTTGGCTCAGGTACCGAGCGAGCTGTTCGAATACCTCGCCGCGGCAGCGGGAACAGCGGTCTGGGAGGTGGTGGGGACACAGCCGGTCGGGGCGGGCCGGATCACGGAGATCCGGCTCCGGTCCCAGGTCTGGCGCGGGATTCCCTGGGACCACGTGCTGTTCGTGTGCGATCCGGGGAGCGCGCTTGTCCAGGACGTGATGGTGGTGTACATCACGGGAGGGCAAGGCCGGGCCGACGCGCTTCTCGGGCTGACGATGGCGTCGCTGGCGGGCCTGCGGGTGGCGGTCTTGGGCGGAGTCCCCAACCAGCCCCTGTTCGGGCTGCGCGAGGACGCGCTCATCGCCCACACGTTCGAGCGCTACCTAGACGAGGGGGATCCGGACTGGCCGCTCCTCCTCCCCATGACGCGGAGCGCCCATGCCGCGATGGAAGCCCTGGAGGCGCTTGCCCCCGAGCTGTGGGGGGCGGAGCTGCGGGGGTTCGTGGTCACGGGGGCGTCGAAGCGGGGCTGGACGGCGTACCTCGCCGCGGCCACCGCGCCGGAGCGGGTGCTCGGGCTGATCCCAATCGTGTTCGACTTCCTGAACATGCCCGGCCAGCTCGTCCAGCAGGAGGAGTTCCTCGGCGGGCCGTCGCCGATGCTCAGGGACTACACGTCGCGCGGGCTCACGGGGGAGTTCACCGCGGCCCCTGAGGGGGCGCGGCTGGCGTGGATCGTGGACCCGTACTCGTACCGTCACGCCTACACCATGCCCAAGCTCGTGGTCGTGGGATCGAACGACCCGTACTGGACCGTGGGGGCGACGGGGCTCTACTGGCCGGGCCTGCCGGAGCCGAAGCTCCTCCTCGTGGTCCCCAACGCCGGGCACGGGGTGCTTGACCTGGGGCGGGTGATGGGATCGCTCGCCCTGTTCGCCCGTCTGGTGGCGAGGGGAGATGACCTGCCGAGTGTGGACACCACGGTGCGCCTCACCTCGGACGGTGCCTGGCTCACGGTCCGTGCGGACTGGAGCCCAGCCGAGGCGCGGCTGTGGGTGGCCCAGAGCCCGACTCCGGACTTCCACCAGGCGCGGTGGGCCGAGCGGGAACTCTCGGCGGTTGGGGAGGCGTGGGGGGCCCAGGTCGTAGCTATCGGAGCGGGCTACACCGCGTTCTTCGCCGAGCTCGTGTTCGAGCTCGACGGGCTCAAGCTCCACGTGTCGTCCCCCGCGAGGGTCCTAGGGCCATAGCATTCCGGGTTTGGGGTCAGGTCTTGTAATCATACAGGCCCCAGGGCATACTCCCGCCGTGGCCCGACCGCTACGGGTGGAGTACCCAGGAGCGCTCTACCACGTCACCTCCCGCGGCAACGCCCGTCAGGAGGTCTTCTGGGACGACGTGGACCGGCGGATGTTCCTCGAGGTCCTGTCCCTGGTGATTGAGCGGTTGGGCTGGCTGTGCCACGCCTACTGCCTCATGCCCAACCACTACCACCTCCTCGTCGAGACCCCCCACGGCGGGCTCTCCCGAGGGATGCAGTACCTGAACGGAGTGTACACCCAGCGGTTCAACCGTCGCCACGGGCGGGTGGGGCACCTCTTTCAGGGGCGGTTCACGGCGATCCTTGTGGAGAAGGAGAGTCACCTCCTGGAGGTAGCGCGGTACGTGGTGCTCAACCCGGTGCGGGCGGGAACGGTCCGTGCGGCCAAGGACTGGCCGTGGTCGAGCTACCGGGCGACGGCGAGGCTGTCCCCCGTCCCCTCGTTCCTGACCACGGACTGGATCCTCTCGCAGTTTGCGAGGAGCCGAACGGAGGCCCCCGGAGCGTACCGACGGTTCGTGAGCCGGGGAAAGGGAGCTCGGCCATGGGAGGGACTCCGGGGCCAGATCTACCTGGGGAGCGAGGCGTTCGTGCGCAAGCTTCCCAAGGGGGGTCGGGGGCTAAGCGAGGTCCCTCGGGCCCAGCGCGAGGGGGTGCGACCATCCCTAGAGGATCTCCTCGGCGAGAACGCGGTGGAGGGGATGGTTGCGGCGTACCGGACCCACGGGTACGCGATGCGGGAGATCGCGGAGTTCCTCGGGGTGCACTACGCCACGGTGAGTCGGCGGATCCGGCGGTACGAGCAGGACCTGTTGGATTGCAAGACCTGACCCCAGATCCTCCGGCTTAGCGTTGGCAGTGGGGGCAGGCGTAGGTGCCCCGGCCGCCGAGGACGGTCCGCCGAATCGGGGACCCGCACCTCCGGCACGGCTCGTCCGCCCGTCCGTAGACGGCGAGTTCGCAGGCGAACGCGCCGACCTCGCCCGACGGGCCGCGGTACTGGCCGTCGGCGAGGGTGGTCCCGCAGCAGGCGATCGCCTCCTCCAGCACCGCGGGGATCGCCTTCCTGAGCCGACGGACCTCCGCCCGGGAGAGGGCGTTCGCCGGCCGCTCGGGGGCGATTCCAGCCCGGAACAGGATCTCTGAAGCGTAGATGTTCCCGATCCCGGCAATCTTCCTTTGGTCCATGAGCCACAGCTTGATCGGCATCCGGCTCCCGTTCAGGGCGGAGGAGAGCCAGGCGAGGTCGCCCAGGGGCTCCGGGCCGAGGGCCTCCTTGAACTCCCCCACGACCTCGGCCGTCCCCAGCCGGCGCGGGTCCACGAAGTGCACCGCCCCGTCAGGGAACCGAAGGGAGAGCCGCACGCGCCCCGTCGGCCTGCGCCGTGCCCAGAGGAGGCGGCCGCTCATCCGGAGGTGGAGGACGAGCGCCCGGTCCCCGAGGTTGAACAGGACGTACTTTCCCCGTCGGGAGAGCCTGTCTACCCGGGTCGGAAGGAGAATCGCCCCGCGGAGATGGCTCAGCTTGGGATCGTCGACCTCGACAGCCTGAAGGGTCTTCCCCTCCACCCGGGGCCGGAGCCCACGGACCATCGTCTCCACCTCGGGGAGCTCGGGCATGGTCTAGCCCTGCGATGCGATCTGCCCACCCTCCTCCCCGTGATCCTCTCTCCCCTGAGGGAGGAAAGGGTGGGTGAGGGTGGGAGTGCTCGCCACGAAGAGGAGACCGGCGCCTGTGTTCATCCCGCTAGGTCCGTTCCTCGCGGGCGTGGATGCGCTCCCCGCCGAGGAATGTGAGGTCCACCTTCAGCTCCTCCCACGGCGTGCGCGCGGGGTCGCCGGACAGCACGACCAGGTCTGCCCACTTCCCTGGTGCGATCGTCCCGAGGTCCTTCTCCATCCACGATGCGTGGGCAGCACCTTCGGTGTAGGCCCGCACCGCCTCGGCCCACGACAGCCTCTGGACGGGATGTGGGGAGGCCAGGGCCAGGCCGATCCCGTACAGGGGGCCCATCGGCATCCCGTCCGATCCGAACGCGAGGGGGATCCCCCGCGCGAGGACCTCGCGGTGGGGGTCGATCCCGGCGTCCCGCTCGGGCCCGAGGCGCTCCTCGTACATCCCCCCCGGGCCGGACCACTGGAGGAAGTTCGGCTGCATCGAGCCGATCAGGCCGAGGGCCGCCACCCGGTCCAGTTGATCGGTGGTGGGGAGCTCAAGGTGCTCGATCCGGTGCCGAGCGTGGCTACCGATCCCCGTCTGGTGGGCCGCGGTGAGGACCTCCTCGATCGCCCGATCTCCGATGGCGTGGACGGCGAGCTGGAGCCCGGCCTCCTCGACCTCTCGCCACAGGCGAGCGAGGCTTTCTCGATCGATCAGGAGCTGGCCGGTTCCCTTGCCATCCCGGTACGGGGCCCTGAGGGCCGCGGTTCGGGCTCCGATCGAGCCGTCAGCGAACACCTTGACCCCCTGGATCGCGACGAGGGGGGAGCCGAACCCCCTGCTCACAGTCAAGCTCTGCAGGGCGGGGAGGTCCTCAACAGGGAGGTAGAGGAGGACGCGCGTGGTGAGGGTCCCCCGCCGGAGGGCGGACTGGTAAAGCCCCAGGTGGTCGGCCCCGGCCATGTCGGCAACCGCGGTCACCCCGAGCGCGGCGGCGTGGCGCGAGGCCGCCGCCACTGCCTCGATCAGGGTGTCCCGATCGGGCCGTGCGGCGCGGACGAGCTCCCACGCGGCTTCCTCGCGGAGGTGCCCGAGGTCGCGGTCTACCGACTCCCCCTCGGGTCGGGTGCAGCGGGCCAGGGCGAGGGTGTTGGCCGTGAGCATGTGTCCGTCGACCCGCATCGCGTAACAGGGCTGGCGCGGCACAGCCCGGTCGAGGTCTGCCCGTTCCAGGTACCGCTTCTCGGGCCAGCGGGACTCGTCCCACCCCCGCCCGATGATCCACCCTTCACGGCGGTGGGCAGCCGCGCTGCGGAGCCGCTCCAGGGCCTCTGCAAGCGACTTCGCTGTTCGGAGCTCGACGTAGAACGACTGCTCCAGCCCCACGCGGACGAAGTGAGTGTGACCGTCGAAGAACCCGGGGAGAACCGCCCGGCCGCGGAGGGGGACAAGAGCCACCTCTGGCGACCTGAAGCGGAGGATTTCGGACGCAGAGCCCACGGCCACGATCCGCCCACAGCGGACGGCAATGGCGTCCGCGCCGTCGGCACCGAACACCGGGCCGCCGTGGAGGATGAGGTCCGCTGGCATTGCGGGGAGATTATCCCGGATCGACCCTCGCGCCGCAGAACGCCCGCTCAGTACTCCCCATGCGGAGGGGTCTCCCGTTACCTGTCACCCGTCAGGGCTCCGTCCACCGGGGGCCTTCCCTCCTCCGGAAGACGCTGTAGGATTGAGGGCGTATGGAGACCAGGGTCTTCGCTCCGGACGAGGAGGGAATCGCCGCAGCGGCAGAGGTCATCCGCCGCCGGGGAACGGTGGCGTTTCCCACCGAGACCGTGTACGGCTTGGGAGCAGACGCGCTGTCGGCACGGGCCGTGGCCCGCGTATTCGCTGCCAAGGAGCGGCCCCGGTTTGACCCCGTGATTGTTCACGTTGCTGCTCCAGACGATGCAGATCAGCTGTGGACAACGATTCCTCCCCAGGCTCGGGAGCTGATGGAGCGGTTCTGGCCCGGGCCATTGACGCTGATTCTCCCCCGCCGGCGGCGGGTGCCATCCATCGTCACTGCGGGCCTGTCGACAGTTGGCGTGCGGATGCCCGATCATCCCGTGGCCTTGGGCCTGATTCGGGCAGCAGGATGCCCCATCGCCGCTCCCAGCGCCAACCGGTTCGGCCGCCTCTCTCCGACCCACCACGACGACGTTCTCGACCAGCTGAACGGACGTATTGATGGACTGATCGCTGGCGGGGCCTCCCCGGTGGGCATTGAGTCGACGGTGGTGTCGCTCGCCGATGAGGTCCCCGTGGTGTTGAGGCCTGGTGGAACCCCGCTCGAATCGCTTCGGGAGTGTCTGCCGGACCTGCGGATGGCCCCCGCTACCGGTCCCTCAGCCTCGCCAGGAACGCTCGCCCGGCACTACGTTCCCGCGACCCCGCTCTTCCTCCTTGAGCGGGGGCCGATCCCCGATGGGAGCGAGGCGTTGGAACGCCAGGCGTGTGGGTTCCTCGCGTTCCGTGAGGCTTGGACAGGGTTCGGACGAGTTGAGGTCCTCTCTCCGAGCGGCGACCTGGTAGAGGCGGGGGCGCGGTTCTTCGCGACGATCCATCGCCTCGATCGTGTTGGGCTCTCGGCAATCGTGGCCGAGCCCGTTCCGGAGGAAGGCCTGGGGGTAGCGATGATGGACCGGTTGCGGCGGGCAGCGATGGGGAAGGCGTATGTGGGAGAGGAACAGGTGTGGTGGGCGCGGTGAAGGCGCGAGGAGGGAGAGGATGAACCTGACCGGAAAGCGCATTGCGATTCTCGTAGCAGATCTGTATCAGGAGCTTGAGTTCTGGTATCCGTACCTCCGGCTCAAGGAAGAGGGGGCGACGGTCGTGGCAGTGGGACCGGAGAAGCGGGAGTACAGAAGCCGACTCGGCTACCCGGCGCCGGCTGAACTGGCGGCGGCTCAGGTTCGAGCGGCGGACTTCGACGCGGTGGTCATCCCCGGCGGGTATGCACCGGACAACATGCGTCGCAGCCCGGCCCTCGTTACGTTCGTCCGAGAGATGGCGGAGAGCGGGAAGCCCGTTGCGGCGATCTGCCACGGGGGGTGGATGCTGTGTTCGGCGCGGGTCGTGGCAGGGAAGAGGGTCACGAGCGTCTCCGCGATCCGCGATGACCTTGAGAACGCGGGCGCGACGTGGGTTGACGAGGAAGTCGTTCGGGATGGGAATCTGATCACGTCGCGCGTTCCAAGCGACCTGCCGGCGTTCCTACGTGCGATCGTTGCGGCTCTGGCGTAGAGGAGGCGCTACGGACTGCCCGGCGGGAGCCGGGACTCGACGCGGACTACGGATGGGGCGACACGGGAGAGAAGGTCGGCCTCGCGGAGCGCGGACGCCGGGCGCTCCGACTCCAGGGACAGCGCCATCCCTCGGCCTGCGAGCCACCCCGCGGCTTGCTGGATGGACACGGCGAACCCAAACTGCTTGCCTGTTCCCGAGGTGACGCTGCCGGTTACAATGCCGACTACGTGTCCTGCTTCGTTCACAAGCGGGGATCCGCTGTAGCCCGGTCGGAACGGGTCATCGGTGGCAACGAGGTCGCGGAGCACGTTGCCGTCAGCTCCTACTGCCCACCACCCGACGCCAGCCACGGTGGTGGAGCGGGCTGTGGGGTGGCGAGTCCCTCCGGGGTGGCCCACCGCGGTCACTGGGTCACCCAGCTCGGGTCGTCCTCCGGCAACTGCAACCGCCGGCACGGGGGGCAGGCTGTCACAGACGAGCAACGCTAGGTCGTAGTCGCTGTTGAGGGTCACGATGCCCGCGTTGTACCCACGGCCGCTCCAGTGGACCGTGATCTCCGTTGCTCCGCGCACCACGTGCGCAGAGGTGAGGATGTACCCGCCCATCGCGATCACGAACCCCGTTCCTGAGCCGGTCCGCTCGCGGGGGAGCAAGCCGGGGATGAACGTGGCAAGGAGGGCTCCTGCCACCGCGAGCGCGATCCCTGCGATCCACCATCGCTGGGGGCGAGGTGGGGTCTCGGGCAGCGCGTCTCCGTCAGCTGGGAAGGCCTCGTCCTCGGTCATCGTGTCGTGCCGAGGGCCCACGCTGGCGCGCCCCGCACTACCGGCGCCGCCGTCCGCGCCCGCGGCGTTCCTCCCGTCGCTCAGCAGGTGCAGGCTTCGCTTCTGGTGTCCCCGGAACAAACAGCGACCGCAACAGCCGGCGGTAGGCATGGGCCGCCCGCTCGATGTCGCCTACCGGGACGTGTTCGTCGGTCTGATGAGCCAGCAGATCGTCGCCCGGGCCGTAGCCGACGGTGGGAATGCCGCGTCGTGCACACGACTCCACTCCATCGGTCGAGAACCGCCAGATCCGCATCGGGGGCGAGCCGAGCCCGTCCCGGGCCCGAACGCTCCACGGGTGCTCCGGACTCATCCACCACGCCGGGAAGAAACACTCCGCGCCGAACTTCTCCCCGGTGTACGCGACGAGTTCCACCCGCTCAATCTTCGCGTCGAGTTCGAGTCCCTCGTACGCGGCAAGCACGGACTCGGGCGTCTCCTCGCGGGCGATACGGCGGTCGATGAGGGCCCAGCACATCTCAGGAACCACAGGCCCACCCGGCGGGGTGCCGATCGCGACGGGCGTCGCTGACTCCTCTCCGAGCAGCGGGTCGTCGGGGAGAAGGGCCTCGAACGTCAACGGGAGAGCCTCCACCATGCGGACGATTGCGTTGTCTCCGAGGTTGGGCATCGCAGCGTGGGCGGCCCGACCGCGGGCCTCCAGCCGGACCACTGCCCGTCCGCGGTGTCCGATCCCCAACCGTAGATCGGTGGGCTCGCCCAGCACGACGAGATCGGGGCGGCCCACCTGATCGAGCACACGCGCCAGAACGACCCCCTCGGCGATCTCCTCCATCGGAACGTACACCAGAAGGAGCGTACCCCGCACGTCCTTGGCCACGGTGGCGGCGGCTGCGACCTGGGCAGCGATTGACCCCTTCATGTCTGCGGCCCCTCTCCCCCATAGCAGACCGTCCGCGATCTCGCCGGAGAACGGCCCGCGGGACCACCCCGCACTATCTCCGGGCGGCACAGTGTCGAGGTGGCCCTCCAGCATCACGGTGGGCCCGTTGCCATGGGAGATTCTCCCCACCACCGCGCCCAGCGGTCCTCGCTCGGCCTCGCAGAACCCCTTGAGTACCTGGAGCAGCCGATCGGCGAGGTCCCCTTCCATTCCCGAGGGGCTTGGGATGCGCACCAACTCCTGGGCCAGACGCACGGGATCGGTCATGAGAGATGGATCTCCACGATATCTCGGTCCTGAACGACGTGGTCCTGAGGGGCGTGTTGGCCGTCGAACCGGCCCGACCCCCACAGACGGACGTAACGTAGACGGCTGACGAAGTCTTTGTGGATCTGCTCGACTACATTGAGCACAGTTGCTCCTTCCCGAATGGTATATGGTTGCGACAGATCGGGTGGATGGCCGGGTTTCTTCGTGTACACCCGCACCACCCCTGAGTGGCGGAACAGTAGAGCTCGCACATCATCCAAGCCCTCACCGGTCGCTGTCGAGACGCACGTTGACGGGTACCTCCCCTCAGCCCAAGACCGGAAAGCCGCAATGCGATCGCGCCCGAGGTCCGCCTTGAGCCCTACCGCCACGGTTCGCTTCTCCACCACGCGCCAATCCAGCTGTCGGCTCGGGCCTGTGGTCAGCAACGTGTGGTGGTCGGCGAGGAGGGAGATTGCCTCTTCAGTTTCCTCTCTCCAGGTCGCACTCTCGAGGTTCACGCACAACGCCACCGTGTCTGCGAGACGGATCAGCCCGTACACCCATCCCTCGGTGTAGTCGCGGGTGATAGGGGGCAGGTCGACAAGTTGGATCTGGATATCCTCAAACTGCATCATGCCCGGTTGCGGGCGAACCGTGGACATGGGGTACGGGGCGATGTCCGGCGTTGCGCGGGTGACGGCGGCGAGCAGGGACGACTTTCCCGCGTTGGGGACTCCGACCAGGGCCACCTGAGCCGCTCCCTCCCGCGGCACATGGTACCCTACCGCTCCTCCTTTACCGGATCGGCGCTGCTGCTCGGCCTTCTCCTTCAGCCTGGCGATCCGCCGGCGAATGTCGGCCTGCATCTTCTCTGTTCCCTTGTGCTTTGGGATGGTGGCCAACATCTCCTGGAGGGCATCCAGGCGTTCCTCATCCGTCTTAGACCGGTTCAGGCGGTCGCGAGCAGCGAGGAATCCTGGGCTGAGGTTAGCAGGCATGACCTCTGATTGTAGTGATCGGGTCAGACACGTTCTAGCGGTCGCCGAGAGCCATGCCGTCAGGCGTGCGACCCACGCAAGGGGATGCTCTGTCGCACAGTGTCGGCCAGGTTCTGACTGGGGTAGGAAGGCGGCGCGACCAGCACGGCCATCTGCGTCGAAACCGTGAGGAGTCACGCGAGCGATGTTCTGGCGATCCCGGTTGGCTCAGGGTGGGATTCCACACTGAGCTCAGGTCGCCCGTAGAGCTGGGATCTGCGGCCTTCATTCCACGCTGCTGGCAAGGGCTTGGACGGACCGGATATAGTTTCCGATCATGGTTTCATCGGGACCGGACGGCGTGCCAGTCGAAGTCGTCAACCTGCGTACGGCGCGCGACCTCGAGCTGGGGAAGGTCCTCGCGGGGGTGGCGGGGTTCGCTGCGTCCTCGCTTGGGGCGGAGGCAGTGCGGGCCCTCGTTCCCCGTGCGGACCGCGAGGCGTTGGAGCGGGAGTACGCCCTGGTCGCGGAGATGGAACAGGCGCTCCAGGACGGGTTTGCGATGGGGGGGATCCACGACCTGGCACCGCTCCTTGACGAAGCCCGCGAGCACGGGACCCTCGCCTCGGACCGGTTCGTGACCGTGGCGGCGACCCTCACGGCCCTGTCCGAGATCCGGCAGGGCCTGTCCTCGTCGCGCCTCCCAGGCCTGAAGGCCCTCGGAGAGAAGGTGTCCGACCAGGCAGACCTTCTCCGGGCGATCTGGCGCGCGGTGGACGAGCGGGGAGAGATCCGCGACGACGCCACTCCCAAGCTGGCGGACCTCAACCGTGAGCTCCGCGCGCTCACGGATCGGATCACCGACCTCCTCCGCCGGTACCTGGACCGGAATCGCGACCTCGTCCAGGATCCCGTGATCACCCAGCGCGGCGGGCGGTTCGTGGTCCCGTTCAAGGCCGGGGCGCGGGGGGCATCGATCGTCGTCCACGAGACCTCGGCGAGCGGTCAGACCCTGTTTGCCGAGCCGGCGTCGGTGGTCGAGCTCAACAACCGACTGCGGGAGACCGCAGAGGACATCCGCCGCGAACGGATCAGGATCCTCGCCGAGCTGACCGCGCGCCTTCTCGCCGCGGAAGCGCCCCTGCGGCGGGACCTCGCCCTCCTCGCCCGCCTCGACGGGCTGTACGCCCGTGCGCGGTACGGACAGGCGGTGCGGGGAGCGCTCCCGACCCTCGTCGAGGACGGGCGGATCGAGCTCGTGGACGCGCGCCACCCCCTTCTTGGGGAGCGGGCGGTGCCGGTCTCGATCGCGTTCGGGGGGGCGAAGCGGGTGGCGGTGATCACCGGCCCCAACACGGGTGGGAAGACGGTCCTCCTCAAGACGATTGGCCTTCTCACCGTGATGTCCCAGTGCGGGATTCCCATCCCCGCCTCGACGCGGACCGTGCTGTCCGTGTTCCCCAAGGTGCGAAGCGACATCGGGGAGGAGCAGTCGATCGAGCAGAGCCTCTCGACGTTCTCCTCCCACATGACGAACATCGTGGCGATCCTCCGCGACGCCGACGACCGAACGCTCGTTCTCCTCGACGAGCTGGGGGCGGGGACGGACCCCCAGGAGGGGGCGGCGCTCGGGCTGGCGATCCTGGAGCGGCTCCTCGAGCTGGGAGCCACCGCGGCGGTGGCGACCCACCTCACGCCCCTCAAGCACTTCTCCGTCTCTCACCCCGGCGTCCTCTCCTGTTCGATGGAGTTCGATCTCGAGACCCTGTCCCCCACCTACCGGGTCCAGGAGGGTGTTCCCGGGCGGTCGTGCGCCCTCGAGATCGCCCGGCGTCTGGGGCTTCCCGAGGAGCTGATCGAGCGTGCCCGTGCGTCGTTCACGTCGGGGGAGATTCGCGCCGAGGAGATCATTGCCGAGCTCGAGCGGGAGCGTGGGGCGGCGCGCCGGATGCGCGCCAACCTCGAACTGGAACGGGAGACGGTGGCGAGGTTGCGGGCCGACTACGAGAAGCGGCTCCTCGCCCTCAAGGAGAAGAAGGCCGAGGCGCTGGGACAGGAACTCGCGCGCTTGGAGGGAGAGGTTCGCGCGGTGCGGAAGGAGCTCTCCGAACTCATCGCCCAGGCCCGCGCCGCGGAGTCGGCGGAGGAACGGCGGGGGATCCTGCGCCGCGTGGAGGAGGTGGCGGCCGAGGTTCCAGCAGGTCCGTCCCCGATCCGTCGCCCGGTCGCGATCGGGGAGGGGATGACCGTGCGCGTCCGGTCGACCGGCAAGGTGGGAACGGTGCGGTGGGTGGAGGGAGACCGGGTGGGCGTCGAAGTGCGGGGCCGGCGGATCGAGCTCCCCGCGGAGGCGCTCGAACCGGCGGAGGAGCAGCCCCTCCCGCGGACGGCGGCGCCGACCCTCGGACCCGTAAGCGAGGTGAGTCTGGAGCTGTCCGTGCGCGGGCTGACCGTGGCCGAGGCGGAGCGCGAGGTGACGATCTGGCTGGATCGGCTCCTGCGGGCCGGAGTGTCCACCGGGCGCCTCGTCCACGGGAAAGGCACGGGGGCGTTGCGCGAGGCCCTTCACACCTACCTCCGCCACGCCCCCTACGTGAAGCGGTTCTACCTCGCCCCCCCGGCCGAAGGCGGGGACGGGGTCACGATCGTCGAGCTGGAGTGATCCACCAGGGCGGTGTTCCGGAGGGCGGCGGGACAGGGTACCATACCGCATGGCGACCTGGGACTCCTCTCCGGAGACGGTAGCGATCCGGGAACGGATCCAGCGGGAGGGCTGCGTCCTGTCCGCGGAGTTCCTTCGCGTGGACGGTTTCCTCAACCACCGTGTGGATCCGGCGTTCGTGGAGCTTGCGGGCGTCGCGCTGGCCGCTGCGTTCCGCGATGCCACCCCGAGCTGCGTGTTCACCGCCGAGGCAGCGGGCAACGTGATCGCCTACGAGACCGCGCGGCGCCTGGGCGCGTCCGCCCTGTACGCGAAGAAAGGCGCGCCAGCCACGATGCAGCGTGCGCTCACCTGCCCGGTCATCTCGCCCACGAAGGGCACGGAGCACCTCCTGTGCGTGAGTGCCGACTACCTGCGTCCCGGCGAGCGCGTGCTCGTGGTCGACGACTTTCTCCACCGGGGAACGACGAGCGCTGCCCTGGCGACGATGGTCCGCGACGCCGCGGCCGAGCTCGTGGGGTTCGGGTTCGTCATTGAGAAGAGGGCAAGCGGGGGCCGGGAAGTCCTCCGGCAGTTCGGCGTTCCCATTGTGTCCCTCGCGGTGGTCGACACGATGGATCCCCGCACCGGTCGGATCACGTTCGCGCGCGGATGAGCGTCGTTGTCCTCGACTTCGGCTCCCAGTACACCCAGCTCATCGCCCGTCGGCTGCGGGAGCTCCACGCGTTCTCGGTCATCGTCCCCGGGACAACGCCCTGGCGGGACATCGACGCCCACCGCCCACAGGCCCTCGTCCTGTCGGGTTCGCCGGCATCGGCGACCGCCCCCGACTCGCCCCGTCCCGACCCCCGCGTGTTTCGGGGGGACGTTCCGGTGCTCGGGATCTGCTACGGGATGCACCTTCTTGTCCAAGCCCACGGCGGGAGGGTCGTCGCTGCCGGGGGGCACGAGTACGGACGAGCTCACCTTGTCCGCCACACTGGTCCGCTGTTCGCGGGGCTGCCCTGTCCCGTTGCGGTGTGGATGAGCCACGGGGACGCGGTGGTGAGCCCCCCGCCCGGGTGGGAGGTCCACGCTTCCACGGTTGACTCCCCGATTGCCGCCGTTGCTTCTCCCACGGGGCGGATGTTCGGGCTTGGATTCCATCCCGAGGTCGCGCACACCGAGCATGGAATGGCCCTCCTGGCGCGGTTCCTCGAGGCCGCGGGGGTCGAGCGACGGTGGACCCCGGAGAACGTGGCGGACCGGCTGGTGGCCGACATCCGCGATCGTGTCGACCAGGGCCGGGTCCTCCTCGCCGCCTCGGGAGGCGTGGACTCCTCCGTCCTCGCGCTGCTCCTCGTCCGCGCGGGGGTCGACCACCGGGCGGTGTTCGTGGACCACGGCCTCCTTCGGGAGGGCGAGCGGGCCGAGGTCGTGACGGCCCTCCGCTCGCTGGGGGTCTCGCTTCAGGTGGTGGACGCCGCCGACCGATTCCTTCGCGCCCTGCGCGGGATCACCGATCCGGAGGCCAAGCGCCGGGCGGTCGGCGCTACGTTCATCGACGTGTTTCGCGAGACGGCGGCGGCGTTGGGCCGGTTCCGGTTCCTCGCCCAGGGCACGCTTTACCCCGACGTGATCGAGTCCGCCGGAGGGGGAGGGGCAGCGACCATCAAGAGCCACCACAACGTGGGCGGGCTCCCCGCGGAGCTGGGGTTCGAGCTCGTGGAGCCGCTGCGCCTCCTGTTCAAGGACGAGGTGCGGGAGGTGGGGCGGGTCCTCGGCCTTCCCGAGGCAATCCGGCTGCGGCACCCGTTCCCCGGCCCGGGCCTTGCGGTGCGGATCCTGGGGGAGGTCACTGCCGAGGCCCTCGACGTCGCCCGCCGTTCAGACCACGAGTTCATCGCTGCCCTCAACGAGGAGGGCCTGTACGACGCCGTGTGGCAGGCCCTCGTGGTGCTGACGCCCGTTCGCAGCGTTGGGGTGACCGGCGATGGCCGACGGTACGGGTACGTCGTCGCGCTGCGTGCGGTGACGAGCGTAGACGGGATGACCGCGGACTGGGCGCGGCTTCCCCCCGAGTTCCTCGACCGGGTGGCGGCGCGGATCACCCGCCGCGTGCCCGAGGTGGGCCGCGTCGTCTACGACATCACGAGCAAGCCGCCGGCGACGATCGAGTGGGAGTGAGCCTCTTGGGCTAGTTCACCTCAACCCAGATCGGGTTCGTCCACGCCTGGTCGCCGTCCGTGGCCACCACCCGCACGATGTACCACCCGCTCGCGGTCGGGGTGTCGGTGAACGCGATCATCCCCTCGGACTTCCCCTCGAGCGCGAACTGGCGCACCACCGTTCCGTTTCTGATTACCTCGGCGTGGGCGAGCCCGCGGGGTTCCTCGCGCGGCGCGACGAACAGCTCGGCTTGAAGCCGGATCTCCTCCCCGCCCTTGAGAACGACGGTGTCCCCAGGACGGGCGGTGCCTTGGGCGGTGAAGTGGACGAGGGGGCCGTAGGTCGCGAACGCCCGCCCTCGGCCCAGCGCATCGAGCAGAGCCTCTACCGTGAGATCCCCCTCAACGTGGACGTAGGTGCGGGGTCGGCCGTAGACGTGGGCGGGGTCCTTCCAGTGGTGGGCATCGCTTGCCGCCACGGCCACGTAGCGCCGGCCGTCGTTCCAGAACCGGAACAGCTGCTCGATTGTTCGCTCGTCGTCGTCGCTGAACTCCCCGTTTGCGATCTCCACGAGGTCGAAGCCGTCGTCGAAGAACGGCCTTTCCAGCGCGTCGAAGTAGGGTGCCCCCGTCCAGAAGGGGTGGGCAACCTGGATGAGCTGGGCGCCCTTCTGGCGGGCCTCGGCGAACGTGGGAGCGGGCGACCCCACCCCCATCCACACCATCGGGGGGATCTGCGGAACGTACGCCTCCACCGGGTACGCCACCCAGTGCCAGCGGAAGGCGGTGATCTCGACCCCGAGGATCACTGGGAACCCTCGCCTGGCGGCCATTTCGGCGAACGGGGCGTGCCCATCACCGGTGTTGTGGTCGCTCAGGAACCCGACGTCGAGGCCAGCGGCCCTCTGGACCGCCACGAGCTCGTCCGGCGGTGTCGACCCGTCGAAGCTCGCGTTCGAGTGGGCGTGGAGATCCACCGCGTAGTACCCCCAAGTTGCGGAGGCGGAGAACCCAACCGGGAACTCCACGGTCAGCTCGATGTTCTCCCCGGAGCGCACGGTCACGGTCCGAACCTCCGCCCCCCGCGCGAACCCGGCGCCGTGCTCGACCACCAGGGTGTACGTTCCGGCGGGGAGGGAGAACCGCGCGGTTCCAGGAACTTCAGCCGGACTGTAGAAGATCCCCTGCACGGTGTCCCCAAGGCGGACCACCACGCGCACGTCCACGGGAGCGCCTGCCAGCTTCGCCCACACCGTCACCTCCCCCCCGGCCTGGGCCCACCCCGGCGCAGAGAGGGAGAGAAGCAGAACCCACGCCAGGACGCACCCCAGGCGCTTCGAGTACGCTCTTCGGTTCATCGAACCCTCCTTTGGTTCAGATCGTGTGGGGCAAAAGGATAGCCGCCGGGCCTGTCTCCACAACCACACCATCCGGGGTTGACGGGTTGGGGCACGGGACGGACGGGCCGCTGTGGTCGGCGCTGTGGGTCGGCGGACCGCGGCTCTGGGGGGTAGAATGGACGCGTGAACAGCAGCCACCATCGCGTCCCCGTCCCTCTCTGTTCGCAGGGAGACTAGCATGTGCGGCATCTTCGGCATCGTCACGGATAAGGATGACGTACTGGGGCCCGTCCTGACCGAGGCCGGGAGGCGTCTTTCGTACCGGGGTTACGATTCGGTGGGGTGCGCCACGATCCGCGCCGACGGTTCGGTCGACCTGCGCAAGGACGTGGGGAAGGTCGAGGAGGTCGCATCGCGCCTCGCCTTCCACGAGATGCGCGGAACGCGGGGGATCGTCCAGCTCCGGTGGGCCACGTTCGGGGCCCCGTCCCAGGCCAACGCTCAGCCCCACATCGATTCCGACGGCGACCTCGTCGGGGCCCACAACGGGAACGTCGTGAACAACGTCGAGCTCCGGGAGGCGTTCATCGCCCAGGGGATGACCGTCCGCTCCACGAACGACGGCGAAACCTGCGTCCACGCCGTGGAGCGGTACGTGGACCAGGGCTACCCCATGCTCGACGCGATCCGCCTGGCGTATCGCGACCTTGAGGGGGACTACGCGTTCGTGATCGGGCGGGTGGGGGAGAACCGGCTGTACGCGTTCAAGAAGGGGTCGGGACTCGTCGCCGGGATCACCGATGGGAGCGCGGTCGTGTCCTCCGACCTCCCCTCCATTCTCCCCCTCACGCAGCGCGTCCTGCGCGTCGAAGACGGGGAGATCGTGGTCCTCGAGCCGGGGCGGATCGAGCTTCGCCGGGTCGAGGACGGGGCGCGGGTCGAGCGGGAGATCGAGACGGTGGCCGAGACGATGGAGGAGGCCCAGAAGGAGGGGTACCCCCACTTCATGCTCAAGGAGATCCACGAGCAGCCGCGGCGGGCGCGGGAGATGCTCCACCTCTACGACGCCTCCCCCCACGTGGCGACCCTCGTGGAACGGATGCAGCGGGCGCGGAACCTGTACCTCGTCGGGTGCGGGACGAGCTACCACGCGTGCCTGCTTGGGGCGACGTACATCGCCCGCCTCGCCGGGCGCCCGGCGATCCCCGTCCTCGCCCCCCAGTTCGTCCCCCAGTACGTGCCGGCCCTGGGGCCCGAGGACGTGGGGGTGTTCGTGAGCCAGAGCGGGGAGACGAAGGACGTCCTCCTCGCCCTGGACGCCGCCGTGGCGCGCGGGCTTCTGCCCCTGGGCCTGCTCAACGTGATCGGCTCGACCCTCATGTACCGGAGCCGCGCCTACCTGCCCCTGGCGTGCGGGTACGAGATCAGCGTCCCGGCGACGAAGACGTTCCTCAACCAGGCCCTGGCGTTCCTGTACCTCGCCCTGCGGATGGGCGGACATCCCACGGCGGAGCTGCACCGGGTTCCCGAGCTCCTGGAGGAGGCGATCGCCGCGGCCGACCCCCAAGTCGTGGAGCTGGTGGCCGACCTCGCGGGGTGCGATGACCTGTACTGCCTTGGGTACGGGCTGACCTACCCCATCGCCCTCGAGGGGGCGCTCAAGATGAAGGAAGTCACCTACGCCCACTGCGAGGGGATGCTGTCCACCGAGTTCAAACACGGTCCTCTGTCCGCGGTGACCGAGGGGTACCCGGTGATCTTCGTGTGCGGGCCCGAGGACGTGGCGCGGGTCGTGAGCGGGGTGAACGAGGTCACCTGCCGTGGGGGGCGGGCGATCGCGGTGGCCGAGGAGGATCCCCGCCTCCGGGCCAACGCCCACGACCTGATCGTGCTCCCCAGGGCCGGGCCGCTCCTCAACCCGCTCCTGGCCGTGGTCCCGCTGCAGCTTCTCGCCTACCGGCTGAGCGTGGCCCGCGGCCTCGATCCCGACTTCCCCCGCAACCTGAGCAAGACCCTGACGGTGGACTGAGCGCCCTCACCGCCGAGCACGCGGAGATCGCCGAGGACGGCCAGCTCACCACGAAGGCCCAAGGACACGAAGTGGGGACCGGCGGGTCCGGAAGCTCCCTGTTTCAGGACCCTTCAGATCCCTTGGTAACTCCGTGCCCTTGGGGTGCGGCTGTCCGAAGGCCCCGGTCAGGAAAGCGCCCCGTGTCCTTACGGACCCCAGACCGCGGTCCACGGCCCGGAGGGCCTACTTCGCGAGCTGCTCGAACTGGGCCACCCGCTCCCCGAGCACGGCCAGCCCCCCCTCCCAGAACGACCGCGATTCGAGGTCGAACCCGAACCGCCCCGCGAGCTCCTGGGCCGGGTAGATCCCCACCGACGCCAGGAGGTCGTCGTAGCGGGCCACGAACGCCTCTCCTTCCTGGACGTACTTCTGGTACAGGGCGAGCCCGAACAGGAGCCCGAACGTGTACGGGAAGTTGTAGAAGTCGGTCCCGTAGTAGTGGGGCTTCACCGCCCACATGTAGGGGTGGTAGGTGGCCAGCGCGTCGCCGTAGGTTGCCCTCTGGGCGTCGAGCATGAGAGCGCAGAACTCGTCGGCCGAGAGCTCCCGCCCGGCCCGCTTCTCGAACACCGCCTTCTCGAACAGGAACCGGGAGTGGATGTCGACCACCACCTGGGCCGCCCCCTGGAGGTCGGCCTCGAGGATCGGGAGCTGCTCCTTCGCCGGGAGCGTCTTGAGCGCGGCCTGGACGACGATCGTCTCGTTCATGATGCTTGCCGTCTCGGCGAGGGTCATCGGGTACATGCGGAGCAAAGGCGGCCTCTCCCGCAGGCAGTGGTTGTGGTAGGCGTGGCCGAGCTCGTGGGCGATCGTGGAGACCGAGTCGAAGCTCTCCTCGAAGTTGGCGAGGATCCGGCTCTTCCCCCCGCCGATCGGCATGCAGTACGCCCCGCCGCGCTTGCCCTTCCTCGGCTCGGCGTCGATCCACCGGTCGCGGAACGCGGTCTCCGCCACCGCCGCGTCCGAGGGGGAGAACGTGCGGAGCTGCTCCACGATGAACGCCGCCCCCTCGTCCCACGTCCACGTCTTCTCGCTTGTGCCCACCGGCGCGGCGAGGTCCCACCAGTCGAGCTGGGGCTTCCCCAGGAGCCGCGCCTTGGCCCGGAAGTAGCGGTGCCACACCGGGAAGCTCGCCACGACCGCCTCCTGCATCGCCGCGAGCACCTGGGGGGAGATCCGGTTCCGGACGAGCACGGGCTCGAGGTCGTCCCGCCACCTCCGCTTGCGGTTGAGGGTCGACGCCTCGCCCTTGACCCCGTTCAGGGCCGCGGCGAGCGGCACCTCGTGCGCCTTCCACGCCGCGAGTTCCGCGTCGTAGGCCTCTTTGCGGACCTTGGGGTCCGGGCTGTGGGCGAGGTTGCGGACCGCGGTGATCGGGAGCTCTTTCCCCCCTACGGTGGCCGTGATGAGGCTCGACACGTTGCCATGGAGCTTCGTCCACGCGCTCCCGCCCGAGAGGCGGAGCTCGGCGGCGAGGATCTCCTCCGGCTCGCTCATCATGTGCTCGGCCTGGACGCGGGCCTCGTCGAGCATCAGCTTGTACGGGCCGGCGTTGATCCTCTCCGGGTCGAGCCGGGCCAGCCACGCCGTGAGCCGCGGCCGGAGCCGCTCGTAGAGGAGGAACATCCGCTGGAGTTCGGATAGCCTGGCCTGCGCGGCCTGGTTCGTGCTGTCCGTGTCCACCTGACCCGACACGAACGCGCGCACGGGGAGGAACGCGTCGAGAAGGCCATTGATTGCGGTCGTGATCTCGTCGAACGCGGCACGGTCCGAGTCCCGCATCGGCCGCGGGCCGACCTCGTGCTTGTTGAAGAGAGGTTCTAGAGCCTGGAGGCGTGCCTGGAGGTCCGTCCACGCGGCCGTGAACGCGGGGTCGTCGAGGCTCGCGAACAGGGGCGACAGATCCCAATGGGGCAGCTTCTTCTCGGTCATGGGGGGAGTATACCCAGTTGGATCAGCGGACCCGCCGCCTGGGTGTGTGGGGCATCCCGTGAGGGCACAGCGTCATGGCAGCAGGGCTCAGTCCCGGAGAGCGTGGACCGGTCGCACGCCAGGGCGCATGCGAGGGGCAGAAGGGCCACCCCTCCTACATCGGGCCAGACGTCAACACCAGCCCGGCACCCTGGGACCGCGGGTGCGGCCTGGGTGATCCTATAGTTCTGCCCTCCAGCTCAGGGAGAGCCTGGCGTCGCCCGGGACGAGCATCTCGGCCCCCAGCCCGATCACAACGCCCGGGGCAACCGGCACCTCGACGCCAACATCCACCTCTCCCAGTCCAAACAAGAGGTTCGCATCCCCGAAGTAGGCGGCGACTTGGAACTTGGTTGGACCGCAGCATCCCTCTCCCTCCCAGCTGACCCAGATCGCTTCCCAATAGGGGCGCTTCACAAGACCGATGGGCCGCAGTTCCGTGATGCCGCGAACCCGCACGGCTCCCAACTGGCAGCGGAAGCCCACAGCGTACGTCTGGATCCCCCGGATTGCCCATGTTGTGCGATCCCAGTCAAGCCCCAGGTACACCTCCACACACGCCGGAGGCTCGTAGATCATCGCCGGTGCGACGAAGGTGGTCTTCTCATCTACCCTGAACCGGACCACCGTGGAGAAGGCCAACCCCGTCTCCCGGGGTAGCGGCAGGGGGAGGCTCAATCCGAACTCCGAGAACCCCACTTTGGTGAAGCTCAGCCAGCCCCGCAGCCGCTCCACACAGCAGGGAAGTGCAATCCGGAACAGGACCTCGCCGGACGAGAAGCTGGAGGCGAACGTGTCCTCCAGCGCCTCGTCCAGGAAACGCTTCAGGTTGAACCGAAGCCGCACCCGCTCGACAAGCCCGTCCCTCGGCCCGACAAGGGTCAACCCCCACCCAAGACCTCGGCTCTCCAGCCGCGCCACGCCGTCGAGGGTCACCCCCAGCGACTCCGCCTTCAGGCGGACGGTGAGGCTGCGGAATGCGGGCTCCTGCGGGTCGAAGGCAAGAGCGGAGGAGAGGTCGAGATCGCCAATCCCGCCGGTTCCGGTGAAGGTCAAGGCCTTCCACACGGTGTCCTCATGCACAGCCGTGCTGATCCACTCCCAGCCTAGGACCGTCCAGGTGAGCGCCAAGGTCGCGCTCAACGCTGGCGTAGGGGAGGGGAGCGTCCACACGAGCTTGCCCTCCCATTCAAGCGAGAGGGAGGCGGCAGCCGCCCCCGCCCCCCATAGCAGCGCCAACCCCACGGCAGCCCACTTCAGAGCGGAGCTCACTTCTCCTCCTTGCCGCCCGGGACGGAGAGAGGACAGATGTCGCAGGTGATGGTCACTGTCACGGCAGCTGACGCCTGGTTCCCGCACGCATCCTCCACGGTATAGGAGAACGTCTCCTGCATCCCCACGGTCGGGGGAAGGCATCCCGGGGACCACCCCATGGTGGTGTACACGATCCCATCTCCCGAGGGCCAGGCACTCCCGCAGGTCGGGGGAGACACGCCCACGATCCGCAGCCCGTAGCCGCTGTCGTTGGCCAATACCGGGATCCACACATGACCCGGAGCGTCGGCCAAGTCCGGCCAGGCGAACAGAGGCGGGCAGACGAACTCGACGATGACCCAGAACGCGCAGTCCCGGTTTGTCTCGTTCCCGCAGGCGTCCCAAGCCGTGCAGCTGGTGTGGGCCAGAGCGTCCTCTCCGACCTGGAAGTGCCCGCCCGACGGGCTGCAGCTCAGGGTCGGGCTCGGGTCGCAG